>NZ_CP084506.1:606780-910170 GCF_003113495.2 Edwardsiella tarda ATCC 15947 = NBRC 105688
CCAGCCAAGCCAACCAAGCCTCCATCCCGTCGCCACGGCTGGCGGACAGTTGGATCACCTGGATCTGCGGGTTGATGCGGCGCGCATTGGCGATGCAGGCCTCGACATCGAATTGCAGATAGGGCAGCAGATCGATCTTGTTGATGATCATCAGGCTGGATGCGGCAAACATATGCGGATATTTCAGCGGCTTGTCTTCACCTTCGGTGACGGACAGCACCGCGACTTTGTGGCGCTCGCCCAGATCGAAGCTGGCCGGGCACACCAGGTTGCCGACGTTTTCGATAAACAGCAGGCTGTGATCCGGCAGATCCAGGCGATGCATGGCGTCATGCACCATCTGTGCATCCAGATGACACCCTTTGCCGGTGTTGACCTGGATAGCGCTGACGCCGGTGGCGCGGATACGCTCGGCATCGTTGGTGGTTTGTTGATCCCCCTCGATCACCGCGCAAGGAATACGATCGGCGATGCGTTTCAGGGTTTCGGTCAGCAGTGTGGTCTTACCGGATCCCGGGCTGGAGACCAGGTTGAGGGCCGCAATGTGCTGCTGAGTGAAGTGCTCGCGGTTATGCTCGGCCAGCGTATTGTTTTTGCTCAGCACATCCTGCTCGATCTGCACCATGCGGCGCTGGCTGATGCCGGGGGCGTGTGCGCCCGCCTCGCCGTGGCCATAGTGCAGATCGTCGTGGTGTTGATGCGGAACGAATGCGCTATTGTGCTCGTGCTCGTGCTCGTGCTCGTGCTCGTGCTCGTGCTCGTGCTCGTGGCTATGGGCGTGTGTATGCGCGTGATCGTGAGCATGTTCATGCGCGTGTTCATGTTCATGTGTGTGTTCGTGCGCCTGCGCCTGTTCTGGCGTAGCGAACACATAGTGGTAGTGGTGATGCACATCACCATTATGGTGGTAGTGGTGGTGGACGTTGACGACGCGCGCGGACGCTTGCCCCTCATGGTCGTGATGATGGTCATGCTCATGATGATGACCATGGTGGTGACCATGGCGATGCGCGTGCCCGTCGTGAGCGTGGGCGTGATGGTGTTCGTCGCCTTCAATATGCAGTTCGCCGGCTGCACAGCCGCAGGTGGTACACATAAGGGGTCTCCTGAGCGTTAAGGTTACTCAATCTCAATCTGTTTGATTTGCATGCTATCGCCGTCATCGACGCGCAGGTTATGGCTCTGGCAGTGCGGGCAACCGGCATCATGGCTGGTCACCGTGATGGGCTGGCTGCAACTCCAGCACCAGGCTTGCGCCGGGATGGTGTTGATATGCAGCGCGCAGCCCTCGGCTAGCGTACCGCGACAGACGATGTCAAAACAGAAGGTTAAGGCGCTCTCCTCGATGCAGGAGAGCGCGCCGATGTCCAGCCAGACCGCGGTGACGCGCTGGGCGTCGCTGGCGCGCGCCTGGCGTTCGATAATGTCAAATGCGCTTTGGCAAAGGGATAATTCATGCATGATCGTTCTTCTTTTGTTGTGCCGGCCTATCCTCGGGGAAAGCGGGCGGCTGAACTTTGATGCGCGTCATCAGTTCACCGATTCCTCTTCGCCGGATGGCGCATCAGCGGCGGAGATCGCATCATTTTGGCGATAAGCGGCGATGATCGCCTGGCCGAGCGCCAATGCACCGTCACCGGCGGGGAGGCGTTGGGGGAGTAGCAGGCGGTAGTCCGCCAGGCGCTCCTGCAACAGTTGGCGCAGCAGTCGATTGTGCAGCACCCCGCCGGACAATACCAGCGTTTGGCACCCTTCCCGCGCGGCATGGTGACGCAGCAGCGCCGCCAGGCCATCGGCCAGTGCGCGGTGGAAGGCCAGCGCGCGCAGCGGGAGCGGGGCTTGCCAGCTGAGCCAATCGTGCCAGAAGTCCCCCATCGCCAACTCGCCTTGAGGGGTCAATCGCAGGGTGATGGGGGTCGCTTGCGGCCAGGCCTGCCAGGCTTGTGCCTCCAGGCGGCAGGCCGCCTCACCCTCGAAGCTGATCGCCTCGTGGCAGATGCCTAACGCCGCCGCCGCCGCGTCGAACAGACGGCCACAGGAGGAGGCGGGCGGGCAGTTGAGTCCCCGTTCGATCGCCTTAGCCAGCAGGGGCCAGTTCTTCTGCTGGAGGGCGTGTGTCTCCGGGTAGCGTTGCCAATCGGGGAGGAAACGCAGCAGTTGTGCCAGTAGGTTACGCCAGGGCTGGCGTGCGGCCAGATCTCCACCGGGCAGCGCCACCGCCGGCAGCCCACCCAGCCGGTGATAATCACGGTAGTCGACGCGGAGACACTCGCCGCCCCAGAACTCGCCCTCCTCGCCGTAACCGATACCGTCCAGTGCCAGGCCGATCAGCGGAGTCTGCTGCGGGGTGATGCCATGCTCGGCCATGCAGGCGACCAGATGAGCGTGATGATGTTGCACCGCAATCAACGGCAGCGCCTGTTGCTCGGCCAACTGCTGTGCCAGGCGGCGGCTGTGATAGCCGGGATGACGGTCGCAGGCGATGGCCTGCGGGGTGAATTGGTAGATCTGTTGTAGCAGTTGCCAAGTTTGGCGCATCTGCTGCTGGATACGCGCCTCCCCCAAATCACCGAGGTGTTGGCTGAGTAGGGCGCGCCCCTTGTGTAGCAGGCAGAAGGTATTTTTCAGATCGCCGCCGACGGCGGCCACATCGGGCAACCGCTGAAAGGCCTCGGGGAGATCGAGCGTATCCGGCACATAGCCGCGTGCCCGGCGTAGCATTTCGCTGCCGTCGGGATGGTAGCGCAGCAACGAATCGTCGGCGCGTTGTACGATGTCGCGGTTATGCATCAGCCACAGATCGGCGATGCCCTCCAGATCGCTCAACGCCTGGTCGTTGCTCAATGCCGGCGGTTGACCACTGGCATTGCCGGAGGTCATCACCAGCGGGCGGCCGAGGCGTGCCAGCAGCAGATGGTGCAGCGGGGTGCTGGGCAGCATCACGCCGACTTCATCCAGGCCGGGAGCGACCCCGGTCGGTACCGCGTCGGAGGCGGGGATCAGGACGATGGGCGCCGCGGGGCTGTTCAACAGGGCCACGAGTCCCGCCTCCGGCGTGGTGCGGCAGTAGCGTGCCAGCCAGTCTATTCCCGGCAACATCAGGGCCAGCGGCTTCGCCGGACGCTGCTTACGGGTACGTAGGCGGGCGATGGCGGCGGCATCGCTGGCGTCGCAGGCGAGGTGAAATCCGCCTAATCCCTTGATGGCGACGATACCTCCGCTCTCCAGTACCTGGCAGACGGCCTGCCAAGCCTCCTCACCGTCGCGCCGCGCCTGCCCGCCCGCCTCACAGGGCCCACAGCGTTGGGCCACACAGGGCACAGGCGGTCGGCTGGGCGTGAAAGCGGCGATCGGCGGGATCGCCATATTCGCGCGCGCAACGCGGGCAGAGTGGAAAGTCGGCCATGGCGGTGTTGGGCCGATCGTAGGGCATGCGGCGGATGATGGTGAAGCGTGGGCCACAGTGGGTGCAATTGATAAAGGGGTAGCCATGGCGTCGATTGCGCGGATCGCGCATCTCCGCCAGGCAGTGCGGGCAGGTGGCGGCATCGGGCACGATCTGGGTGTCCATGGCTCCCTGGCGACTTTCGACGATGCGAAAACCGTCGGCGGGGCAGGTCGGCCAAGGTTGGGGCTCGATGCTATCGATGCGTGCCAGCGGCGGGCAGTCGGCATACAGCCGTTGGCAGAGCGCCGCGAGATCCAGCGGTAGCCGCACCACCAGCCAGACGCCGCCGGCATCGTTGCTGACCTCGCCATGTAGCCCCATCTCGTGGGCTATCTGCCAGACATAGGGGCGAAAACCGACGCCCTGAACCTTTCCTTTTATCCGTAGTGCGATGGCGTTGTGTTCCAAAAAAATAACTCCGAGCCAGCGCGCCGCGGGGCTGGCGATGTTGCTATATAAGCGGGAAGCGCGGCGTTACGCCCTACGCGCTGAGGACGACGGTCTTGCGATGGTGGCGGCACCCTACCGTATAACCAGGCAGCCTACACGCAAATCGCGCCGCGTTAAATAAAGCGAACGGTGAATAAATTGTCGCAAATGGGCCGCGGGGGACGCAATGCGGCATGTCATATCTGAGGGATAGTTCTCGCTTTCGTGGCGGGCGAGCCGCCCAGACGAACGCCCCCGCGCAACGCGGCGCGCGGCGGGGGAGGCGGCGATTACAGCAGATCGCCGAGATTATCGAAGGCGGCGCGTTGGCGGCGCTCTTGGATCAGCGCCTGCATGGCATTGCGGTCGATCAGGCGCAGCGCCTCGGTCGGGCAGGCCTCTACGCAGGCTGGACCGTTGGCGCGGTGGTGGCACAGATCGCACTTATTGGCCTCGGCCTTGCTGCCGCTGAGGCACCCTTGGCTGCCATAGCGTTGCGTCACCGCCGTGGTGACCACCTCCATGGTGCCGTAGGGGCAGGCGACCACGCAGGTCTTACAACCGATGCATTTCTCCTGGTCAACGCAGATAAAGTCCTGTTGACGGCTGATGGCGCCATTGGGGCAGACATTGGCACAGGGGGCATCTTCGCACTGGCGGCAGAGAATCGCCGTGCTGATGTTGTCTCCCTTGATGACGTGAATGCGTGGCGTGAAGTTGTCGCGGCTGAGGTTATGCAGCTCGCTCTCTTCCCGATGGGCCATGACGCAGGCGATTTCGCAGGTACGGCAGCCGATGCATTTCTTGGGATCCGCAATGACAAACCGATTCATTCAATTACTCCCGATATCGTTATAGTGTCGCGCCGTATCGTGCCGACGGGGGGCATAGACCCTCACCGTCGGGGGGATTATCAAAAGTGATACGCGGTGTGTTAGTTTGATACGGCACCGCGTACCCCGTTGATAAGCCATTTAAAGGCGCGTTATTGTTTTGAGAGCCGTCGGCCCGTCAACCCTCTGCGCTTTCGCGTAGATGACGCTTAATGCTGTCGTACTCGCGCACCACATAGGCTTCCGCCGCCGCTTGATCGGCGATGGCTTCCAGGGTGACGGCGCAGTACTTGTATTCCGGCGTCTTGGTGATCGGACTCAAGTTCTCGGCGACCAGTTCGTTACAGGCGCCGATCCACCACTGGTAGGTCATGTAGACCGCCCCGCGGTTGGCACGTTCGCTGACGGACGCCCGGCTGATGACCTTGCCTTGGCGTGAGCGGATCCACACCAGATCTTGATCGCGGATGCCGAAGGTCTTGGCGTCTGCGGTGTTGATCTGAACGTAGCCCGGTTCGTCGGCCAGCGCGGCCAGCGCCTTACAGTTACCGGTCATGGAGCGGCAGGAGTAATGGCCGACTTCACGTACCGTCGCCAGCACCAGCGGATAGTCGTCGCTGACGCGATCGATCGGCGGACGCCATTCGCAGGTGAAGAACTGGCCTTTGCCATTCGGCGTATCGAACTTACCGCCCTGGTACAGATATTGCGTGCCGGGGCTATCCAGGGTCGGGCACGGCCACTGGACATAGGCCAGATCCGCCATCTTCTCGTACGTGGCACCATAGTAGATCGGGCACAGCTCGCGCAGCTCGTCCCAAATCTCCTGGGTGTTGTGGTAGTGCATCGGGTAGCCCATCGCCGTTGACATCAGGCTGATGATCTCCCAGTCACGCTTCACGTCACCCTCGGGCTCTACCGCCTTATAGAAACGCTGGAAGCCGCGATCCGCCGAGGTATAGACCCCTTCATGCTCGCCCCAGCTGGTGGCCGGGAAGATCACGTCGGCGATGGCCGCGGTCTTGGTCATGAAGATATCTTGTACGATCAACAGATCGAGCTGTTCGAAGGTGCGGCGAATGGTGGCCAGATCCGGTTCGGTTTGCAGCGGATCTTCGCCCATCACATAGTGCGCCTTCAGCAGACCGTGCTCGATGTTGTGCGGCACCTCGCTCAGGGCATAACCGATCTTATCGTTCAGTTTCTCGACGCCCCAGGCCTTGGCGAATTTCTCCAACACCTCCGGCTGGTTAACGTACTGGTAGCCGGGGAAGGTGTTGGGCAGTGCGCCCATGTCACAGGCCCCCTGCACGTTGTTCTGGCCGCGTACCGGGCCGACACCGACGTAAGGCTTGCCCAGGTTGCCGGTCAGCAACGCGATGCTGGTCAGGGTACGGACGGTCTCCACCCCTTGGTAGAATTGGGTCACACCCATTCCCCACAGGATGGTGGCGGTCGGCGCCTTGGCGTACATGCGCGCCGTCTCGCGGATCATCTGTGCGCTGATGCCGGTGGTCTCTTCCACCGACTCCGGGGTATAGGTGGCGACCAGATCGCGGAAGGTCTCGAACGCTTCCGTATGCTGCTCGATGAAGGCCCGGTCATGCAGGTTTTCGGCGATGATCACCTGCGCCATGGCGTTCAGGAACGCGATATTGGAGCCGTTTTTCAGCGGCACGTGAATATCGGCGATGCGCGCGGTCTCGATGCGCCGCGGATCGCAGACAATGATTTTTGCCCCTTTCGCCTTCGCCTTGATGATACGGCGCGCGACGATGGGGTGAGAGTCCGCGGCATTGTAGCCGAAGACAAAAATACAGTCGGTATCTTCAATTTCGACGATGGAGTTGCTCATGGCGCCGTTACCGACCGATCGCTGCAGACCTGCAACCGAAGGGCCGTGTCAGACGCGTGCGCAACAGTCGATATTGTTAGTACCGATCGCCGCACGGGCAAACTTTTGCATCACGTAGTTGGCTTCGTTGCCGGGACCGCGCGATGAACCGGTGGTCATGATGGCATCGGGACCATACTTCTCTTTGACCGCCAGCAGTCGGGAGCTGGCGAAGGCGATCGCCTCGTCCCAGGAAACCGCTTCCAGTTTGCCGCCGCGCTCGCGACGGATCATCGGTGACTTCAGGCGAGGCGTCAGGATCTTGGTGTCGTGGATAAAATCCCAGCCGTAATACCCTTTCAGGCACAGCTCACCCTGGTTCGTCACGCCATTCGCCCCTTCGGCGCGAATGATCCTGCCGTTATCCACCACCAGGTTGATTTTGCAACCTGAGGCGCAATAAGGGCAGACCGTGATGACTTTTTTCATCAACATTGCTCCTATTATTATGATCACCGGCGGCTTATGGCCCATCCGATGTAACGATGCTACAGAGAGCCGGGGCGCATCGCGTTGCTGCCCCGCCCGGTGACGGACGGCGTCATGACCTCTCCGCCGCGCTCTCCCGTTTATATATGCATGATGCGTGCCAGGTTTTCCCATCAAGCCGAGTGGCTTAATTGCCTGAACTATAAAGGCAGGTGGGGGAAGCCCGTGATGATCCGCATCAAAGTGCCGACGGACTCGACAAAAGTGTCGATCCCGTCGTCGCGTGACTCAGCGCATGACCTCGTCGTCCGGCACGGCCAGACGAGGGATGCCGCCATCCTCCTGCCAATGGTGTAGGCGCTGATACAACGCCTCGACCGCCTCCTTGACCGGCTGCATCATCGGCGCATAGAAGGCGACGATGGCCGGTTGGATACCGATAAAGGTGATGTCGGCGACATCCTCGCGCAGCTGGGCTATCAGGTAGCTCAGCGGTAGATTATGGGTGGTGACGATAAACAGCTCGGCGATATCGCGCTCGTCGATGATGCGCATCTCGCCCGGCTCCAATCCCATCTCTGTCGCATCGACGATCAGCAGCTTGTCTGGCCGCAGATCTCGGATCTGGTGGGCGTAGCTCTCGGGGCTACTGCCGCCGTCGATGACACGCCAACCGGGGATCGGGTGCCCGCATAGCTTCTCGGCCAGCAGCGGACCGGCGCCGTCGTCGCCCATCATGCTGTTGCCTACACACAGGATAAGATTGTCAGCCATTGTGTCGTTTCACCATCAGATAGATTGTCGGTTCATTCTCAATCAGCCGCAGGGCGTCGATCAGCGCGTGACTCCACGCCTGCTGCTGGGCGGTCATCGTCGGCCGCGCCCGATCCAGGGCACAGGCCAGCAGATGGGTGTGGCTACTGTCGATGGTGATCTCGCCGAAGCGTAGCAGCCCCGCCAGCTTACGTCGTGCCTCCCCCTCCTCCAACTGACCGATCCAGTCGCGATAGTCGCTCAGGGGCAGGGAGAGACAGGGCTTCAGGCAGTCGATCACCCCCAGGTGGTGGCCGATGGCCAGGCTGTAGTAGATCACCTCACGGGCCGCCGGCGGTGTCGCCGCTTCCTCTTCGGCCTGTTGAATAAACTTGGCGTTGAGGATGTGGAACACCACCGTCGGATCGGGGAAGTAGGCGGCGGCGCGATCGTTCATCGTATGCCTCCGTTGGGGGCGGCCTGGTTGCATACCTGCAACAGACGGCCCATCACCTCGTTTAAGCGTGGATCATTCTCGTCGGCGAGGAAGCGCGCCAGGCGCTCCTCCACGCTCAGCGCATCGCGGCTGGCCAGCAGGGTCATGAATTTGTCGGCCAGCTGGCGGCCATAACGGTAGCCGGACATGCGCCGTGCCTCACGGTCGATCAACACGCGCAGGGGTTGCGGGATCGCCGGATGCAGGATGGCGGCCTGCTCGTCTTCGCCTTGCGGGTGGTGCTCCGCCTTGAGTTTTTGATCCAGTAAGCCGAGCGCCACGGCGAAGCCATACAGCGTCGCCGCTGGCGTTGGCGGGCAACCAGGGATATAGACATCCACCGGCACGATCTTGTCGGTGCCGCCCCAGACGCAGTAGAGATCGTGGAAGATGCCGCCGCTACAGCCGCAGGCACCGTATGAGATCACGATCTTGGGATCGGGGGCCGATTGGTAGGCGCGTAGCGCCGGGACGCGCATCGCACGGGTGACGGCACCGGTAAACAGCAGGATGTCGGCGTGGCGTGGCGAGGCGACCACTTTGATACCGAAGCGCTCGGCATCGAACAGCGGCGAGATGGCGGCGAAGATCTCGATTTCGCAGCCGTTGCAGCCGCCGCAGTCGACGCGGTAGACGTAGGCGGAGCGGCGGATGTCCTTCAGCAGGGTCTGCTTCAGGCGAGCGGCCTGCTCATCCAGGGTGATCGGGATGGGTTGGCCGTTGGCGTCGCGCGGACCGATTAGATGACCTTGTGCGGACGGGGTCGTGAGGATGTGGCTCATTGTGACGCCTCCGGCATCAGGTGACGACTCAGGGTAATGCGTGTCGTCGGAATGGTGTTGTGTTTCTGCTTACAGGCCGGACAGGTTTCGAACTGAGCGCGGCGCGCCTCGGCCTGTTCGGCGCTGAGTTGACCCGCCTGCACCAGCAGGGCCATGGCGTAGTCGATCTCCTTCTGGGCGGCGTAGGGGGCACCGCACTCGACACAATGGCAGATGGCGAAGTCGGCGCGTTGTTGTAGATCCTCCTTGCGCCACACCGCCAGTTCAAACTCCGGTGAGAGCACGATGGCGGCGGTGGGGCAGACCTCCTCACAGCGGGCGCAGAAGATGCAGCGTCCCAGGTTGAGCGACCAGCGGCGCAGCCCGTTGGCGACGTCGTTCTCCATGGTCAAGGCGTTGGCCGGACAGGCAGCGGTGCAGGCGCCGCAGGCGATGCACTGGCGGGCGTCATATTGCGGCTTGCCGCGAAAGTTGGGGTCGACATCCAGCGGCCGTGCCGGGTAGGCGACGGTGGCGTGGCGATGCCGTAGGGCAGTTTTGAGTAGTTTCAACATGGTCTCGGGTCTCCGGCGATCACTTCAGCGGTGAATCCTTGCGTTCCAGTCCGTAGCGCTCGATCTCCTTGTAGGGAACGGTCACCGACTTGCGGCGGTTGACGTCCACCAGGGTGACGCGGTCGGTACAGGAGTAGCAGGGGTCGAGGCTGCCGATGATCAACGGAGCATCGGACACGGTGTTGCCGCGTAACATGTAGCGCAGGGTCGGCCAGTTGGCGTAGGTCGCCGCCCGACAGCGCCAGCGGTACAGCTTCTGGTTGTCGCCGGTCATCGACCAGTGGATGTCGTCGCCGCGCGGCGCCTCGGTGAAGCCCAGGGCGAAACGGTGCGGCACATAGTTGAAGCCTTCGACGGCCAGTGGGCCGCCCGGCAGATTATCCAGGCCGAACTCGATCATATTGAGGGCGGTGAACACCTCGTTGATGCGCACCTTGACGCGTGAGATGACGTCACAGCCCTGTTCGCTGTGCACCGTCATCGGCAGCAGATCGTACCCGGCGAACGGGTGGTCGGCACGGGTGTCGCGTGCGTGGCCGCTGGCGCGTACCATCGGGCCGACGTTACTGAAGTCGCGCGCGATCTGCGGGTCGAGGCGGCCGATGCCGACGGTGCGTTGCTCGATGTTGGGGGTACTGAACAGGATGTCGATCAGCGCCTTCACCTCGGCGCGCATCTCGGCGGCCAGCTGGCGCGTGGCGATCATATCCGCTTTCAGCATGTCGCGGCGGATGCCGCCAATCAGGTTCAGGCCGTAGGTTTTGCGCGCGCCGGTGAGGATCTCCGCCATCTTCATCGACTTCTCGCGTACGCGGAAGAATTGCATGAAGCCGGCGTCGAAACCGACGAAGTGGCAAGAGAGTCCCAGGTTGAGCAGGTGACTGTGCAACCGCTCCACCTCCAACAGGATCGAGCGGATGGCCTTGGCGCGCAACGGTACCTCGATGCCTAACGCATTCTCCACCGAGCTGGTGTAGGCGGTGCTGTGAGCGAAGCCGCAGATGCCGCAAACGCGATCGGAGAGGAAGGTGACTTCGTTGTAGCCCATGCGGGTCTCCGCCAGCTTCTCCATGCCGCGATGGACATAGAACAGGCGGTAGTCGGCATCGACAATGTCTTCGCCATCGACGAATAGCCGGAAGTGGCCCGGTTCGTCGGAGGTGATGTGTAGTGGGCCGATGGGGACGATCTTGCCGCTGCCGCTCTCGTTAACGAAGGGGTAGGTCTCCTGGTCGGTGGTCGGCGCCGGACGCTGGCGATAGTCCATGGCATCCTTACGCAGCGGATAGAGATCGTCCGGCCAATCGTCCGGCAGCACCAGACGGCGCTCATCCGGCAGGCCGACGGCGATCAGCCCATACATGTCGCGCACCTCGCGCTCGCCCCAGACGGCGGCGGGGACACGCGGGGTGACGGAGGGGTATTCGCGCGTGTTGGCGTCGACCAGCGCCTTGACGGTGATCCAGCACTTGGTGCCTTGCTCCATCGACAAGACATAGTAGACCGCATAGCTGCCGCACAGCGGGCGCTCGTCGTTGCCGAACAGGACCGAGAGCCAGCCGCCTTGCTGGTAGTACAGGTATTCGACCACCTCCGGCAGCATGCCGGTCTTCACCGTGATGGTGGCCTGCGTCGCGGTCTGCCAGCTCTCGTCGAGGATGGCGTGGGGGAACTGCTGGCGCAGCGCCGCAATGTAGTGTTGTCCGATGTGTTGAGTCATTTTACTTTGCGGCCTTCTGAGTTAGGGCAAAAAAGGAGAAACGGGTCGCCGAAATAGGGAATGTCATGGTTCACCTCACGCGATCAGCCAAGAGAAGAAGGCCAGTAGCGCCAGGCCGAAGCCGGCCCAGGTGGTGTAGCCGGTCTTCAGGAAGCGTAGCCGGGCCATGCTGTTTTCCAGTAGGGCGACGATGACGATGCCGACGAGCAACTTCACCAGTGCGATCACTGTCGCCAGCAGCAGGGCGCCAGCACTCAGGGTGGCGCTCTGCCCCCAGGGGAAGAACACGGCGATGAACAGTTGCAAGACCACCAGCTGTTTCAGGCCGATGCCCAGCTTGAGGATGCCCAGCCCTGGGCCTGCGTATTCGGTCAGCGGCCCCTCTTGGAGCTCCTGCTCGGCTTCGGCCAGATCGAAGGGCAACTTGCCCATCTCGATGAAGGTGGCGAAGGCACAGGCCAATAGCGCCAAGGCCAGCGCCAGCGAGGCGTGTTGCGACCAGTCACGGACATAATCGCCCATCAGACCCAGATTGCTGGAGCCCGCCAGCAGCGCGGTGACCCACAACGCCAACATCAGGATCGGTTCGACCAGGATGCCGAGCAGCGACTCGCGGCTGGCACCGATGGCGCTAAACGGGCTACCGGTATCCAATCCCGCCAGGATGAAGAAGAAGCGGGCGACGGCGAACAGATAGACCAGGGTGATGACATCGCCCAACGCTGGCAGCGGGGTGCTGCGAGTCACCAACGGCAGGGCACTGGCGATGGTCAGCATGGTGCCGACCATGACGTATGGCATCATCTGGAACAGGGCTCCGCTACAGTGTGGCGCGATGTTCTGGCGGCGCAGCAGTTTGCCGATGTCCCGGTACTCTTGCAGGAGGCCGGGGCCACGTCGACTGTGCATCCGCGCGCGCAATACCCGCGAGATGCCGCAGGCTAGCGGTGCCAACGCCAGCAGGATCAGCGCCTGGAACAGCGCCAGCAGCAGAATGGAAAGTGAACTCATCATCATCTCCTCAGGAGAACACGGCGACTAGCAGCAGCGCCATTTCGCACAGCGCCAGTACCGGGTAGACACGCAGGGCGCCCTCGTTCAGCAGTCCGCCGCACAGCGGCGCCGGGTTGCAGAGGCGACGTAGGGTGAACAGCGGGGCAAACAGGACACGCAGTGGCTGGGCGAAACCGCCAGCGGTGACCACCATGCCCGGTTCGTGGCCGTAGCCGCAGGTCCAGGCGTCGCCGTGGCGGCGCGCCGGCAGGCGGCTGCTGCGATACAGGGCGCTCAGCAGCAGAGGTAGCAGTGGGAAGGCCAGCAACAGCAGGGCGATCAGCGGTGGTGACAGCAGGGTCATGTTGCTGCTGCCCGGCGACATGATGGCGCCCATGGTCAGCGCGTCGTTACCCATCACCAGTTGCAGCGTGTTGGCGCAGAGGTGTAGCAACGCGGGGACGATCCACGGTGCGCCGACACCGAACAGCACACAGGCCAGGCTGAGCAGTAGCGCGGGCAGTAACAGGCTCCAGGGCGTGCGGCCCGGATTGGCGGCCGCCTCGCTACGCGCCGCGCCGAGGAAGGTCATGGCGAAGATCTTCGCCACGCACATCACCGCCAACGCTCCGGTGATCGCCAGGGCAACCATGGCCAGCGGGGCCAGCAGCCGCAACGCCCCAGGGCTTTGCTGGCTCAGACTGAACAGGGACTGGTAGGTGTACCATTCGCTGACGAAGCCGTTGAGCGGCGGCAGGGCCGCCATCGACATCAGGGCCAATAACATCAGTAGACCGGTCAGCGGCATGCGGCGTAGCAGTCCCCCCATCTTATCGATGTCGTGTAATCCGGTGGCATGCATCACGGCGCCGGCACCGAAGAATAACCCGCCCTTAAACAGGGTGTGGTTGATCAGATGGAATAGCCCGGCGAGCAGGCCCATGACGGCCAGCAGTGGGTTACCTAGGCTGAAACCGATGACGCAGGCCGTTAGGCCGAGCAGGATGATGCCGCTGTTTTCGATGGTGTGATAGGCCAGCAGGCGGCGCAGGTCGTGCTCAGCCAGGGCATACAACCCCCCGATGAACGCGGTGACGGCGCCGACGATCAGCAGCAGCAGTCCCCACCACAGCGGAGGGACACCGAGCCAGTCGATGCTGAGCTTGAGGAGACCGAACAGGCCGATCTTGAGCATCACGCTGGCAAACAGCGCCGCCGCCGGTGCCGGGGCGTTAGCGTGTAGCTCGGGGATCCAGCCGTGCAGCGGTACCAGGCCGGTGACGATGCCGAAGCCGAGCAGCCCGAGCAGCAGGATCGCCGCTTGTTGACCGTGGCTAAGGAGCGCCAGATGGAACTCGCTCAATACCAGGGTGCCACTGGCGCGCCACAGTAGCCAGAAGCAGAGCAGCAGCGCCAGAGAGCCGAGGCGAGACATCAGCCAATAGAGTCCGGCGGCGCGGCGCGCCTTGGCGTTGCCCCCCAGCCAGACCAGCAGCGCCGCGCTCAGGCTCATCAGCTCCAACATCACCATAAAGGTCGGGGCGTCGTTACATACCACCAGCAGGCTGATGGCGGCGCTGAGCAGGTTCATCAATCCAGCGTGGCAGGCGGCCTTGCCGCCGGCGTGCGGCGTCGTACCGAAGGCGTACAGGGCGCAGAGCAGGCTCAGTAACGAGGTGAGCAGCAGCATCAGGCTGTTTAGTGGACTGAACAGTAATGGGACGCTGCCGAATAACAGCGTGCTGGGAGAGAGCGGTGACGCCTGCAGCAGCAGCGAGGCGGCGGCAACGCTGCCGCATAGGCCCGCCAGGATCCCGCCCGTGGCGGCGAGGCGTGCGGCGCAACGGCCAAGGCCGCCGAGTGCCAGCGCGATGACGGCGCTGATCAGATACAGTGCCAGCATCAGATTAAACAGTTGCAGAATACTCATTGGGCGTCATTTCCCCCGGATAGGCTTGCGAGCGCCAGCAGATCGGCGCGTTGGGCATCGAGAACGTGTAGACGTTTGGCGGCGCTGGCAGCCTCCAGGCGGCGCTCATCCACCAACATGATGGCGTGGGTCGGACAGGCGCGAACACAGGCGGGGCCTGCCTCGCTAAACTGGCACAGGTCGCACTTCACCGCGATGCTGCGGATGCCGGGATACCAATCTAAGAAGGGGCCAACGCTGAGGTGCGCCGGTGGCGCCGGGGGGGCCAGGGGCGAGTTGCTGTTAGCCGGAATATGCAACGGTTTGCTGCCGGCCAAGGTGATGGCGCCGAAGGGGCAGGCGATACCGCACAGCTTGCAGCCGACGCACAGGCTTTCATTGAGCTGAACGGCGCCGTCTTGGTGGGTAATGGCGTTAACCGGGCAAACCAGGGCGCAGGGTGCATCTTCGCAGTGGTGGCACATCTGGGGCGCCGACTCATGGCTGGTCCTGACCAGCGTCAGGCGCGGTTGTGCCTGGAGACCTTGCGCCTCGTGCTCTTGCGCGCAGGCGGCCATGCAGGTATTGCACCCGATGCACAGTCGGGGATCCGCAATCACAAAGCGGTTCATGTTATGTCCTCAGAGACAGACTACAAAAAAGATCCGCCCGAGCTAAGCATAAACCGTGCCAATTATATTGATATTATTTATTTCATTTAAAACAATGCATTGTGATATTCCACCTCGCAAGGTGGATGGACAATGTCGATATCCGGCATGGCATATCGACACTTTTGTCGACACGTCATGCCGTCGTGACGAAATCGGCGACGGATTCCCGCAGGCGCATTTCACCGCCAAAGGGGGCAAGCGCGTCGACCGCCTCGCCCCGACTGAGGCGTAGCGCCTGTTGAATGGCGGCGGTGATCATGGCATCGATGGGGAGGTAGACGGTGGAGAGCGCCGGAGTAAGGTAGGCGGCGCTCGGTTCATCGTCGAAGCCGAACAGTGAGACCTGTTGCGGCACGCGGAGTCCGGCCTGATTCAGCGCGCGTAGCGCGCCGATGGCCATGTCGTCGTTGCAGCAAAAGAGGGCGCTGAACGGCGGTGCTCCGGTGGCCAAGAGGCGTTGGCAGGCCTGGTAGCCGCCGGCGATGCTGTTGTCGCCGTGGGCGATGCCGTGTGGCGCGAGACTAACGCCTTGTGCCAGCAGGGCATCACGGTAGCCTTGCAGACGTGCCTGCCCGGTCGGCGTATCGATGGTCAGGGTGATGCAACCGATGTGGCGATGACCGCGGCTAATGAGGTACTCGACCGCCTGGCGCGCGGCGGCGCGCTGTTCGAAGTAGACACAGCGTTCTGGTGCCTGGGGTAAGGCGCGGTTGATCACCATCAGCGAGGGGTATTGGCGCACCAGGGCCATCAGATCGGCCTCGGACATGAAACGGGTATACAGCACGATAGCGTCGCAGCGCCGGTCGCTCAGCATCTGTACCGCCTGGCGCTCACCCTCGGGCGTATCGTGGCCATCGGTGACGATCAGCTGTTTGCCGCTGGCTTCCACCTGGCTCGCCGCCTGGCGCAGTAGTCGGCCAAAGTAGGGGCCGTCAAAGTGGGAGATCACCAACCCCAGGGTGTTGGAGGTCTGATTGGCCAGCGCCTGCGCCAGCAGGTTTGGCCGATAGCCTAACTCCTCCATGGCATGAAATACGGCGTTGCGGGTGCTCTGCTTGACTTGCCCGGTAGCGTTGAGCACGCGCGATACCGTGGCTTTAGACACGCCCGCGCGGCGTGCGACGTCAAGCATGGTGATCATAATCCTTCCTCTCGTTACAGCGTGTGGCGGTGATGGCACACAGTGTATCACACCGCCTTACGAGGAGAGACGGAGTGGCGGCAGACCAGGGTCGGATTAAACATGTTGGTGGTAGGGGGGAGCTCACGCCCGGCGGCCAGCGCTAAGGCCAACTCCGCGGCCTGGGTCGCCATGGCGATGACCGGGTAGCGGATGGTGGTGAGGCGCGGGCGCAGATAACGCGCGATGAGGACGTCATCGAAGCCGATCAGCGAGACGCTACCCGGCACGTCGATGCCATTATCGTTAAGCACCGACAAGGCGCCGGCAGCCATCGGATCGTTATAGCAGGTGACGGCGCTGAAATCGCTGCCGTGACCGAGCAGCTCGGTCATGGCCTGCTCCCCGCCGATCTCATCGGGGGAGGCATAGGCGATCAGGCGTTCGTCGATCGGGAGTTCATACTGATGCATGGCGTCGAGATAGCCTTGCAGGCGATCCTGGGCATCGGAGATGGCGTGATTGGAGCAGATGCAAGCGATGCGGCGGTGCCCCTGATGAATGAGATGGCGCGTCGCCAGCCAGCCGCCATGGCGATCGTCCAGCGCCACACAGCGCTGCTCATACCCGGGCAGCGTGCGGTTGATCAGCACCATGCCGGGGATCTGCTGCATCAGGGCGGCCAGCTCGTCGTCGGGGATCATCTTGGCGTGGACCACCAGCGCCGCGCAACGGTGGCGGATCAGCTGTTCGATGGCCTGACGCTCTTTCTGCTGCTCATGGTAACCATTACCGATCAGCAGGAAGTTACCGGTCTGGTAAGCCACCTGCTCGACCGCCTTGACCATGGCGCCGAAGAAGGGATCGGAGACATCGCAGACCACCAGTCCGAGGGTCTCCGTCGCCTGTTGGGCCAAGGCGCGGGCATTAGCGTTGGGGTGGTAACGTAGTTGCGCCATGGCGGCCTGCACCGCTTCACGCGAGCTATCGCTGGCTTTCGGGGAATTATTGATGACGCGGGAGACGGTGGCGACTGATACGCCGGCCAGTCTGGCAACATCCTTGATCGTAGCCATGATCGGGAGTATCCAACTGCAAGTGGTAAACGTTTACACCAGTGTTGCGGAAAAGCGCTCAGCCTGCAAGCGGGTGTGCGCGTTTGAGCGTCTAATATTTGCGTAAATCAACAAAGTTCACCGCTAGTTACATTTTGCTGCCGAATGTTGCTATTCGGGACTTCATGGATGAGCACGAAGCCTCGTATGCTGAATGTCCCAGAGGTATTGATTGGTGAGAGTTCAGTTTTCAGTTGCTGAAGCCAACAAAATTACACCGACCTACGCGGATGCGTAGGTTTTTTTTTGCCTATTTTTTGTCGAACCGCGCGACGCGGTTACGCCACGCCGACTCCGCTTACATTCTGTTTCATTGTTTACTGCTAGCTTGCGAATTATTCGTGGTGGTGATGGCCGATCTTTTCCTACACTGATTATCCCAGAGGTATTGATTGGTGATGTGAGGATCTTCCCGCCGGAAGATCGACCAACAATTACACCGACCTACGCGGATGCGTAGGTTTTTTTTTGCCTGTCGCTCTTCGCTGTGTGTCGACGCAGATATTCCCCTCCCTGCGGTTTGCGCGCTTGCGGCCATGGGGTAGTATGCTTGCGCCCCCCATTTCTGCCGCACATAGGGAGATGTTCATGCTGTACCGATTGATCGGCGCGTTGCTGAAACGGTTGTTTCGCCTGCGCCTAAGCGGTTTCGATCAGCGTTTTGATTATGACAAATTGTTGATTGTTCCCAACCATGTCTCATTTCTCGATGGGGTTCTCCTGGCGTTGTATCTGCCGGTGCGTCCGGTGTTCGCCGTCTACAGCTCCATCGCCGACAGTAGGTTGATGCGCCTGGTTGGGCGCTTCGTCGATATTGTGGCGTTAGATCCGCGTAAACCGATGGCGGTGAAGCGCCTGATCCGCCTGGTCGAACAGGGACGCCCGGTGGTGATCTTCCCCGAGGGGCGCATTACCGTGACCGGATCATTGATGAAGGTCTACGAGGGGGCGGCCTTCGTGGCGGCGCGCTCCGGCGCTACCCTGATGCCGGTGCGGATCGAAGGTGCCGAGTTTAGCCACTTCGGTCGCTTGAAGGGATTGTTCCCGCTGCGTTGGTTGCCGCCGCTGGCGATCCACCTGCTACCGGTCACCCGACTGGCGATGCCGCAGGCTGCGCGGGCGCGTGAACGCCGCCAATTGGCCGGGGAGCGCCTGCATGCCATCATGATGCGTGCCCGCCTGGATACGCAGCCGGTCACCACGCTGTTTGCCGCCTATCTGGCGGCGATGCGGCGTTATGGGGCGGGCAGCAAGGCCATCGATGATATTAATCTGTGCGAAGATAGCTACCGCGGCTTGTTGAAGAAGAGCCTCGCGGTGAGCCGCATCCTGCAAAGCTTTACCCGCGAAGAGGAGCACGTCGGCCTGTTGTTACCCAACGCCACCATCACGGCGGCGACCATCCTCGGCGCGACGCTGCGTAATCGCGTGCCCGCGATGCTGAACTATACCGCCGGCGCGGCCGGACTACGCAACGCGTTACTCGCGGGTAACATTGCGACTATCGTGACCTCACGCCAGTTTCTGCTCAAGGCGCGCCTGGAGGCGTTGCCGGACCAACTGCCACAGGCTCGTTGGGTCTATCTGGAGGATCTGCGCTCGAGTCTGCGCGTGCGCGATAAGATCTGGATCTTGTGGCATCTGTTGCGTCCAGCCCAGGCGATGTTGGCGCGTGATCCCGATCAGGCGGCCTTGATCCTGTTTACCTCCGGCTCGGAGGGGAATCCCAAGGGGGTGGTGCACTCGCACCGGAGCCTGCTGGCGAATGTGGAACAGATCCGTTGCGTGGCGGACTTCACGCCGCGCGATCGTTTCATGTCGGCGTTGCCGCTGTTTCATGCCTTTGGTTTGACGGTCGGCCTATTGACGCCGCTCTTGTGCGGTAGCCGGGTGTTTCTCTATCCTAGCCCGCTGCACTATCGCATGGTGCCGGAGATGGTCTACGACCGTAACTGCACCGTGTTGTTTGCTACCTCGACCTTCCTGGGGCACTATGCGCGTTTCGCCCATCCTTACGATTTCGCCCGCCTGCGTTATGTGGTGGCCGGCGCGGAGAAACTGGCCGCAGATACCGCTCGGATCTGGTTCGAGAAGTTCGGTATCCGCATCCTCGAAGGGTATGGCGTCACCGAGTGCGCGCCGGTGGTGGCGATCAATGTGCCGATGGCCGCGCGGGTGGGCAGCGTCGGGCGTATTCTTCCCGGCATGGAGGCGCGTCTGATCCCGGTGGCGGGCATCGCCCAGGGTGGGTGCCTGCAACTGCGAGGCCCCAACATCATGCGGGGTTACCTGCGGGTCGAGGCGCCGGGCGTGCTGGAACCGCCGCAGGCGACGAATGTCGACGGCGTGCGGGAGTCTGGCTGGTACGACACCGGGGATATTGTGACGCTGGACGAGCAAGGTTATTGCACCATTCAAGGGCGCTTAAAGCGTTTTGCTAAACTGGCCGGAGAGATGATATCGCTGGAGCTGGTGGAGCAATTGGCGCGGGAAGCGAGTCCTACGGGGGAGCACGCCGCCAGCGCACGGGGCGATCGGCAGAAGGGGGAGGCCTTGGTCCTCTTTACGACTGATGCGACATTAGGGCGCGAAGGCTTACTGACAGCCGCCCGCCGCGCGGGGATTCCGGAGTTGGCGGTGGCGCGCGATATTCGTTATCTGCGCACCTTGCCGTTGTTAGGTAGCGGTAAGGTTGACTTCGTGACGCTGCGCCGCATGGCAGAGTCGGCAGAATCGACGGAGGTGGCGGATGCGTGAGGTCCCCATCGGCGACGACGGCATCGCCGGGCGTGGCATGAAGGCGGTGATCGTCGCCCAATTCTGCTCGGCCTTTGGCGATAATGCCTTACTCTTTGCTACCCTGGCGTTATTGCAGACACTGCATTTTCCACCGTGGAGCCAGCCGGCGTTGCAGATCGCGTTTGTTGCGGCCTATATCGTCTGCGCGCCGTTTGTCGGCCGCCTGGCCGACGGCTTTGCCAAGGGACGGGTGATGATGCTGGCCAATGGCCTAAAGCTGCTGGGGGCGCTGCTGATTTGTCTCGGCGTTAATCCGTTTATCGGTTACACCCTGGTCGGCATCGGTGCGGCGGCCTATTCCCCCGCGAAGTACGGCATTCTCGGCGAGTTGACCGGTGGCGCTCACCTGGTGAAGGCCAACGGCTTGATGGAGGCGTCGACCATCGCGGCGATCCTCATCGGTTCCGTCGCTGGTGGCATGCTGGCTGACTGGCATCTGCCAGCGGCGTTCACGGTGTGCGCGTTGATCTATGCTGCAGCGTTGATTGCCAACGTCGCGATTCCTCGTCTCGCCCCGGCTCGGCGCATTGATGATTGGCGGCCGGGGGGGATGTGGACGGAGTTTAGCGCCGCCTGCCGCACGCTGTGGCATAACACGGAGGCCCGCTTCTCGCTGGTGGGAACCAGCCTATTTTGGGGCGCCGGGGTGACGCTACGCTTCCTGTTGGTGCTATGGGTGCCGACGGTGTTGGGATTGACGGACAACACCACACCGACCCTGCTCAATGCGATGGTGGCGGTCGGCATCGTGGCCGGCGCCGCCGCCGCCGGACGCTGGGTGACGCTGGGTACGGTGGGGCGCTGCATGCCGGCGGGGATCCTGATCGGCCTGCTGGTGTTATCCTTCTCCCTCCAGCACAGTCTGCCGCTTTCGTATGGCCTACTGTTGCTGGTCGGCGCCTGCGGCGGCTTCTTCGTGGTCCCGCTGAACGCCCTGTTACAGCAGCGTGGGCGGGAGAGTGTCGGTGCCGGCCACGCCATCGCAGTACAAAACCTCGGGGAGAATGTGGCGATGTTGCTGATGTTAGCCGCCTACTCGGTCGCTATCCGTTGTGGGGCCGGGGTGGTGTGGGTTGGCATGGGCTTCGGTCTACTCTTCGCCCTGGCCATCGTCGCCGTTTGGCGCTGGGGACGACGCTGAGGCGTAGCGGGACGGCCCGAGATGCGCTGTCATCGCGCGGTCATCGGGCTGTCACCGCATAGACATCTTCTCTCCTTATACTCCGAGTCAATTCATTAAATAACCAATATTTATTTCCTTCGACACGGAGTTTTGTCATGGCATGTGATAAGCGCTTTTCCCTTTCTCTATTGATGTTGTCGTTGACGTTGGCCCTGCCGCTTCAGGCCTCGCAGGCGGCTCCCTCCAGCGCCGATGCGCAGCGTATCCTCAGCGATCGTGCCGCCCAAGGCGACATTACCCGCCAGGGCGGTGCCCGCCGCCTGTTGGGCGATCAGACCGAGGCCTTGCGCGCTTCGCTGAGCAATCGTCCGGCGAAGAATGTGATCCTGCTGATCGGCGATGGGATGGGTGATGCGGAGATTACGGCGGCGCGCAACTATGCGGCGGGTGCCGGCGGCATGTTGCCCGGTATCGATGCCTTGCCGTTGACCGGGCAATACACGCATTACGCCTTGGATCGTAAGACCCATAAGCCCAATTATGTGACCGATTCGGCCGCCTCGGCCACCGCCTGGAGCAGCGGCGTGAAGACCTACAATGGCGCGCTGGGCATCGATGTGACGGGGAAGGCCTATCCGACGCTATTAGAGATGGCGCGCGCCGCCGGCAAGGCGACCGGCAACGTCTCTACCGCCGAATTACAGGACGCCACGCCGGCGGCGATGTTCGCCCATGTCAGCGGACGTAAGTGTTATGGTCCGCAAGAGACGCGCGAGAAATGCCCGGAGAATGCCCTGGAGAATGGCGGCGCCGGATCGATCACCGAGCAGATGCTACAGACTCGCGCCGATGTGACGCTGGGGGGCGGGGCAAAGAGCTTCGCTCAGACGGTGGGTGCCGGTGAGTTTAAGGGGAAGACGTTGTTGCAGCAGGCCCAAGCCCAGGGTTACCACATCGTCAATGATCTGGCCGGGATGGATGCCGTCACGACGGCAGATCAGCAGCGCCCGCTGTTGGGGCTGTTCGCCGCCGGCAACATGCCGGTGCGTTGGCTAGGCCCCAAGGCGACCCGCCATGGTAACCAGCAAGCACCAGTGACCTGTCAGCCTAACCCACAGCGTAATGCCGACCAGCCGACGTTGGCGCAGATGACCAATAAGGCGATCTCCCTGTTGAGCAAGAATCCAAACGGTTTCTTCTTACAGGTCGAGGGCGCCTCGATCGATAAGCAGGATCACGCCGCTAACCCGTGCGGCCAGTTCGGTGAGACGGTCGATCTGGATGAGGCGGTACAGGCGGCATTGGATTTCGCCCGGCGCGAGGGGAATACGCTGGTGGTGGTGACGGCCGATCATGCCCATACCAGCCAGATTATCCCCAATGACGCGAAGGCGCCGGGGCTGACGCAGACCCTGCTGACCCGTGATGGCGCGCCGATGACCATCAGCTACGGGGCCTCGGAAGAGGACGATAGCCAGGAGCATACCGGCGCTCAACTGCGTATCGCCGCCTATGGCCCCCATGCGGGCAATGTGGTGGGGTTAACGGATCAGACCGATCTGTTCTTTACCCTGCGCGATGCCCTGGGATTGCCGGCTCAGAATAATCAATAAGCGGGACGTGACACGCCGCAGTGGCACAGACACGGCACGGCATCGCCCGTGCCGTTATCATTCTGATGAATAATAAAACTATCTGTGACCTACTTATTATTCTTGTGGTATGTTTTATGTGCATTTATTCAAGATATTAATTAAATATGCTCATAAAACATCCCATTTCGCTCGGCGCCGATGAGGACCATAACGCGGAATCCGATGATCATCTGCGTTTTTATCAGTTATGCGGGGTGATGGCGGCGGCGAGTTGCGTGCTGCTGACGCTGTTGATGCTGGTCATGTTCCCCGAGGACTTTTCGGCCCGTCCTTTTCGGGTGGCGGCGGGCTATCTGGGGCCGGTCACCCTGCTGCTCTTACTGGCGATGCTGCGTTTCCCGCGCAGCGCGAGCTGGGCGTTACTGCTGGGGTTTAACGCCTTACTGCTCTACCTGTTTTATCAGGGAAGTTCTTTCAACCTGGTGATCAGCTTTCTGTTCGTGCTGTTTTTCATGCTGGGGGTCGTCGCGGCGGTCCAACGCGCGCGTCGGCGCACGCTGTGGCTAGTGCGGCGTGGCTGGCGGCCCATCTCGGCGCTGGTGCTATTAGCCTTGCTGATGAGTGGGTTAAGTAGCGGTTTCGTCCTACGCTGGCTGGCGAAGAAACAGGAAAATCCCTTGCTTTGGGTCGAGTATCGCCGCCAGATGTTGGATCACTATCAGCGTCTGGCAGGACGCGAGACGCCACAGTCGCCGGGGATCGGATTGCGGCGCGTTCGACTGGAGGGGCGCACCTTGGTGCTGGTCTATCGGGTACACTTAACGGGCGAGGAGGCCAGCGATGCGCGTTTGCGGCGTCACGCCCTGAATCACTTCATCAAACATTGCCACGAACGGGGAGTCAATCAGTTCGGGATGAAGGTGATGTATGTGTACCACGTCCAGGAGGAGGAGCGTATTCAGGTGTTGAACCGTAAGGATTGCCCGGATCGCGACGCGCAAGCGCGTTAGCGCGTCGGTGGAAAGATAAAAAAGAGGGGGGGCGAATGCCCCCCCTCTGTGTCACTGAACCGAACAGGCTAGGCGTTATTCGCCGTCGTTGCTCTTCTTGTTGCGGATCAGATTGAGGCTTTCGACCGCCATGGAGAAGAACATGGCGAAATAGATGTAGCCCTTAGGAACGTGGACGGCGAAGCTTTCCAGGATCAGGGTGAAACCGACCAGGATCAGGAACGCCAATGCCAACATCTTGACGGAGGGGTGGCGGGCGACGAACTCACCGATCGGCCGCGCGGCGAACATCATGACGCCGACGGCGATGACCACGGCCGCCATCATGATGAACAGATGGTCGGACAGGCCGATGGCGGTGATCACCGAGTCGAGACTGAAGATGATGTCCAACATCATGATCTGCACGATGGCCCCCATAAAGGAGTGCACGTGGGTGGCGAGGTTATCATTATTCCCTTCGATGGTTTCATGGGCCTCTTTGCTGGCCTTATAGATCAGGAATAGCCCACCGAGTAGCAGGATCAGATCTCGAGCGGAGACCGGATGACCCATGATCTCGAAGAGTGGGTGAACCAGATGTGCCACCCAGGCGATGGAGGCCAACAGACACAGACGCATCCCCATTGCTGCTAATAGGCCAATACGGCGCGCCTTGTTTTGTTGTTTCTTGGGGAGTTTGGCTACCACCAGAGAGAGGAAGATGATGTTATCAATGCCCAGTACGATTTCCAGAATCGTCAGCGTACCCAGTGCAAGCCAGGCATTCGGATCGACAATCCACGCAAACATAGAGATAAATACCTAAACGAACCATAAACGAGCAGTATACACCGATAGCCCCGTCCCGCGCAGTGTGCGACGGGAGAAATCTGTGTTTACACCAGGAAATGGCGTGCCAGCAGCGCCGCGGTAAAATGCTTCTTCAGATAGAAACCGCGTGGCAGCGTCATGATCGGCTCACCGTGCGGCCCGATACCTTCGGTCAATGCGCGGCTGTTGGCCGCCTTGGGGCGTAGCTGTAACACCTCACCGTGGCGCGCGCTGATGGTGTCGACGCGCCCTAAGACGATCAACTCCATCAACTCCTCCCAGTCATGCCGTAACGCCTGCTCCTCTTGTGCCGAGGGGCTCCACAAGAGTGGCGCGCCGACGCGGCGTTGTGCCAGCGGGATCTGACGTTCACCCTCGACAGGGATCCACAGGACGCACTGCAGTTTTTGCCGTAGGTGGCAACTCTCCCAGGTAATGCCGGTGTTGCCGGTGAGCGGGGCGACGCAGACAAAGGTGGTCTCTAGCGGGCGCCCGTGAGCGTCGATGGGAATACTCTTCAGCTCGACGCCCAAATCGGGGAAGTCCTGTTGCGCTTTACTGCCGGAGCGGGCTCCGAGACAGCGTTCCAGCAGCGTGCCGACCCACCCCTTGTCCCGTCGGAGATCGTGCGGTAGCGGGATCGCGGCCAGTTGCGCCAACTCGGCATAGCTATAGCCAGCCAAGCGCCAGGCTCGCTGCAATAATATCTGGCGATCGGCGGGGGGGGTCAGCGGTGGAAAGGGATCGTTTATCATCTGGTTAAAAAATGTACGCTCATTTTACGCTTATCAACAATGGGGCCACGGATGGCCAGCGGCATGATTAATACGATGATTCATAATAAGATTTTTCATCATATCCTCTGCGCCTTCGGCGACACGACGCTATTGTGCACTACTAGCCACTGGCAATGAACAGGATCTTACACCTATTTATCCACAGATATTTTGGATAACCCATTATCACCGTCGACACTGGTTTGATTTACAGCCTTGACGAGGGGGGGTTTTTACGAAATTGCTGCCGCAGTGTGCAAGTTTTGCGGATATGTTGTGGATAAAATCGGCATTGTGCGATCTTTAGACAGCGCAGGATCCTAAGCGTGCCTAGATCACATTTTATCTCCGTGGATAACACTACTTTCAATATTAACACCATGAATCATATTGAAATATTTATTATGGTCATTTTGACCATTTGGCCGTCGCGAGAAGTTTTACCCTTCTTTCCAGACAGTTCTGCACACCTATATCCACAGAAAAAGTGAATAAACGTGTCATGACATCCTGCCCTGTGTTTATAACTTTGCACTTATCTGTGAGTTATCCCGGATTTATACGGTAGGACGGATCCTAATCTTGGCGTAGCGCCAATGGTTTACCGCTTGGTGGGAGTGTGAAACAATCAGGGTATCTTGCGATTTTGCTATCGAGGTAGTCTGGTGATCGATGATGATGGCTACCGCCCGAATGTGGGTATTGTAATTTGTAATCGTCAGGGACAGGTGTTGTGGGCTCGCCGTTATGGGCAAAACTCCTGGCAGTTCCCCCAAGGTGGGATCAATGCCGGAGAGACGCCTGAGCAGGCGATGTATCGCGAACTGTTCGAAGAGGTGGGGCTGGGGCGTAAGGATGTGAAAATACTGGCCTCCACGCGTAACTGGTTACGCTATAAATTACCAAAACGTTTGGTGCGTTGGGATACCAAGCCGGTCTGTATTGGCCAAAAGCAGCGCTGGTTTTTACTGCAGCTCCAGTGTAACGAGGCAGAGATCAATATGCAGCGCAGCAACACACCGGAGTTTGATGGCTGGCGCTGGGTCAGCTACTGGTATCCGGTGCGTCAGGTTGTGTCGTTTAAACGCGATGTCTACCGTCGGGTGATGAAGGAGTTCTCATCCGTTGTGATGTCTTTGCAGGAGAGCGTAGCCCAGGGGGGGCGTTCGGCTCCCGGCTATCGCCGTAAAAGAGGTTAAGTGGCCGTTATCATGCTTACGCGCCTGCGCGAGATCGTGGAGAAGGTGGCCGCCGCCGCCAGCCTGAATGAAGCGCTGAATGTGTTGGTGGATGAAACCTGCCGGGCGATGGAGACGGAGGTCTGCTCCGTCTACCTGGCCGATGACGATCGCCAGTGTTACTACCTGATGGCCACGCGTGGCCTGCAGAAGCCACGCGGCAGGGTAGTGGCGCTCTCTTTCGACGAGGGGATAGTCGGCCTGGTTGGCCGCCTGGCCGAGCCGGTCAACCTGGCGGATGCACCGAAACATCCCAGTTTTAAATACCTTCCCCAGGTGCGGGAGGAGCGTTATCGCGCCTTCCTCGGGGTGCCGATGATCTACCGCCGCCAGTTGTTGGGGGTCTTGGTGGTTCAGCAGCGCGCCTCACGCCAGTTCGATGAGGTCGAAGAGTCCTTCTTGGTCACGCTGGCCACGCAGCTGGCGGGTATCTTGTCGCAGACTCAACTCAATAGCCTGTTCGGCCGTCTACGCCAGAACCGCCTGCGCGCTATCGCCACCTCGCCCGGGGTCGCGGTGGGTAAGGGGTGGATGGATATCAGCCAGCCGGCGCTGGAGCATGTCTATGAGGCCTCGACCCTGGACACGGAGAGTGAGCGCGAACGCCTGGCGCGGGCCTTGGAAGAGGCGGCCAGCGAGTTTCGCCGCTACAGTAAACGCTTCGGTGCCAGCGCACAGAAAGAGAGCGCGGCGATCTTCGATCTCTACTCTCACCTGCTCAATGATCCGCGCCTGAAACGCGAGTTGATGCGCCACGTGGATGGCGGCGCGGTGGCGGAGTGGGCGGTGAAGCAGGTGACGGAGCATTTCGCCGCACAGTTCGCCAGCCTGCAAGATAGCTACATGCGCGAGCGCGCCAGCGATCTCCGCGCACTTGGCCAACGTCTGTTGTTCCATTTGGATGATAACGCGATCGGCCCGGCGCCTTGGCCGGATCGCTTCATTCTGGTCGCCGACGAGTTGACGCCGAGTCTGCTGGCCGAGATCCCGCAATCCTGTCTGTTGGGGGTGGTGGTGCGCGACGGCGCCTCTAACTCCCATGCGGCGATCATCCTGCGAGCGATGGGGGTGCCCACGGTGATGGGGGCGGATATCCGTCCCGCCCTGTTGCATGAACGGTTGCTGGTGATCGATGGCTACCGTGGCGAGGTGTTGGTGGAGCCGGAGCCGGTGCTGGTGCAGGAGTACCAGCGCTTGATCAGTGAGGAGCTGGCGCTGAGTCGTAAGACCGAGGCGGAATCGGATCGCCCGGCTCAGTTGCGCAGCGGTGAGCGTATCAGCGTGCTGCTGAATGCCGGTCTGAGTGCCGAACATGAACAGCGTCTGGAGGGGTGCGTCGACGGGGTGGGGCTGTATCGTACCGAGATCCCCTTCATGCTACAGAGCGGTTTTCCCTCGGAAGAGGAGCAGGTCGCCCAGTATCAAGGGATGTTGCAGATCAATCCCGAGAAACCGGTGGTGCTACGCACCCTGGATATCGGCGCCGACAAGCAGTTGCCCTACATGCCGATCAGCGAAGAGAACCCGAGCCTGGGGTGGCGCGGGCTGCGTATCACCCTCGATCAGCCGGAGATCTTCCTGGTACAGCTGCGCGCCATGCTGCGTGCCAACGCCGCCAGCGGCAACCTGAGTATTCTGTTGCCGATGGTGACCACCCTGGCGGAGGTCGACGAGGCCCGTCGGCTGATCGAGCGTGCCGGACGCGAGGTGGAGACCATGTTGGGCTATGCCCTGCCGCGCCCGCGTGTCGGCGTGATGCTCGAGGTCCCGGCGTTGGCCTATATGCTGCCGGAGCTGGCCACGCGCGTCGACTTTATCTCCGTGGGCACCAACGATTTGACCCAGTATCTGCTGGCGGTGGATCGTAACAATACTCGGGTGGCTGCGTTGTATGACGGGCTGCATCCGGCGATGTTGCGCCTGCTACAGCAGGTGGTGCGCGAGTGTAATACGCTCGCCCTGCCGGTCAGTGTCTGTGGCGAGATGGCGGGCGATCCGATGGGGGCGTTGCTGTTGGTCGGGCTGGGCTTTCGCCAACTGAGCATGAACGGTCACAGCGTACCGCGTATTAAGTACCTGCTGCGTCATCTGGATCTGGCGGATATGGAGCGGCTGGCCGCCCGCATGGTGGCGACCCACTCCTCGACCGAGGTTCGCCACCTGACGGCCTCTTTCTTAGAGCGGCGCGGCGTCGGCGGTCTGATCCGTGGGGGGATGTAATGCCGTGTGCACGCGGGGAATTTTACCGCCCATTATGGAGTCCCGACGGAAGTTATGGGATGATTGGGCGGTTTTTCAGGGGGCGTGAATGGGTAAACTGACGCTATTGTTGATGGTGTTGTTAGGCTGGCTACAGTATTCGCTGTGGGTCGGTAAGAATGGCCTCCATGATTATATGCGGGTGAAGCAAGACGTGGCGGTACAGCAGGCGAATAACGCTAAGCTGAAGTCGCGCAACGACCAACTGTTCGCCGAGATCGACGATCTGAACGGTGGGCAGGAGGCGATCGAAGAGCGTGCCCGCAATGAGTTGGGCATGATCAAGCCGGGGGAAACCTTCTACCGCTTGGTGCCCGATCAGAACAAACGCCGCATGGCCGGGAGCGCTCCCCAGCCAAACTCGACGTCCCCATCGGTGATGTCGAATCGCTGAATTCTCTGCATGGCGACGGCCATGCCTTCATAGTCGATAACGAAACTCGCTGATGAACGATCACGATTCAGGTAGGGCGCCGTCCATCGTCGCCATTGTGCCGGCCGCTGGCATCGGTAGCCGGATGCAAAGCAGTACGCCTAAGCAGTATTTACCGCTGGCCGGAAAGACCATTCTGGAGCACGCCGTCGCGGCGCTGCTCCGCCACCCCTCGGTGCCGCAGGCGATCGTCGCGCTGCATCCGCAGGATCGACACTTTTCCACGCTCGCCTTGGCGGATGATGGGCGGGTGAGTCGCGTGGCCGGGGGAGAGACCCGCGCCGAATCGGTGCTCGCCGCGCTGCAGGCGGCCTCGGAGGCCGAGTGGGTTTTGGTGCATGACGCCGCGCGCCCCTGCCTCCACGCCGATGATCTGGCCCGTTTACTCAGCTGCGTGAATACGGCGCACCAGGGGGCGATACTGGCGGCACCGGTGTGCGATACCATGAAGCGTGCCGAGGCGGGCCGCCCGCTGATCGCCCATACCGTCGATCGCCAGGATCTGTGGCATGCGTTGACGCCGCAGCTGTTCCCACGGGATCTACTGTTGCAGTGCTTGCAACGCGCCCTGGATGAGGGGGCAACGGTGACCGATGAGGCGTCGGCGCTAGAGTATTGTGGTTACCATCCGCGATTGGTGCACGGGCGAGCGGATAATATCAAAGTTACCCGTCCGGAAGATTTGGCGTTGGCAGAGTTCTATCTGGCGCGCTCGACCTCCTTGGCGCATTGACAGGAGTAATAACCGATGAGAATTGGTCACGGTTTTGATGTCCACCGCTTTGGCGGTGAGGGGCCGCTGATTATCGGCGGCGTGCGTATCGCGCATCCGCAGGGATTATTGGCCCATTCCGATGGCGATGTCGCCCTGCATGCCGCGACGGACGCCCTGTTAGGGGCGGCGGCGCTGGGGGATATCGGCAAGTTGTTCCCGGATACCGATCCGGCCTATAAGGGTGCGGATAGCCGCGCGCTGTTGCGCGAGGCCTATCGCCGCATTCGCGCTAAGGGCTATCGTCTGGGGAACCTGGATATTACTCTCATCGCCCAGGCACCGAAGATGGCGCCGCATATTCCGCAGATGCGCGTCTTCCTCGCGGAGGATCTGGCCTGCCATATCGACGACGTTAACGTCAAGGCGACCACCACCGAGCGTCTGGGATTCACCGGCCGGGGCGAGGGGATCGCCTGCGAGGCGGTGGCGTTGTTGGTCAAGGAGTGATCGATGGATTTTGCCTCGCTACAGTATTTGCATGGCCGCCCGACGGCGACCGGGGTGCTCAAGGCGTTCGCCGAGGATTTCTTTGTCGCCGAGGATCTGGGCTTCACGCCTGACGGCGACGGCGAGCACGTGTTGGTACGCCTGCGCAAAGAGGGCTGTAATACCCAGTTTGTGGCGGAGAATCTGGCGCGTTTTGCACGTCTCTCGCCGCGTGCCGTCAGCTACGCCGGGTTGAAGGATCGTCACGCGGTGACGGAGCAATGGTTCTGTCTGCATCTGCCGGGAGCGGATACGCCGGATTTCAGTCAGTTTGTGTTGGAAGGCTGCCAAGTATTGGCGGTAACCCGCCATCGTAAGAAGTTGCGTATCGGTACGCTGCGCGGCAATGCGTTCCGTCTGGTGCTGCGCCACATCAGCGACAGCGCCGAGGTCGAAGAGCGTCTACGCCGGGTGGCGGCGCAGGGGGTGCCCAACTATTTCGGTGAGCAGCGTTTTGGGCGTGGTGGTAACAACCTACATCAGGCACGTCGCTGGGCGGCCGATCAGATCCGTGTCAAGGAGCGTGCCAAGCGCGGCTTCTACCTCTCCGCCACGCGCAGCGCGCTATTCAACCAATTGGTGAGCGAGCGACTGGCTGCCGGCTGTTTTGGCCGCGTGCTGGAGGGTGACGCCTTGCAGTTAGCCGGACGCGGTAGCTGGTTTGTCGCGCCACAGACGGAGCTGGCGGCGCTCCAACAGCGTCTGGATGCGGGCGAGTTGCGTATCACGGCCGCCTTGCCCGGCGACGGTGATGGCGGTATCTGCGGCGAGGCGTTAGCCTTCGAGCGCCGCGTCCTTGAGGCTTATCCTGACTTGCTGGCGCTATTGGCGCGCGAGCGAGTCGAACCGGCACGCCGGGCGGTACTGTTGCAACCGCAGGCGCTGGCCTGGAACTGGTGGGATGACGCCACCGTCGAGCTGACCTTTGCGCTGCCCGCCGGTAGTTTCGCCACCAGTGTGGTGCGTGAACTGTTCTGTCAGGAAAACCCCGATGCGGATCTTGCTGAGTAATGACGATGGTGTGAGGGCGCCGGGCATTCAGACGCTGGCTAGCGCCTTACGTGAGTTTGCCCAGGTACAGATCGTCGCCCCTAATCGTAACCGCAGCGGGGCGTCGAATGCCTTAACGTTGGAGTCACCGCTGCGCAGTGAGACGCTGGCTAACGGCGATATCAGCATCATCGATGGCACGCCGACCGACTGCGTCTATCTGGGGGTGAACGCCCTGATGCGCCCGCGTCCCGATATCGTCATCGCCGGCATCAACGCCGGTCCCAATCTGGGCGATGACGTCATCTATTCGGGCACGGTGGCCGCGGCGATGGAGGGGCGTCATCTGGGCTTCCCCGCATTGGCCGTGTCGCTGGATGGCGAGCGCCATTATGAGACGGCAGCGGCGATTACCTGCCGTTTGCTGAGAATGCTGGCCGGCGAGCCGCTGCGTAGCGGGCGTATTTTGAATATCAACGTGCCCGATCTGCCGTTGGAGGCGATCCGCGGCTGGCGAGTCACCCGTTGCGGGAGTCGCCAACCGGCGCAGATGGTGATCCATCAGCAGGATCCGCGCGGTAAACCGCTGATGTGGATCGGGCCGCCGGGCGCCAAGCAGGATGCGGGCGACGACACTGACTTCGCCGCGCTAGCGGCGGGTTACGTCTCGCTGACGCCGCTGCAGGTGGATCTCACGGCGCACAGCGCGCGTGAACGGTTGAGCGATTGGCTGGGGCGTGCCGATAAGGGCGGTGCGGCATGGTAGATCGCCGAGTATTGTTACTGATCCAACAGTTGATGCGTCAAGGGATCCGCGATGAGGCCGTGCTGAAGGCCATCGCCGAGGTGCCGCGTGAGCGCTTTATCGACGAGGCGATGTCCCACAAGGCCTACGATAATACGGCCTTGCCGATCGGGTTGGGGCAAACCATTTCGCAGCCTTACATGGTGGCGCGCATGACCGAGCTGTTGGCCCTACAGCCCAACTCGCGTGTGTTGGAGATCGGCACCGGTTCCGGTTACCAGACGGCGGTACTGGCTCATCTGGCCCCCCATGTCTATTCGGTCGAACGCATCAAGAGCCTACAGTGGCAGGCGAAGCGCCGCCTCAAACAATTGGATCTGCATAACGTCTCTACGCGTCACGGTGATGGCTGGCAAGGTTGGGCCTCACGGGGGCCCTTCGATGCGATTATCGTGACCGCCGCCGCGCCGGAGATCCCGCCGGCATTGTTGGCGCAACTGGCCGAAGGGGGGCGCTTGGTGTTGCCCGTCGGCGAAGCGGCTCAGCCACAATTTCTGCGTCGTATCCAGCGGCGGGGCGATGAGTATCTGGTCGAGTCTATCGAGCCGGTACGTTTCGTCCCGTTGGTGGGGGGCGAGTTAGCGTGAAGAATTAATGGCACACGGCGCCGTGCAGGGTGACGAGATTACCATTATGCTTCATTCACCACGCGCCACGCCGTAGCCGAGGCGGCGTCCATCGCGCCGAGAGGGAGCGAGGGGAGAGGGTCGGTAAGGGCGGGGGAAGAGTCCGAAAGCGCGAGAATAAGGGGGATGTTGACGGCATCCCGATTTGACCTAGATGGGCTTTTTAGTGTCCAATTCATCCTCTTACGCTATAGGCTACCGCGCTAAGCGGTGAATACCCGTCGTTTTTGGCCGGTTTGGGCCGCGCGCGATTCGGCATTTTCGGGTATATCGAATGAATGATCTTTTTAAGAAAAGAATGCTGTCATGGGGGAATCATGAGCACGGGAAGCCCAATGATTAAGTGGCGCCGGGTGGCGATGTGTACGCTGGTTACCATGTGGCTGGCGGGGTGTAGCAGCAACGAGAATTCTGCGCCGATCAGCTCGGTCAATGGCTCAAGCGGCGGTGGCCGCATGCTCTCTTCGGGTGGCCATGTCCAGACCGATGCCAGTGGACATATTATTTATAACCGTAGTTATCAGTCGATTCCTAAGGGGAGCTATAACGGCGAAAGCTATACCGTTAAGCGTGGCGATACGCTGTTTTATATCGCCTGGATCACCGGCAACGATTTTCGCGATCTGGCCTCACGTAATAATATTCAGGCGCCTTATAGCTTGAATGTTGGCCAGGTGATTCGCATTAACGGTAATGGTGGCGGCGGTGGTATGTTGGCGGCCAATAATAATATTGTTCCCAGTCAGCCAAGCAGCGCACAAATTCAATCGGCGAATATTGATTCTAAATCAGCCAGCGCGTATTCTGACTCTTCGGGTAAACAGAATGTAGGCAAGATGTTGCCTGCGGCCGGCGCAGCAAGCAGTGCGACGGCGGTTTCTGCATCGTCATCCAGCTCGGCGCCGGTAGGGACTTGGCGTTGGCCTGCTGACGGTAAGATCATCGAAAACTTCTCGTCTGCCGAAGGGGGCAACAAGGGGATCGATATCGCGGGTTCGCGTGGGCAACCGGTGCTGGCCACCGCCAATGGGCGGGTGGTGTACGCCGGGAATGCGTTACGCGGCTACGGAAATCTGATCATCATTAAACACAATGATGACTACCTGAGCGCCTACGCCCATAACGACACCATGCTGGTCCGGGAGCAACAAGAGGTGAAGGCGGGTCAAAAAATTGCCACCATGGGCAGTACCGGTGCCAGCTCAGTAAGATTGCATTTTGAAATTCGTTACAAGGGAAAATCCGTAAACCCGCTGCAATATCTGCCGCAGCGATAGTTTGAGCAGGGTCGCTGTATCCTGCTCGCAAATCACGGGTAGGGTACAGCTATGAGTCATACTACGCTGAAAGCTAACGAATTACATGACGAAATCGAATTGGAGGATGGCGTTGAGGATGGTTTTGACGAGAAGGCTCTCGTTGACGAGTCCATGGAAAATGACCTCGTCGATGATGAATTGCTGTCTCAGGCTATCTCGCAACGCGTCCTCGACGCGACGCAACTTTATCTTGGTGAAATCGGTTATGCACCGCTGCTGACTGCCGAAGAAGAGGTTTTCTTCGCCCGCCGCGCTTTGCGTGGGGATGAGGCATCGCGTAAGCGTATGATCGAAAGTAACCTGCGTCTGGTGGTGAAAATCTCCCGGCGCTACAGTAATCGTGGTCTGGCATTGCTCGATCTGATCGAAGAGGGCAACCTGGGTTTGATCCGGGCGGTGGAGAAGTTCGACCCCGAGCGCGGTTTCCGTTTTTCTACCTATGCCACCTGGTGGATCCGTCAGACTATCGAACGGGCCATTATGAACCAGACCCGCACCATTCGCCTCCCTATCCATATTGTCAAAGAGCTGAACGTCTATCTGCGTACCGCGCGCGAACTGTCACATAAGCTGGATCATGAGCCGAGTGCAGAGGAGATCGCCGAGCAGCTGGAGAAGCCGGTGCATGATGTCAGTCGCATGCTGCGTCTTAACGAGCGTATCACCTCGGTCGATACCCCGTTGGGTGGCGATTCGGAGAAGGCGCTGCTGGATATTCTGACCGATGAGAATGAGAGCGGTCCGGAGGACTGCACCCAGAACGATGATATGAAGCAGAGTATCGTCAAATGGTTGTTCGAATTGAACGCCAAGCAGCGTGAGGTGTTGGCGCGTCGTTTCGGCCTGTTGGGCTACGAGGCGGCCACCTTGGAGGATGTCGGTCGGGAGATCGGTCTGACGCGCGAGCGGGTGAGGCAAATCCAAGTGGAGGGGTTGCGGCGCCTGCGTGAGATCTTGCAGGGACAGGGGCTGAGTATTGAGGCGCTGTTCCGTTAACTCCGGGATGTGCGCTAAGAAAAAACGGTGAAGCTAGGGCTTCACCGTTTTTTTATGTCGAGACTGTGTGGCCGTATCAGGCGGGCTTACAGCATCCCCTTGAGACGATACAACCAATCCAAGGCCTGACGCGGGGTCAGGCTATCGGGATCGAGCGTCGTCAGTGCCTCCAGCGCCGGGCTCGGTTCGACCTCGGCCAGTAACGGCAGTTGGGCGCGCTCCGCCTGACTGTGGCTACCCTGCTGTGATAAGAGCTCCAGCTCTCGCAGCTTCTGGCGCGCCCGCTTGATGACATCGCGTGGAACCCCCGCCAGTGCCGCGACGGCCAGGCCATAACTCTTACTGGCCGCGCCCTCTTGCACGCTGTGCATAAAGGCGATGGTATCGCCGTGCTCCAGGGCGTCGAGGTGTACGTTGTACACCCCTTCTAACTGCTCCGGCAGGGTGGTCAGCTCGAAGTAGTGCGTGGCGAACAGGGTCATCGCCTTGATGCGACTCGCCAGACTCTCGGCACAGGCCCAGGCCAGGGAGAGGCCATCGTAGGTAGAGGTGCCACGGCCGATCTCGTCCATCAGCACCAGACTATGCTCGGTGGCGTTATGCAGGATGTTGGCGGTCTCGGTCATCTCTACCATGAAGGTGGAGCGGCCGGAGGCGAGATCGTCGGCGGCGCCGACGCGGGTGAAGATGCGATCGACCGGGCCGATGACGGCGCGTTCGGCGGGGACGAAGCTGCCGATATGGGCCAACAACACGATCAATGCCGTTTGACGCATGTAGGTGCTCTTACCGCCCATGTTCGGGCCGGTGATGACCAGCATGCGGCGCGCCGGTGAGAGATGCAGCGGGTTGGCGATAAACGGCTCTTTCAGCACTCGCTCGACCACCGGATGACGCCCCTCATCGATGCGAATGCCGCTGCGCTCGACCAGTTCCGGTCGCACGTAGGTGAAGCGTTCGGCGCGCTCGGCCAGGCTGCTGAGCACATCTAATTCGGCCAGCGCGGCCGCGCTCTGCTGCAACTCGGCCAGGTGCGGCAGCAGCAGATCGAACAGCTCGTCATACAGCTGTTTCTCCAGTGCCAGCGCTTTCCCCTTGGAGGTGAGTACCTTGTCCTCATACTCCTTCAGCTCGGGGATGATGTAGCGCTCGGCATTTTTCAGCGTCTGGCGGCGCACATAGTGGATCGGTACCAGATGGCTCTGGCCACGGCTGACCTGGATGTAGTAGCCATGGACCGCATTAAAGCCGACCTTGAGGGTGTCTAGGCCGAGCTTCTCGCGTTCGCGGATTTCCAGCCGATCGAGGTAGTCGCTGGCGCCCTCCGCCAGAGCACGCCACTCATCCAGCTCGGCATGGTAGCCGCTGGCGATCACGCCCCCATCGCGTACCAGCACCGGCGGCGTCTCGACCAGCGCCCGTTCTAACAGTTCGCACAGGGCGTCGAAGCGCCCCGCCTGATGCGCCAGCGGCGCCAGCGCCGAGCCACCCTGTTCAGCGAGTAGGGTTTGCACTGCGGGCAACTGTTGGAAGGCGAGGCGCATGCGCGCCAGATCGCGTGGCCGTGCGCTGCGCAGCGCCAGGCGCGCCAGAATCCGCTCCAGATCGCCGACTTGGCGGAGCAGGGGCTGCAGATCCGCCACGATGGGCTGTAGTGCCGCGATGGCGTCCTGTCGCTGCTGCAGGACCTGCCGATCGCGGATCGGCATATGCAGCCAGCGTTTCAGCATACGGCTGCCCATCGCGGTGACGCTGGCGTCCAATACCGCCGCCAGGGTGTTCTCCTGGCCGCCCGCCAGGTTTTGCGTCAGTTCCAGGTTACGCCGGGTTGCGGCATCCATGATGATGCCATCCTGTTGGCGCTCCATGGTGATGGCGCGGATGTGGGGCAGCATGGTGCGCTGGGTATCCTTGGCGTACTGTAACAGGCAGCCGGCGGCGCGTAGCGCCAGTGGGGCCAGCTCCACGCCGAAACCGCTTAAGTCGCGGGTGCCAAACTGTAGCGTGAGCTGTTGGCGAGCGGTCTCTAGTTCAAACTCCCACATCGGTCGGCGGCGTAGGCCGCGACGCTGTTCGATCAGCGCCATGGCGGCAAACTCCTCCGGATAGAGCAGTTCGGCCGGATTGGTGCGCTGCAGCTCGGCGGCCATGCTCTCGGCATCCTGTGGCTCGGCGGCACGGAAGCGACCAGAGCTGATATCCAATGTGGCGTAACCGAAGCCGTTGGCAGACTGCCAGATCGCGGCTAGCAGGTTATCCTGACGTTCGTTGAGCAGGGCCTCGTCGCTGACGGTACCGGGGGTGACGATGCGCACCACCTTGCGCTCGACCGGTCCCTTGCTGGTGGCCGGATCGCCGATCTGTTCGCAGATGGCGGCCGACTCACCCAGTTGCACCAGCTTGGCGAGATAGTTTTCCACCGCATGATAGGGCACCCCGGCCATGGGGATCGGCTCTCCGGCCGAGGCCCCGCGCTTGGTCAGCGAGATATCCAGCAGTTGAGACGCACGGCGGGCATCGTCATAGAACAGTTCGTAGAAGTCCCCCATCCGATAGAACAGCAGGATGTCCGGGTGCTGCGCCTTGAGGCGGAGATACTGCTGCATCATCGGGGTGTGGGCGTCAAAGTTGTCCGTGGTGGTCATGAGTCTGCGTTATCCGTGTGATTGATGCCGGCCTGGGGTAGTGGGCGCGGAAAGCTTGCCGCCGCGCTCGGATGCTAGGGCCGGAAACCGTTAGCACAGCATGATAACCAACTCTGCCGGACGGGGAAACCGCACCAGCGGATACGCGGTGCGATTTCGCCGTGGTTTCAGGGTAAGGGGGTGCGGCGTCGCTTGATGGCGAAGGTGGGCGACTGCAGTAGCGAGGCGGAGAGTTGCAGCCATTCTCGGGTTCGCGTCAGCCCTAGCTTATGCAGCGCGGTACGGCGTTGGGTATAGAGACACTTGACGCTGACGCCGCATTGTTCGGCCATCTGTGCGAGGGGAACGCCCTGTGCGCTCCATTTTAAGACCCGCAACTCGCGCTCGGTCAGGTAGGGGCGCACTGTCGCCGTTAGCCTCTCGGGCGAAGCGTCGAGCCAGCAGGCGAGTTGAAATAGCCAGCGTGACAGGTCGCGCGAATCATAGAGGACGGCATCGAAGCCGAGCGCACAGAGCACGCTGGCTAACCCGGCGTGTTGCGGCTCGACGATGGCGAGGGCCGGGAGTTTGTCGGCGTGGCGCCGTGTCAGCCGTGCCATCTGTTGGCTGAGCTCCGCCAGACGCTGACTATTGAGTTGGCCGGGGCAGACGATGAGGCGACCGTTCAGCGCAGGATGAGTGAGCAAGGGGGTGAGTGAGGGGAAACATTGGGTCTCGAGATGGGGCGTGAGTAAGGCGGCCAGCCCGGTGGCAAAGAGTGGGTTCGGGGTGACGATATAGACGCGCTGCCTCGATGGGGATGGGGGAAGGGGAACGCTGTGCATAACGCCTCCAGGGTGTGCGACAAGAGCCCATTAAGTGTAGGCGTTGTCGGCACGCTGTCCATTTCGGCGGCGGCGCGTGGAACCGTGCCTGGCATCGTGTGACGTCAGGCACGATGGGACGATCAGTGTGCGGTCTTGACGGCGGATTTCATGGCGTCTTTCAGATCGCGGAGTTTTTGCTGCGGATGCTGTTTACAGCTCTCCAGGACCTTCGGCACCGAGAAGGTTTCGACCTCGCTCCAGTCAACGTAATCGCCGCCACGGTAGTCGGTATCTTTGTTGAGCAGCCAGAACGCTACAGGCGTCATCGCCTTGGGATTGAGGTTGATGAACTCCTTGCAGGTCATCTGTTGCGGGGTGGTGTCTGTCGCCGCGTGTGCGAGATTGACGGTAGCGCATGCTAGGGCGGCGAATAGGGTGACGCGTGTCATCTTCAGTATGCTCATTATGGTCATAGCCTCATTTCAGCGAGAATAACGGAACGGCCTAATTATATTATAAATATTATTTTTCATCTGAATGAATGCTGTTTTTGTCTGCTTTGTAGAGGGGCCATCGCCCGCCCGTCACGGGCGCATGGCGCGGGCTGACGCGGATTATCCGACGCCATCATGGGAAGCCCGCCACGATCAATTCGTCATTCCTATCCTATTGATAGGCGATATCTCGCGATAATCGTCTGAATCATCTCGCTTTCGCGCCGATAGTGTCAGGGTGGATAACGATCCAGGGAGACGTCGGGCCGATGGGCTGGCTCGGTGGTGATAGCGTTGCGCGAGTCAACGAAGGGAGTGCGAAAACACGATTTTGCCGCCGGAGTGGCGGCGTTTTACTTGAGGGAAGGTCATGTTGGCGGCAGTACGCGATTATCTTCAGCGGGTCTCCATCGGCGGCAGGATTGTTATCTGTTTTGCGCTGGTGTTGGTACTGGTCTTAGTGTTAGTGGGCGTTAGCGTCTGGCAAGTTGAGAAAATAAATAGTTCGTTAGAGCAAATCAATGACGTTAACAATGTAAAACAGCAGCTGGCCGTCGACTTGCGCGGTAGCGTGCACGATCGCGCGATCGCGCTGCGTGATGTGCTCTTGGTGGATAGCGCGGCGTTGCCCGCTGTCGTGCGCGATATCGAGCGCTTAGGCGGCGATTATCAGCGCGCCTGGCAGCATTTGGAGCAGTTGCGTGCCGGGCAAGTGGGGTTAAGCGCCCAGGAGCAGACGTTGTTGCACCAGCTGGCGACGACGGAGTCACAGACCTTGCCGTTGATGCGGCAGATCATCGCCCTGCGTGAGGCGGGGCAGAGCGGGGCGGCGGCACAACTCCTGTTGCAACAAGCGGGCCCTCACTTTGTGACCTGGCTTAAGCAGATCAACGCCTTTATCAGCGTCGAGGAGGGCTACAGTAACGCCCAGACGCAACTGGCGCGCGGTGTCTCCGAGCACTTCCGCTTCCTGATGCTGATCTTGGCCGGACTGGCGGCGGCCACGGTCGTGTGGATCGCTCGCTCCATCCGGCGCACGATTCGTGTGACCCTGGGAGCGGAACCGGTGGCGTTGCGGCGCCTGATCAATGCCATTGCGCAGGGTGACTTGCAGTACCGCCTGGCGCAATCGGCGGCGCCGGGCAGTATTCTGGCGACGACACAGGCGATGCAGAGTGCCTTGACTCACCTGTTGGGGCAGGTAAAAAACTCAGAGCAGCAGTTGGCTGGCGTTAGCCAAGGGCTGACCAGCGGTAGTGGCGAGCTGGCCGCGCGCAGTGATAGTCAATCCTCTTCGATTCAACAGACGGCGGCGGCGATCGCGCAGTTTGCCGCGGCGGTGAAGCGTAACTCGGAGAATGCCGCTCAGGCGGATAGCCTAGTGGCCGATGCCGGCGAGCAGGTGTCTGAGGGCAGTCGCGTGATCCATGATGTGGTGGCTGATATGGAGTTGATTATTAAGGATTCTGCGGAGATTTCCGACATTACGCAGATCATCGAGTCTATCGCGTTTCAAACGAATATTTTGGCGCTGAATGCGGCGGTCGAGGCGGCGCGGGCCGGGAGTCAGGGGCGCGGGTTTGCGGTGGTCGCCTCCGAGGTCCGGGCCTTGGCGCAACGTTCTTCGCTGGCGGCTCGCGATATCGGCCAATTGCTGGCGAAATCGGTCCAACGGGTACGTCGTAATGCCGACTCGGTCGATAGTGCGGCCAGTTGCATGGCGCGGATCGATGCGGCGATGTTGCAGGTGAAACAGGCGGTGAATCTGATCAGTGCCGACTCCGCCGAGCAGGCGGGGACGGTTGATGGCGTGGTCAGCGCCGTGGCCTTTATGGATGAGAGTATTCGCCAGAATGCCGCGCTCTCCGAACAGCTGGCCGGCGATGCCCGTGCGCTGGAGGGACACGCTCAGGAGCTGCATGGCAGTATCGATCGTTTCCGGATCTAATACTCCACTGGAGCGCCCCTTGCGGGCGCTCACATTAGCCCCTTCTCGCCGATATTTTTTTATTCCTTACTTTCTCATTGCTTAGCGTTATTTATTTAATCCTTATCCTAATCTTTCTATAAATAATCACTCTCAATAATTTGCCTGTTCACCTATTTTGGCGATCACTTAAAGGGCATAGGACGACGTGTGGCGATCGCGCTTCACCCTTCGGTATCTGTCGTCAACGATTGGCTTGTTGGGAGAGAGAGAATGAAAAAAGGTCATGATATTCATGGGGAGTATTTGGATTCTCGTTTTGGCTCGGAAGCGATCCGTACGGCGGCGGAGGCTCATCAATTTCCTCAGGGGGAGATGCGTGAGGATATCGCCTTCCAGGTGATCAACGATGAGCTGTTTTTAGACGGAAACGCCCGGCAAAATTTGGCGACCTTTTGCCAGACCTGGGATGACGATTATGTGCATCGTCTGATGGATATTTCGATCAATAAGAACTGGATCGACAAAGAGGAGTATCCACAATCGGCGGCCATCGATCTGCGCTGCGTTAACATGGTCGCCGATCTGTGGCACGCGCCACGCCCTGCTAACGGTCAGGCGACTGGCACCAATACCATCGGCTCCTCCGAGGCCTGCATGTTGGGGGGAATGGCGATGAAGTGGCGCTGGCGCGCCAAGCGTCTGGCTCAGGGTAAGCCGGTGGATAAGCCGAATCTGGTGTGTGGCCCGGTGCAGGTCTGCTGGCATAAGTTCGCCCGTTACTGGGATGTCGAGTTACGTGAAATCCCGATGGCGCCCGGCAAATTGTTCATGGATGCGGAGCGGATGATCGCCGCCTGCGACGAGAACACCATCGGCGTGGTGCCGACCTTCGGCGTCACCTATACCGGCAACTATGAGATGCCCGATGCGTTGCATCAGGCGTTAGATGATCTGCAGGCGCGTACCGGCCTGGATATCGATATGCATATCGACGCCGCCAGCGGTGGCTTCTTGGCACCATTCTGTGCGCCTGACATCGTCTGGGACTTCCGTCTGCCACGCGTCAAATCCATAAGCGCCTCTGGGCATAAGTTCGGTCTGGCACCGTTGGGCTGCGGTTGGGTGGTCTGGCGCGACGCCGCCGCGCTGCCGGACGATCTGGTGTTCAAGGTGGATTACCTCGGCGGCCAGGTCGGCACCTTCGCGATCAACTTCTCCCGCCCGGCAGGCCAAGTCATCGCCCAGTACTATGAGTTCCTGCGTCTGGGACGAGAGGGGTATACCAAGGTCCACACGGCGAGCTACCAGGTGGCGCAGTTCCTGGCGGCGGAGATCGCCAAGCTCGGGCCCTATGAGTTCATCTGCAGCGGCGATCCGCAACAGGGGATCCCGGCGGTCTGTTTCCGCATCCCGGCGGGTAAGGAGCTGGGCTATAGCTTGTATGACCTCTCCGAACGTCTACGCCTGCGTGGCTGGCAGGTGCCAGCTTTCGCGTTGAATGGTGAGCTGTCCGACGTGGTGGTGATGCGCATCATGTGCCGGCGTGGTTTCGAGATGGACTTCGCCCAACTGTTGATGGACGACTTCCGCGCGGCGTTGGCTTACCTCAAGGCGCACCCGGCGGTGGCGCATGTCGCGCATCAGAATAGCTTCAAGCATTCCTGAACCGAACCGTCCACCCTTGGCGTAAGGAGTGACTATCATGGCTACGAAAACAACCGCTGGCGCCCCCGTGTCGGTGAAGAAACTGAGCATCATGACCCTAGCGATCATGAATATTGTCGCGGTGGTCAGCTTACGTGGCTTACCGGCGGAGGCGGAGTATGGGCTTAGCTCGATCTTCTACTATCTGTTTGCGGCGATCTTCTTCCTGATCCCGGTCTCGCTGGTGGCGGCGGAGCTGGCCACCGGCTGGCCGGAGAAGGGCGGGGTGTTTCGCTGGGTCGGTGAGGCCTTCGGGCCACACTGGGCCTTCCTGGCGATGTTTATGCTGTGGACAGAGGTGACGGTGTGGTTTCCGACCGCGCTAACCTTCGGTGCGGTGTCCCTGGCATTTATCGGTCCCGATCAACGTTGGGATGAGGCGCTCTCGGCTAACCGCTTCTTCATCCTACCGATCGTACTCTGTATCTACTGGCTGGCGACCTTCATCGCGTTTAAGGGGGTGAACACCTTCGCCAAGGTCTCCAAGTGGGGAGGCATGATCGGCACCATCATTCCGGCGGCGATTCTGATCGTGTTAGGTTTCGCCTACCTGATCGGTGGTGGGACGCCGCAGATCACCCTGAGCTGGGATCAGGTGGTGCCCGACTTCACCAACTTCAACAACGTGGTGTTAGCGGCCAGTATCTTCCTGTTCTATGCCGGGATGGAGATGAACGCCATTCACGTCAAGGATGTGGAGAATCCACAGCGAAACTACCCGATTGCCATCATGTTGGCGGCATTGGGGACCGTGGTGATCTTCGTCTTCGGTACCCTGGCTATCGCCTTTATCATTCCGCAGTCCGACATCAACCTGACTCAGAGCCTGTTGGTGGCCTTTGATGACATGTTCAAGTGGGCGCATGTGGAGTGGCTCGGGCCGGTGATGGCCTGCGCATTGGCCATCGGGGTGCTGGCCGGGGTGGTCACCTGGGTCGGCGGCCCCAGCTCCGGTCTGCTTGAGGTGGCGAAGGCGGGCTATCTGCCGCGCTGGTGGCAGCATACTAATCAGAATGGCATGGCGACTCATATCCTGCTGCTGCAGGCGGTGATCGTCACCATCCTCTCCATCCTGTTCGTCATTCTGCCGTCGGTACAGGCGACTTATCAGATCCTCAGTCAGCTGACGGTGATCCTGTATCTGATCATGTACATCCTGATGTTTTGTGCGGCGATCTACCTGCGTTACAGCCAGCCGAACCGTCCTCGCCCCTACCGTATCCCCGGCGGAGCGATAGGGATGTGGATCATCGGCGGTGCGGGTCTGGTGGGATCGATCTTGGCCTTCATTCTCAGCTTCGTGCCGCCGAGCCAGATCGCGGTGGGGAGCCCGATGGCGTATGTCGGGATCCTGATCGCCCTGTCGCTGTTCTTCTGCCTGGTGCCTTTCGCCATCTATGCGTTGCGTAAGCCACACTGGCGGGCGGAGAACAACGATTTCGCCCCCTTCACCTGGCAGGCGGAAGGGGGGCATCCGGGCATTCCGACGGACTCCTCCGCCCATCCTAGCGTGCTGGCGGCTCAGGCGCGCGCTGACACACCGCACGAGCCTGGCAACACGCCTCCGGCGGCGGGCCGCTGAAACTCGCCGTGTCGTAGGTCAGTGGTTGGATGAGGTAGTCGGGCAGGGCATAGACCCTGCCCCTTTTCGCGAGAGGAGTCGTACCATGACGCTAGAGGCAGCAGCTTTACAACAGGCCGTCGATCAGGCACACCGCCAGTATGGTGCGTTGCCTGGCGGCAAGAATGCGGACTATATCCCCTATCTGGCGGGCGTGCCGAGTCAGTTGGCGGCGGTGGCCATCGTGACGCGTGACGGCGCGGTGTACTGCGCCGGTGATAGCGCTTACCGCTTCGCTCTGGAGTCGATCTCGAAGGTGTGTACCTTGGCGCTGGCGCTAGAGGATGTCGGCCCGCAGGCGGTACAGGACAAGATCGGCGCCGATCCGACCGGCCTGCCCTTTAACTCGGTGATGGCGCTCGAGTTGCATGGCGGCAAGCCGTTATCACCGTTGGTTAACGCCGGGGCGATGGCCGCGGCCAGCCTGATTCAGGCGCCTGATCGTGAGCAGCGTTGGCAACGTATCTTGGCGATCCAGCAACAGCTGGCGGGGGAGAAGGTGGCGCTGTCGGACGAGGTGAACCAGTCGGAGCAAACCACCAATTTTCATAACCGCGCCATCGCCTGGCTGCTCTATTCGGCAGGCACCATGTACTGCGATCCGATGGAGGCCTGCGACGTGTATACCCGCCAGTGCTCGACGCTGATCGATACCGTCGAGTTGGCGACGCTGGGCGCGACTCTGGCGTCGGGTGGGGTGAATCCGCGTAGCGGGCAGCGAGTATTACAGGCCGATAACGTGCCCTATATCTTGGCCGAGATGACCATGGAGGGGTTGTATGGCCGCTCCGGTGACTGGGCCTACCATGTCGGTCTGCCGGGCAAGAGTGGCGTGGGCGGCGGCATTCTGGCTGTGGTGCCCGGCGTCATGGGGATCGCGGCCTTCTCGCCGCCATTGGATGAGGCGGGCAACAGCGTCCGCGGGCAGAAGATGGTGGCGGCGGTGGCGGCACAGCTGGGGTATAACCTGTTTAAGGCCTAAGCATCATGAGCGCGCGCGAGCAAGAGAAACCCTTGGGGTTGTGGCATGTGGTGGCCATCGGCATCGGCGCGATGGTCGGGGCCGGGATCTTCGCGCTGCTGGGACAAGCGGCGTTGTTGATGCGGGACTCGACCTGGCTGGCGTTTGCCTTTGGTGGGATCGTCGCCATGTTCTCCGGTTACGCCTATGCACGCCTGGGGGCGCGTTATCCCAGTAACGGCGGGATCATCGACTTCTTCCAGCAGGGATTCGGGAGCGGGGTGCTGACGTTGGCGCTGTCGTTGCTGTATCTGGTGACTTTAGTGCTGACCATTGCCATGGTGGCGCGTGCGTTTGGCGCCTATGCCGCCGATCTGTTGCATGACGGTAGCCAAGACCAGCGGGTGATCCTGAGCTACGCCTTGGGAGTGATCGCCGTGATGGCGCTGTTTAATGCCTTGAGCAGCCATGTGGTGGGGCGCTTGGAGCTGGGGCTGGTGGCGGTGAAGCTGGCCATTCTCCTGTTGTTGATCGTCGCCGGGGTCTGGAGTCTGCATCCGGCACCGTTGACGATCGCCTCGCACATCGGCTCTGGTGCCTTCTTCTCCGCCATCGGTATCACCTTCCTCGCCTATGCCGGCTTTGGCATGATGGCCAATGCGGCGGATAAGGTACGCAACCCCGCGGCGACCATGCCGCGCGCCTTCGCCTTGGCCATCGGGGTGACGGCGTTGCTGTATATTATCTTGGCATGGGTGTTAGTCAGTGATGTGCCGGCGGCAGAGCTAGAACGCTATGCCGACACGGCGGTGGCTCATGCGGCGTATCCCTTGTTGGGGCGCGTCGGCTATACCATTGTGGCGATCGGGGCCCTATTGGCGACGGCCTCGGCGATCAACGCCACCCTGTTTGCCGCCTTTAATATCATGGCCAGTATGGCTCAGAAGGGCCAGCTGCCAGGTGCCTTTCGCCAGGCGCTGTGGCGTCAGAGCACCGTCGGTAACCTGGCGGTTGTGGCGTTAATCATGTTGATGACGCTGTTGCTCGACCTAGGGGCGTTGGCCAGCGTCGCCAGCGCCACCTTTCTCTTTTGTTACTTGGCGGTTTTCGTGGTGGCCTGGCGCCTACGCGCGATTATCGGAGCCTCGGCATGGCTGCTGATTGGTGGGGCGTCGGTGATGATGTTGGTGATCGTCGGCTTTATCACTAGCCTGTGGCAACAGGGCGGTACGGCGTTGCTGTGGGTGGCGGCGGCGTTAGTGTTGAGCCTGGTAATGGCCTTGCTCTGTCGGCGAGGAGAGGGGCCATGGAAGCGTGGCTAATCGAGTTTCTCCTTACCTATGTCACCTTTTTGTCGATGTTCTGCCCACCGGCAACCATCACTGCGGCGACCATTCTGCTCGGTCAGGTTCCGGCCCATACCTTGCGCCAGCTGGCCTGGAAGGTTGCTGGCGAATATGTGGCGGTGATGCTGATCGCCATCTGGATCGGTAACTTTCTACTGACGGCGTTGGGGTTGAATGCCCATGCGCTCACCGCGACCGGTGGTGCGGCGTTGCTGTTTCAGGGCTGGCCGCTGATGACGAAGGGGACCAAGGCCGAGCCGGCCCGCATGCCCGAGAGTCACGTCAATGTGCAGGAGATGGTGTTGGTGCCATTGCTGTTCCCGTTAACGATCGGCGGTGGCACCATCGCCGTCGGGATCTCGCTGGCGAGCCACAATGCTTCACTTTCGGGGTTGTTGCAGCTATCGGCGGTGATCCTGGCGATGGCGCCGACCATCGCCTGTACCTTCTTGGCCGTCGGGCCGCTACATGGCCGTCTTTCCGCCGGTGCCATCGATGCCATGGCGCGTATCGCTGGCATTATTCTGGTGACCCTCGCGTTACAACTGTTGGCCTCTGGCCTGAGTCAGTTAGTCTTACAATACCTGGCCGTCAAACCCCATTAGACGAGCGTCTCGCACCGCTGACCACGCTAGGCGACATCGGGGAAACGTAAGCGCGTCAGATGACGGCGTGCTTACGTGGCGCGCCGCGTTTTTCCTGGGTGGAAAGTGTTACTATGATGCTCCGTTGAACCGAGGGGAGAGGGGTGAGCGCGATGAGCGAGTTAGCGGCATTAAGCCGAGAGGTGGGCGAACGTCTGCGCGCGCGCGGGGAGCAGGTCACCTGTGCCGAGTCCTGTACCGGCGGCTGGATCGCCAAGTCGTTGACCGATATCGCCGGCAGTTCGTGCTATTTTGAGCGCGGTTTTGTGACCTACAGCAATCGGGCCAAAGCGGAGATGCTGGGAGTTGCCAGTGAGGTGCTAGCCCAACACGGCGCGGTTAGTGAGCCGGTGGTCGCGGCGATGGCGACGGGGGCATTGCGTGCGGCCGGGGCGGATTTTGCCATCGCGGTGAGCGGCATCGCCGGGCCGGACGGCGGCAGCGAGCAGAAACCCGTCGGTACGGTGTGGTTTGGTTTCGCGACCCGTAACGCGCCGCCCTGGTGTTGCTGTCGCCACTTTCTCGGCGATCGCGATGCCGTGCGTCGGCAGGCAACCGAATTCGCCCTGCGGACACTGCTGGAAAAATTTCTTACGGAGTCTTGATACTGTACGAGTGTACAGTATAATCAAAATCAATTTCAGATTTGCTATGCGTGGAGTAAACGGATGGACGAGAACAAACAACGTGCCCTGGCTGCGGCATTAGGCCAGATTGAGAAGCAGTTTGGTAAAGGTTCTATCATGCGTCTGGGCGATACCCAAACGTTGGACATTGAGTCCATTTCAACCGGTTCTCTGAGTCTGGACGTGGCGCTCGGCATCGGCGGCTTGCCGATGGGGCGTATCGTCGAGATCTTCGGGCCGGAGTCCTCCGGTAAAACTACGCTAACGCTCTCTGTCATCGCGCGGGCACAGGCGGCGGGTAAGACTTGCGCCTTCATCGATGCCGAGCATGCGTTGGATCCGATCTATGCCGCTAAGCTGGGGGTCAAGGTCGATGACCTGCTGGTGTCCCAGCCCGATACCGGTGAACAGGCGCTGGAGATCTGTGATGCGCTGGTGCGTTCCGGGGCGGTCGATGTGATCATCGTGGACTCCGTGGCGGCGCTGACGCCGAAGGCGGAGATCGAAGGTGAGATGGGGGATTCCCATGTCGGCCTGCAGGCGCGTCTGATGTCGCAAGCGTTGCGTAAGCTGACCGCCAACATTAAGAACGCCAACTGCCTGGTGGTGTTTATCAACCAGATCCGTATGAAGATCGGGGTGATGTTCGGTAACCCGGAAACCACCACGGGCGGTAACGCGCTGAAGTTCTACTCCTCCGTACGCTTGGATATCCGTCGTATCGGCGCGATCAAAGAGGGCGACGAGGTGGTCGGTAACGAGACCCGCGTGAAGGTGGTGAAGAACAAGGTCGCGCCGCCGTTCCGTCAGGCCGAGTTCCAGATCCTGTACGGTGCCGGTATCTCCAAGGAGAGCGAGCTGATCGATCTGGGCGTCAAGCATAAGCTGCTGGATAAGTCTGGCGCCTGGTATAGCTATAACGGTGACAAGATTGGCCAGGGTAAGGCGAACTCGATGAAGTTCCTGCAGGAGAACCCGGCCATCTCTGCCGAGCTGGAAGGCAAGTTACGCGAACTGCTGTTGAGCCATGCCGCCGCGACCGATGCCGATCGCGCCAAGGGCGAAGTCGATGACGACGCGATGCCGGACGACGAGAACTTCTAATCATGTCGGAGGCTAACGCGGGGCAGAGCGCGGCGCGTGTGAGCGATGCGCTTAACCGGGCGATGCGTCTGTTGGCCCTGCGTGATCACAGCGAAAATGAATTGCGCCGCAAACTTGCGGCGCAAGGCGTTTCTGAGGCGGAGATCGCACCGGTCATCGCCCATTGTTACCATTATCAGTGGTTGGACGATGCGCGTTTCGCCGAGCGTTATATCGTCTCGCGTAGCCGTAAGGGGTACGGAGCACAGCGTATTCGCCAGGAGTTGGGGGTACGCGGTGTGGCGCGCGACGTGATCCAGCAGGCGTTGGCGGAGTGCACGGTCGACTGGCATGCCCAGGCGCGTCGCACGCTGGAACGCCACTTCTCTCTGCCGCTAGCCAGCGATTGGGCGACGCGAGCTAAGGTACAACGTTATCTCCTCTATCGTGGCTTCTTCCAGGAAGAGATCCAGGATGCGCTGCGCGATTTAAGCCGGTGAATGCACGCGGTGTTTTACTTCACGGTGAAGAAATTTTATCTTAGTGTCACTTTGTGTTCGTGAGCGGGCGTCGGCAGCGGAATGCGGGCTGGTTTGTTCACGGACTGTTCTTCTAGCCTGACTCCGGGACATTTATGAGCAAGAGTACCGCTGAGATCCGTCAAGCGTTTCTCGATTTTTATCACAGTAAGGGCCACCAGGTGGTGGACAGCAGCTCCCTGGTGCCGAACAACGATCCGACCTTGTTGTTTACCAACGCGGGGATGAACCAGTTTAAAGATGTTTTCCTTGGCATCGACAAGCGTAGCTACAGCCGTGCGACCACGGCACAGCGCTGCGTGCGAGCCGGTGGTAAGCATAATGACCTGGAAAACGTCGGCTATACCGCGCGTCACCACACCTTCTTCGAGATGCTGGGTAACTTCAGCTTCGGCGACTACTTCAAGCATGATGCGATTAAGTTTGCCTGGGAACTGTTGACCGGCGCGCAGTGGTTTAACCTGCCGCAGGAAAAACTGTGGGTGACGGTGTACGAGAGCGACGACGAGGCTTACAACATCTGGGCCAACGAAGTCGGCGTACCGCGTGAGCGCATTATCCGTATCGGTGACAATAAGGGTGCCCCCTACGCCTCCGATAACTTCTGGCAGATGGGTGATACCGGGCCATGCGGCCCCTGCACCGAGATCTTCTACGATCACGGCGCCCACATCGCCGGTGGGCCTCCGGGTAGCCCGGATGAGGACGGCGACCGTTACATCGAGATTTGGAACATCGTCTTCATGCAGTTCAACCGCCAGAGCGACGGCACCCTGTTGCCGCTGCCCAAGCCTTCCGTCGATACCGGCATGGGGCTGGAGCGTATCGCCGCGGTGTTGCAGCATGTTAACTCCAACTACGACATCGATCTGTTCCGTACCCTGATCGCCGAGACGGCACGGGTGATCGGCGTGGACGATCTGAGCAGCAAATCGCTGCGCGTGATCGCCGACCATATTCGCTCCTGTGCCTTCCTGGTCTCAGATGGCGTGTTGCCGTCGAACGAAGGGCGTGGCTATGTGCTGCGTCGCATCATTCGTCGCGCGGTCCGTCATGGTCACATGCTGGGAGCCAAGGAGTCCTTCTTCTATAAACTGGTTGCACCGTTGATCCAGGTGATGGGCTCCGCCGCCGATGAGCTGGCCCGCCAGCAGGCGATGGTCGAGCAGGTGTTGAAGACCGAAGAGGAGCAGTTCGCTCGTACGCTGGAGCGCGGTCTGGCCCTGCTCGATGACGAGTTGGCGCAGCTGGATGGCGATACCCTGGATGGCGAGACGGCGTTCCGTCTGTACGACACCTATGGTTTCCCGCTGGATCTGACGGCCGATGTGTGCCGCGAGCGTAATCTGAAGGTTGATGAGGTCGGCTTTGAGAAGGCGATGGAGGCGCAGCGTCGTCGGGCGCGTGAGTCCAGCGGTTTCGGCGCCGACTATAACAGCCTGATCCGCGTCGAAGGCAGCACGGACTTTACCGGTTATCAGCGTCAGCAGCAGATGGCGACGATCACCGCGCTGTTCCGCAACGGCCAGGCGGTCGACGCCTTGCAGGCCGGTGAGGAAGGGGTTGTGGTATTGGATCAGACGCCGTTCTATGCCGAGTCCGGCGGCCAGGTTGGCGATCGGGGCGAGTTGAGCGCCTCTGGCGTTAGCTTCGTCGTCGACGATACCCAGAAGTATGGTCAGGCCATCGGTCATCTCGGTAAGGTCGTCCAGGGGCATCTACAGGTCGGCGCTTCGCTGCAGGCTAGCATCGATGTCGCTCGCCGCGATCGTATTCGTCTGAGCCACTCGGCGACTCACCTGATGCATGCCGCGCTGCGTAGCGTATTGGGCACGCATGTGGCGCAGAAGGGGTCATTGGTGAACGATGGTTATCTGCGTTTCGACTTCTCGCACCCCGAGGCGATGAAGCCGCAGCAGATCCGTCAGGTTGAAGAGATCGTCAACGCGCAGATCCGCCGTAACCTGCCGATTGAGACGCAGGAGATGGGCCTGGAAGAGGCGAAGGCGAAGGGCGCGATGGCGCTGTTCGGCGAGAAGTATGATGCCCAGGTTCGCGTACTGAGTATGGGTGAGTTCTCGACTGAGCTGTGCGGCGGTACCCACGCCGAGCGTACGGGCGATATCGGCCTGTTCCGCATCGTGAGCGAAAGCGGTACGGCGGCGGGCGTGCGTCGTATCGAGGCCGTGACCGGTGAGCAGGCCTTGCAGGCGATGCATCAGGAGAGCGATATGCTGCGCGAGGCGGCCTCCCTGGTGAAAGGGGATACGCAGAGTGTCGCCGAGAAGATCCGCGGGCTGATGGAGAAGAGCCGTCAGCTGGAGAAGGCGCTACAGCAGCTTAAGGATCAGCAGGCCGCTCAGGAGAGTGCATCGCTGAGTGCGCAGGCAGTCGAGGTGAACGGGGTGAAACTGTTGGTCAGTCAGCTGCACGGCGTTGAGCCGAAGATGCTGCGTACCATGGTGGATGACCTGAAGAACCAGATGGGCAGCTGCATCGTGGTGTTGGCGACGGCGGAAGAGGGCAAGGTGAGCCTGATCGCCGGTGTCAGCAAGGATCTGACCGCGAAGGTTAAAGCTGGCGAGCTGATCGGTATGGTCGCTCAGCAGGTTGGTGGCAAGGGCGGGGGCCGTCCGGACATGGCCCAGGCGGGGGGCAGCGATGTTGCCGCACTGCCGCAGGCCCTGGCCAGCGTTAGCGATTGGGTTACCGCGAAGCTGTAATCTAACCTGTTAACACGAGAACGCCGTATCCTATTGTTGGATACGGCGTTTTTTTATCTCACGCTGTTTTCTTCGTGATAAATTTTGCAATATTGCTGATGATTTGCGCTAAACTTGTACCCATGATGTAGCGCACGATAATCTGCTTACACATTATGAAGTTGTTGCTGTTTACGTTTTTACTACAGATGATGGATAATGGCGGGGATAAACTGAGAGACCCGACTCTAATTAATCTTTCAAGGAGCAAAGAATGCTTATTCTGACTCGTCGAGTTGGTGAGACCCTCATGATTGGCGATGAGGTAACGGTCACCGTATTGGGGGTGAAGGGAAACCAGGTTCGTATCGGTGTGAATGCTCCGAAAGAGGTTTCTGTGCATCGAGAAGAGATCTATCAGCGCATTCAGGCGGAAAAGTCTCAACCGACGACCTACTGATTCCTGTGTAGCGTCTCGCAACGTGGCGGGACGCTTACGCATTACTTGTCTGACTTGCCGCCGCCTTCCCCCTTAACATCACCTCTTAGCCGTTATCCCGTTATCCCGTTATCCCGTTATCCCGTTATCCTTTGACTGCTGACTGCTGACTGCTGACTGCTGACTGCTGACTGCTGACTGCTGACTGCTGACTGCTGACTTGCTCTGCCCTGGTTCACGTAGACGCGTAGATGCGTCTTTATCTCAACCTATTGCGCGTTGACAGGGTTGATATTTTCGCCGAGCACCTCGCCTGAGCGAGACGTTGTTTGGCCGTGTTAGCTTTTCGTCGCTGTTTTTTCGTCCTTTGTCGCATGCCATACATGGCGTCATGCCGTCGGCGGAGAGAAAGTGGGGCGCGAGGCGTACCGGGCTAGCCTGGGTTAGACACGATTTTGCCGTTTATAAAAACGACATTCTGGTGTTATTCGCAGCGCTTTGGATGTGAAATGTGCAAACGATTCGGATTGCACAAAAACTCAGGAAAAATTGTTTGACTTATCAGCCCGTGAAAGTAATATGTGCGCCACGCAGTGCCGATGAGACAACGAAACGTTGAGTGGGCACAACTCGCAAGAGTCGCGTGTGGTGAGGTGGCCGAGAGGCTGAAGGCGCTCCCCTGCTAAGGGAGTATGCGGTCAAAAGCTGCATCGGGGGTTCGAATCCCCCCCTCACCGCCATTTTGCATCCGTAGCTCAGCTGGATAGAGTACTCGGCTACGAACCGAGCGGTCGGAGGTTCGAATCCTCCCGGATGCACCATCTTTCAGGCTTACGGCTTAGTGCGGTAAGCTGGATGCGGGAATCAGAACGCCCCGTGTCGTCAAGTAAGTTCTCTGTGCATCCGTAGCTCAGCTGGATAGAGTACTCGGCTACGAACCGAGCGGTCGGAGGTTCGAATCCTCCCGGATGCACCATTCTTTAGGTTCATGGTGATCAACGATGAATCAGACAGTGGAGTCCAGCGCTGTCGACTAGGTTATTCTGTGCATCCGTAGCTCAGCTGGATAGAGTACTCGGCTACGAACCGAGCGGTCGGAGGTTCGAATCCTCCCGGATGCACCATCCTTTAGATTCATGGTATTCAACGATGAATCAGGCAGTAGAATCCAACGCTGCCGATTATGTTATTCTGTGCATCCGTAGCTCAGCTGGATAGAGTACTCGGCTACGAACCGAGCGGTCGGAGGTTCGAATCCTCCCGGATGCACCATCTTTCGCAGAGCATGATTGCTATAACATGTTTTGCCGGCAACAGCGGTTGCCTTAGTAGTAAAAAGGGAGGATAACGTTGCGTAGCAACGGCCCTTGCGGTGAGACGCAACGCGTCGAATCATCCTCCCGGATGCACCATCTTTACTGACAAAGCCCGCTTATGCGGGCTTTGTTGCATCTGTTTCACGCTCCCGCTCTCTTTCCCGTTCAAGCAGTAACGCACCGTAAGTGCGTTAGTCCGTGCCTCGTGCTGACGATGCGTTTCCTGTCCGCGACAACCCGCCTCGTTTTACGCTAAAGTGATGCTCCATTTCCCCCAGGCTTAGAGGATGAGCATGGCGCAATATGACCATTATGATGGGCTGATTTTTGACATGGATGGTACCTTGCTCGACAGCGAGCCCATTCACCGCCAGGCTTGGCAGGAGGTCGTAGGGCGTTATGGTATGGATTATGACCTAATGGCAATGATCGCACTCAATGGCTCTCCCACAGTGCGCATCGCTCAGGCTATTATTGAACATAATCACTCCACACTCGATCCTCATGCCCTGGCTGCCGAGAAAAACCGGCTGGTTGAGGGGATGTTGTTAGATGGGGTGCGGCCGTTGCCGTTGGCGGAAGTCGCGCGTGCCTATAAGGGGCGGCGTCCGATGGCTATCGGTACCGGCAGTGAGCACCGACTGGCCGAGGCGTTGCTGCGTCGGTTAGGGCTCGGTGACTGTTTTCAGGTCATCGTGGCCGCGGATGATGTCCAACGTCATAAACCGGATCCGCAAACCTTCTTACGTTGTGCGGCGCTGATGGGCGTGGCAGCGGCACGTTGCGTGGTATTCGAGGATGCCGATTACGGTATTCAGGCGGCCGTGGCCGCTGGAATGGATTGGGTAGATGTGCGCTGTCTGCAATGAGTGAATTTTGGGCTATCGCTGGCATGTTTGTCAGTAGCTTTACCAGTGCGACCCTGCTGCCTGGAAATTCCGAAGTGGTATTGAGCGGGCTATTGATTGCCGCGCAGGCCCCGGTGTTTGGGCTGTTAGTGGCGGCGATTGTCGGTAATGTCTTGGGGGGCGCGACGAATGTGGTCATCGGTCGAGCCCTTCCTCAAGTTACCCCGCAGCGAGGATTGGCGGTAGCGCTTGGATGGTTGCAACGCTATGGCGCAGCAGCACTCCTGCTGAGTTGGTTGCCGGTCATTGGCGACCTGCTGTGTGTGTTGGCTGGCTGGTTGCGCCTACCGTGGGGCGCGGTATTGCTGTACCTAACTCTGGGTAAGGCCGTGCGTTATGCCTTGTTGGCTTGGCTAACGCTGTATGGCATGTCGTGGTGGCATTAGGCGTCCTTGCCGCTGGATGCGGTGGATGCGTTAACTCTTCTTAAAATTAGCGGGAGGTCAATTTGATCCCGGACGTATCTCAAGCCCTTAGCTGGCTAGAATCTCACCCGGATGCCCTGGATGGTATTCGGCGTGGTATCGAACGCGAAACGTTACGCGTCACTCCCGATGGGCACCTGGCTCACACGCCGCATCCTGCGGTGCTGGGAAAGGCCTTGACCCATCCTTGGATCACCACCGACTTTGCCGAGAGTCTGCTAGAGTTTATCACCCCGGTCGATGGCAATATCGACCACATGCTGGATTTCCTGCGAGATATCCACCGCTATGTGGCGCGTCATCTGGGGGATGAGCGGATGTGGCCCCTGAGCATGCCCTGTTTTATCGGCAATGAGCAGGATATTACCTTGGCGCAGTATGGCAGCAGCAATCTGGGGCGCTTTAAGACCCTCTACCGTGAGGGATTGAAGAACCGCTATGGCGCGCTGATGCAGACCATTTCTGGCGTGCATTACAACTTCTCCTTGCCACTGCGTTTCTGGCAGGCGCGTGCCGGCGTGCAAGACGCTGAGAGTGGTAAGGCGGCGATCTCCGATGGTTATTTCCGTCTGATCCGCAATTATTATCGCTTCGGTTGGGTGATCCCCTATCTGTTCGGTGCCTCACCGGCGATCTGTGGCTCCTTCCTGAATGGGCGAGAGACGGCGTTGCCGTTCGAACGCCAGGGCGGTACGTTGTTCCTGCCGTATGCCACCTCGTTACGCCTGAGCGACCTGGGCTATACCAATAAATCGCAGAGTAACCTCGGTATTACCTTCAACCATCTGGATGAGTACGTTGTCGCGTTGAAGCGTGCGATTCACACGCCTTCCGAGGAGTTTTCTCGCCTGGGCGTCGTCGATCAGGGGCACTATCGCCAGTTGAACGCCAATGTGCTGCAGATCGAAAACGAGTTGTACGCCCCGATCCGTCCCAAGCGGGTGACCCGTGACGACGAGTCGCCGTCGGATGCCTTATTGCGCGCGGGAATCGAGTATATCGAGGTGCGTTCCCTGGATATTAACCCGTTCAGCCCCATCGGGGTCGAGGCCGAGCAGTGCCGTTTCCTCGATCTATTCCTGATCTGGTGTGTGTTGGCCGATGCGCCGGAGATGAGTAGCGATGAGCTGCTGTGTACGCGTCAGAACTGGAATCGCGTGATCCTGGAGGGGCGTAAGCCGGGGCAGACGATCGGCATCGGTTGTCACGATGCGCGTCAGCCGTTGCCCTATGTCGGGAAGGCGTTGTTTGCCGATCTGCTGCGGGTCGCCGAAGTCTTGGATGGGATCAACGGCGATCGCTGTTATCAGCAGGTGTGTACTCGTTTGGTCGCCGCCTTCGAGGATGTCTCCTTGACCTACTCGGCGCGCGTGATGGCTCAGATGGAGAATAACGGTATCGGCGGTTATGGCTTGGCCTTGGCGCAGCGTTATCGTGAGCAACTGTGTGCCGAGCCGTTGACGTTGTTGGATGAGGCAGAGTTGGCCCGCCAGGCGCAGGCGTCTATCGATCGCCAGGCGGCGTTGGAGTCGGCAGATAGCGAGCCGTTCGAGCACTATCTCCATCGACATGCCGGCGCATAAGGGTAAGAAAAGAAAAAGGCCACGATACCTGTGGCCAAATATGCATCTCTGAGAACAGGGATGATGATAACAAATGCGCGTCTTTCATATACTGAGAGTCGTACGATGGGAAAAGGTTTCCTAAAAAGCGAAAAAAATATTTTTTTACCTTGAGGAGGTGATGAAATGCCATTATTGGATAGCTTCACTGTCGACCATACGCGTATGGCCGCACCGGCGGTTCGTGTCGCGAAAAAGATGACGACGCCGCATGGCGATCAGATTACGGTATTCGATCTGCGCTTCTGCCGCCCGAATAAGGCCATTCTGCCGGAGCGCGGCATTCATACGTTGGAGCATCTGTTTGCCGGCTTTATGCGCGACCATCTCAACGGCGATGGGGTCGAGATCATCGATATTTCACCGATGGGTTGCCGTACCGGCTTCTATATGAGCCTGATCGGTACGCCGGACGAAGCGCGTGTCGCGGCGGCTTGGACGGCGGCGATGGAGGATGTGTTGCAGGTCCAGGATCAGCATCATATCCCCGAGTTGAATGAGTTCCAGTGCGGGACCTGTAACATGCACTCCCTGACGGAGGCGCAGCAGATCGCCCGTGATATTCTGGCTAGCGGCATCGGCATCAACCACAATGACGATCTGGCGCTGTCTGCCGAACAACTGGCGCGTTTGCACCCGTAAGCGTGAGGGCACGCTGAGCGCGATACCCGGCAATAACGGTCACGCGCGGCCCGATAGAAAAGCCCCCACAGAGATGATCTGCGGGGGCTTTTTTAGTGCTTATCGTCCAGGCGTTAGGTGTGTTCGCCCGCGAGTGGGGCGCGTAACAGCGAGACGCGCACCCGCTTGATCATGTTTTCCTGTACATCGAGGATTTCGATGAAGTAGTTGCCGATGGTCACCTGGGCGCCCGGTTGCGGGATCTCTTCCAGCGTCTCCAATAGCATGCCGTTGATGGTGCGTGCGCCTTCGGCGGGCAGTGTCCAATTGAAGGCTTTATTCAGCTCACGGATATTGGCGCTGCCGTCGATCAGTACGCTGCCATCGCTCTGCGGTAGCACCTCTTCGGCCAGGGAGGGGGACATGGAGGTGGTGAAGTCGCCGACGATCTCCTCCAGGATATCCTCGACGGAGATCAGCCCTTTGATATCGCCGTACTCGTCGACTACGATACCGACTTTCTCCTTATTCCGCTGGAACTTGAGCAACTGCACATTGAGCTGTGTCCCCTCAGGAATGTAGTAGATCTCGTCGGCGGCGCGCAGTAGGTTCTCCTTATTGAACTCCTGCTTCTCGATCAGTTGCCGGTAAGCCTCGCGCACGCGCAGCATGCCGATGGCATCATCCAGGCCGTCGCGAAACAAGACGATGCGACCATGGGGTGAGTGGGTCAGCTGGCGTAGGATCGATTTCCAATCATCATTGACGTCGATGCCGACGATCTCGTTGCGCGGCACCATGATGTCCTCCACCGAGATCTTGTCCAGATCCAGCACCGAGATCAGCATGTCCTGATTACGGCGTGAGATCTGCGAGCGTGACTCGTTGACGATGGTACGTAGCTCCTCTTTACTCACCGCATCGCTGCGATTGACGTGCGGCTGAATACCGCACATCCGCAGCAACAGGCGAGTGATGCCATTCAGTAGCCAGACCAACGGCATCATCACCTTTTGTAGCGGGCCGAGTAATAAGCTGCTGGGAAAGGCGACGCGCTCCGGGTAGAGGGCGGCGAAGGTCTTGGGCATGACCTCGGCGAAGATCAGAATGACGAAGGTGAGGATACCGGTGGCAATGGCGACGCCGCTGTCGCCGTATAGCCGCATGCCCACGATGGTAGCCAAGGCCGAGGCGAGGATGTTGACCAGGTTATTCCCGATCAGCACCAGGCTTATCAGGCGATCAGGGTGCTGCAATAGGCGCTCGACACGCCGGGCGGGCCGCACGCCCTGCTTTGCCAGATGGCGCAGGCGGTAGCGGTTGAGGGTCATCATCCCGGTTTCCGAGGCGGAGAAGTAGGCGGAGATAATCACCATCAGCAGCAGGATGGCGATCAGTGTGCCGGTAGAGACGTGCTCCAAGCGGGTATTCCTTATGGTGATTAACGATCTGCCCCGCGCAAGGGCGGCGGGGCGATGATACTGGCATGCTGGCGGGGGTTACTGGACAACCCCCATCATGATCCGACTGCCGAAGTAGGCCAGGGTTAAGAGTAAGGCCCCGGCCAGGCTGCACCAGACCACGGGGCGGCCACGCCAGCCACGGCGGTAATGGCCCCAGAGCAAGGTGACGTACACGATCCAGGCCAGCACCGACAACAGCGCCTTGTGCATGTTCTCGGCATCGAACAGGTGCTCCATATACAGCACGCCGGTAATCAGTGTCAGGGTCAGTAGCACTACACCGACCTGGGTAATGTGGAACATCTTGCGTTCAATGCTCATCAGCGGCGGCATGTCGGCGCTCAGGGTAAGCTTCTTATTCTTCAGCAGGTAGTCCATCCAGGCCAACTGGAAGGCGTACAGCGCCGCGATGATCAGCGTGGCATAGGAAAAGAGCGCCAGGCCGATGTGAACGAGCAATGAGGGGGTCGCCTCCAGATGGGTGATGAACTCGCCGGGGACAAAACTGGCGAGCCCCAGGTTGATCAGGGCGAAACTGTAGACGATAGGCAGCAGAAACCAACCGCGATCGCGTGAGGCCACGACGGTCATCACCAGGCAAATCAGCAGGCTGACGGATGACCCCATATTCAACAAGCTCAGATTTTGCCCGGCGCTGACGTCGAAGATACGTTGATAGAGTGCGACGGCATGGCACAACAAGGCGCCGCTGGCGAAGGTGAGCGCCAGCCGCCGATAGGTGCGATTATTACGCGCCAGACCGGGAACGATCAGCCCCAGGCTGAGCAGATAGGCAATCATAGCCGTGATGGCAAATACGGGCATAGCGAGTTTATTCTGACTGAGTGAATGAGGATCTTAGTATAGCGTTAGCGGGGTCACGCTCCAACCGCTGCCGGCTAGCAATGCGCGCCGTGGGGGAGAGAATCGCAGGGCTTCGTGTTATACTCGCCGCCATCTTTAGCGATGTCGTCGCCTGACGGCCCGTTTTGCATTGGTACTACGTTGAGCATAAACCATGTTTGAGAATCTAAGCGATCGATTGTCGCGCACGCTGCGCAACATCAGTGGCCGCGGGCGACTGACCGAAGATAACATCAAAGATACCCTGCGCGAAGTGCGCATGGCGCTGCTGGAAGCCGACGTGGCGTTGCCGGTGGTGCGTGATTTCATCAATCGGGTGAAAGAGAGCGCACTGGGCCAAGAGGTGAATAAGAGCCTGACGCCGGGGCAAGAGTTCGTCAAGATTGTGCAGGACGAATTGACGCGCGCCATGGGCGAGGCGAACACCGAGTTGAACCTGGCCGCGCAGCCGCCAGCGGTGGTGCTGATGGCCGGTCTCCAAGGGGCCGGTAAGACGACCAGCGTCGGTAAGCTGGGTAATTTCCTCAAAGAGAAACAAAAGAAAAAGGTGCTGGTTGTCTCCGCCGACGTGTATCGCCCGGCGGCGATCAAACAGTTGGAGACCCTGGCACAGGGCGTAGGCGTCGATTTCTTCCCTTCCGATGTGCAAGAGCGTCCGCTGGATATCGTGCAGCGTGCGCTGACCCACGCCAAGCAGAAATTCTATGATGTATTGATCGTCGATACCGCCGGTCGCTTGCATGTCGATGAAGCGATGATGGAGGAGATCAAACAGATCCACGCGGCAATCACCCCGGTGGAAACGCTGTTTGTCGTCGATGCCATGACCGGCCAAGATGCGGCCAATACCGCTAGCGCCTTTAATCAGGCGCTGCCATTGACCGGTGTGGTACTGACCAAGGTCGATGGCGATGCACGCGGCGGTGCGGCGCTCTCGATTCGCCATATCACCGGTAAGCCGATCAAGTTCCTCGGTGTCGGCGAGAAGACGGATGCGTTGGAGCCGTTCCATCCGGATCGCGTTGCATCACGTATCCTGGGTATGGGCGACGTCCTGTCGCTGATCGAAGAGCTGGAGAGCAAGGTCGATCGGGAGCAGGCCGAGAAGCTGGCGACCAAGTTGAAGAAGGGCGATGGTTTCGACCTGAACGACTTTATGGAGCAGCTTAAGCAGATGCGCAACATGGGCGGGATGACCTCCATGCTGGCCAAATTGCCGGGCGTCGGTCAGTTGCCGGATAACGTTAAAGCGCAGATGGATGATAAGGTGTTGGTGCGAATGGAGGCGATCATCAGCTCGATGACGCTGAAAGAGCGCAACCATCCGGAGATCATCAAAGGGTCGCGCAAACGTCGCATCGCGCAGGGCTCTGGCATGCAGGTGCAAGACGTCAACCGCCTGCTGAAGCAGTTTGACGAGATGCAGCGCATGATGAAGAAGATGAAGAAAGGCGGAATGGCGAAGATGATGCGCGGCATGCGTGGCATGATGCCGCCAGGATTCCCGGGGCGTTAATCCGCGGCTCTCGGAGCGAAAAGCGGCGCTGGCAGTTGCTTTTCGCGCCAAAATGAGTAAAATTTTCGGGCTTTTATGTTCGTATGAACAAGGACACCGGGCTCCGTTCCTCGATGGGGTCTGGTGTTTTATTTACTAATGAGGATGTTATGGTAACCATTCGTTTAGCACGTGGCGGCGCGAAAAAGCGTCCGTTTTATCAAGTAGTAGTGACCGACAGCCGTAATGCTCGTGATGGTCGTTTCATCGAGCGCGTTGGCTTCTTCAACCCGGTTGCAACCGGTAGCGCCGAAGGCCTGCGTCTGGACCTGGATCGTGTAAGCCACTGGGTTTCCCAGGGCGCGACCGTTTCTGATCGCGTAGCTGCGCTGATCAAAGAAGCTCAGAAAGCGGCTTAATCCGTTGCGGTGGTCACGATGAGCATACAAAATAAGCCGGCGATGGACAAAGCAGTCATTCTGGGGAAACTCGGTTCTGCGTACGGCATCCGCGGCTGGCTCAGAGTGTTTTCCTCCACCGAGGATGCCGAGAGCATTTTCGATTACCAGCCCTGGTTTATTCAGCAGGGGGGTAAGTGGGTTGCGATTGAGCTGGAAAGCTGGCGTAACCACAGTCAGGATCTGGTCATCAAGATCAAAGGTATTGATGATCGCGATGCGGCTAACGCCTTGGTGAATCGAGAGATCGCCGTGGACGAGTCGCAACTGCCTGCGCTGGAAGAGGGCGACTACTACTGGAAAGACCTGATGGGCTGCCAGGTGGTCACCGTCGCCGGCTATGAGTTGGGTAAAGTCACTGCGATGATGGAAACCGGCTCTAACGACGTCTTAGTCGTCAAGGCGAACCTGAAAGATGCATTCGGTATCAAGGAGCGGTTGATTCCGTTCCTCGACGGGCAGGTGATCAAGAAAGTCGATCTCACTGCTAAGAGTATTGAAGTAGATTGGGATCCTGGTTTTTGACCTCCGAGACTAACGGTTGCAGCGAGTGGGACACGACAATGTGGATTGGTGTTGTTAGCCTGTTTCCCGAGATGTTCCGCGCCATCACCGATTACGGGGTAACTGGCCGGGCGGTAAAAAATGGCCTGCTTAGCGTGCAGTGCTGGAATCCTCGTGATTTCACCCACGATCGGCATCGTACCGTGGACGACCGTCCTTATGGCGGCGGACCGGGGATGTTGATGATGGTACAACCCTTGCGGGATGCCATCCATGCGGCAAAGGCAGCGGCAGGCGAAGGGGCGAAAGTGATTTATCTCTCGCCTCAGGGGCGCAAACTCGACCAGCAAGGAGTTTGTGAACTCTCCGCGGCTCAGAAGCTGATTCTGGTCTGCGGGCGTTATGAAGGTATTGATGAGCGCGTGATCCAAGCCGAGGTCGATGAAGAATGGTCGATCGGTGATTACGTTCTCAGCGGCGGTGAACTGCCGGCCATGACCTTGATCGACTCTATCTCACGGTTTGTCCCGGGGGTATTGGGCGATCAGGCCTCGGCGCAGGAAGATTCATTCGTCGACGGGCTGCTGGATTGCCCGCACTATACCCGACCTGAGGTGTTACAAGGCAAGGAAGTTCCGCCAGTATTACTGTCGGGCAACCATGCCGAGATCCGTCGCTGGCGCTTAAAGCAGTCGCTGGGCCGAACCTGGCTGAGAAGACCTGAACTTCTAGAAAGCCTAGCTCTGACTGACGAGCAAGCAAAGCTGCTGGCGCAGTTCCGTGAGGAGCATGCCGCGCAGCAGGAACATGAAGGCTGAGACCGTAGGGTCGAGCCGTATATCAGTTTACCTAGGGTAAGAGATTATTATGAGCAATATCATTAAGCAGCTTGAACAAGAGCAGATGAAGCAAGACGTACCTGCGTTCCGTCCGGGTGATTCCGTGGAAGTTAAGGTATGGGTCGTTGAAGGTTCTAAGAAGCGTCTGCAGGCATTCGAGGGCGTGGTTATCGCTATTCGTAACCGCGGTCTGCACTCTGCATTCACTGTTCGCAAGATTTCTAACGGCGAAGGTGTTGAGCGTGTATTCCAGACTCACTCACCGGTTATCGACAGCATCGCTGTTAAGCGCCGTGGTGCCGTTCGTAAAGCTAAACTGTACTACCTGCGTGAGCGTACTGGTAAGGCAGCTCGTATTAAAGAGCGTCTGAACTAAGATAACGCTTTCGCTACATCCGAAAGTAGTTAAGTGATAAGGGGTTGGCCATCTGGTCAGCCCCTTTTTTTATGTTTGTGTCCCGATTATGCCCACGCTGATGTCGCCTAGGCTTGGCTCAGGGTGACCAGGATGGTGACACGGGCGGGTTTAACGAGGACGGCACAGGTAGACAAAGGCGGGGGGCAGGTTGCGCCATACCAGTGAGCGTTGCCAGTGAAAGTGGCGGGCCAGGTGGCTTTCGAGCAACGGGCTGTATTGGAACTGAATAAAGCACCCGCCAGGTTTGAGCGCGAGTGCGGCAGCGCTCAGGATGGTGTGGCGCAGTTCGGCGCTAAAGGCCAGTAAGGGTAAGCCAGAGAAGATCACATCGTAGCGTTGGCTGATCTCGCTGGCGGAGGTGTTGTGCACCTGAGTGCGCCAATCGGCTAATTGCTGTAGGGCTTGGCAAAAATGGGGATTAGTCTCAAAGATATCCAAGTGAGCATCGTGACGCATGCGGCGCTGAATATGGCGGGTTAATACGCCGGTTCCCGCGCCAAACTCGGCGATGGAGTGGGTCTGTCGCCAATCGACAGGGCGTACCATTTCACGGCACAGGAAGGGCGTCGAGGGCGAGATGGCCCCTACCGTACGGGGAGAGCGGACAAACTGTGTGATAAAGCCGGCTGTTGTTTTGAGTGATTCGGTAAAGAGCATGATACCGCCTCCTATAGGCTTTGAGGTGTATCGGGTATTACAGCGCCGAAAGCTTAACTGGATATTAATTAACTACGTAAAGAAGAATAAAGAAGGGTCAAACGGCCGCCGTACTGTCGAGGCAGGCGGCCGTTACTACGCATGGCAAGCGGAGGACGTTACAGGTTGTACTGTAGCGTGATGGCGCTGGTGCGGTCGGTGTGCTTAGGCGCGCTGGCCGGCGGTTCGCTGTTATAGGTCACGTTGTAGGAGAGGCGTAGGGAGAACGCATCGTTGATGCCGACGTTTAACGCGGTCTCCGAGTTCAGCGTGGTGTCTTCGTTGGAGAGCGCGGAGACCCCTTGAGTGAACTGGGTGTTGGTCGTGACTTGGTAGGTGTAGTTGGCGGCACCATAGGCGAGCGCGCGTGTCGCACGTCCTCCCCCCTGATATTCGTCATGGCGTACGCCGGGGCCGAATTCGACGCGCAGATCCTGGGTTGGAGAGGAGAAGATCTGACGACCATAGCCCGCCGTACCGGTAGTCCGTGAGGCATAGCCAGCGAAACGGTCATTCAACCAGTTCACTTGACCAAACATGTAGTTTTCTTGGGTAACGTTAAAGCGGGTACGGCCGCCGGCTTGATATTTCTCTGCCGAGCGAGTGCCATTCGACTCGGCATTATTGGCGGTGCCCCATAGACTGTAGGCGGTAGCTGCATCCCGGTTGAACCAGGTCATGGTGGTGTTGGCCAGCAGGCTGGAGTTATTACTGTTGCCCGATTGGGAGTTATAACCCGCTTGGATATTGCCAATAAAGGGCTGCTTGGCGGTGGAGGGATCGTCTAACGCGGTAAATAGCGTGCTATCGGCGAAGGCACTGGTGTAATTGAGTATGACGGTGAGGCCAATCAGTGTCGGTAATGTTTGGGTGACGCGTGAGCGGAGCATGATGTTTCCAATAGAAAAAGGATAATGCCAAAGTTGACAGGCGTCACATTATAGCGGGTGATAATGTGGCCAAAAATGGTAATTATTAGCTTATTTTTTATTGCAGATAGGCGGTGTTATACGCTTTTTTTATATCGGCCTCCAGAAGGAGGCCGATATCGGGGGGAGACTTAGTAGAAGCTGGCGACCAGCAGATAGCCTACACAGCAAGAGGTGATAACCCCAATAAAGCCAGGCAGGATAAAGCTGTGGTTAATAATAAACTTACCGATGCGCGTGGTGCCAGAGCGGTCGAAACCGATACAGGCCAGGTCGCTGGGGTAGGTCGGCAGAACGAAGTAGCCATAGGCAGCCGGGAAGAACGCCAGCAACATCTTGGGTTCGACGCCTAAGGATAATCCCATCGGTGCGATGGCGGTCAGCGCCGCGGCCTGACTATTGACCAGCTTGGAAACCAGGAACAGTACCAAGGCATAGGTCCAGGGATGACTCTTGACCACATCTTCTAGCACCAGACGTAGATCCTGCATATGGGCTTGGAAGAAGGTATCGCTCATCCAGGCGACGCCGAATACGGAGAAGATCGCGACCATGCCCGCCTTGAAGACCGCCCCGTTAGAGATTTCACCCGGCTTCACTTTGCAAGACATCAGGATGATGGCGCCGGCGATCAGCATCATCATCTGAATCACCAGGTTCATCGATAATGGTTTCAGAACCCCTTTGACCTCAAAGGCGGGACGTAGATCGGCAAAGGCACCGAGCAGGACCACGACGGCGATGGCGGCGAAGAAGATCCAGGTTGCCCAGTAAGCCTGCTTAGGGAACGTCTGATTCAGCAGGGTTTGGCTGTCACCGTAGATATAGGCGCGCTGTTCGGGATCTTTGAGCTTCTCTTGAAAGACCGGGTCCTTATCCAGATCTTTACCGCGACGGAGACTCCACAGCGCGGCGACCAGAACCCCGCACAAGGAGGCCGGTACGGAAACCGACAGAATATCCAGGATAGTGAATGCTTGACCAATACCGTGCGCCGCACCGAGGATGGAGACTAACGAGACGACCGCGACGGAGACCGGAGAGGCGGTGATCGCCATCTGTGAGGCCACGGAGGCGACAGCCATCGGACGTTCTGGGCGGATACCCTTTTTCAGGGCGATATCTGCGATGATGGGGAACATGGTATAGACCACATGGCCCGTTCCGCACAGGAAGGTTAGCGTCCAGGTGGTGAGGGGAGCCAGGATGGTGATGTGTTGTGGGTGACGACGCAGCAGGCGCTCGGCGAACTGCATCATGACATTCAGCCCGCCGGCCGTTTGCAGTACCGCGGCACAGCCAATGACGGCTAGAATGGTCAGGATCACCTCGACAGGGGGCTTCCCGGGGACTAAGTCGAAAACAAAAGTGAGAACGAAGAGACCAATACCACTGATCAATCCGAGCCCCATCCCGCCATAGCGTGTTCCCAGCAATAGACAGATGATGATAATGGCAAATTGTAGCGTGACCATAGATTCCCTTTTTTCTTATTCTCCCGGATCTTTGCGCAAGATGATGCGAGAACCGGGGATTAACGATATCGCTTGTGATATATGTGGATTAATACTCTAGTTGTTCTGGCTATGATTCTGGGAGATTGCTCTCCCTTTATAAAAATAAAGAATATAATCAGAATGGAAATTGATCTGCATAAACTATTGTTGAGAAAATAAAAGGAAATATCGAGTGAGTCAGCTGAGACGGTCTGGCTTAGCGGTAAGACATCCTTTTTTTGTTAATAACTTTGATGATGGTGGTAAACAGTCACGTAGTGTGTGCTTTCCCATACGTGGTAGCGAACAAGTAAAATTAATTATTCTGCTTATAATTATCGATGTGTTGTTTTGCCGCTCTGGGAATGGAGTCCTCTTACCTATTTATCTGAGCCTATAGCGTCGTGGTAATGACTTAAGTCGCCGTGTTTTCTTAGTGGCATGCCGCTGGGAGCGCCCGTGCATAGGGTTAATTAATTGAACAGAATGTTATGCACATTATGTAATTAATTGCGCGAATTGAATACATGTGATGAGTGTGCGTTCTATCATAGCCAAGCAGGGCGAGAGTATGCCGCTGGAGTCCCGCCTCACAGTGCGTGGGCAGGATGTGAGGCGTGGCACCCGATAGCGGCAGATGCTGTTCTGGAGGGATTCGCTGAGGCTGGAAGGGCAATCATAGCGTTTAATTAATTTTATAGTCAATTTAAGCAGCGCCAGGGATTATTTATTATGGAGTGTGATTAATAATAAAAGATAGCGTTCATTAGTCTATTGGTGAAAATGATCTCCCCAGATATTGTTATCTGGAGAGAATATGCTGAGATAGCGATAGGTATGGCGGGATTACTACGCGATAATTATCTATTAGCAACCAGGGGTATTTATTACTCCGTTGCGAGATGTTTTATTAATCGTATCGATAGGATGTCGCTGAGCGTGAATAAAAATATTGATAAGAGATGTATGACGTTATCAGCGGATTAATCATGATAGCACTTTGACTTGTTCCATTTTTATGCGGGTGCGGAGCGACGATGGCCGAGATCATTACACATTCGCTGTTCACTTATGGTATTGAAAATTTTACTGCTTGGAGCCATTTTTTTCAGCAGCATACGGCGTGTGGTAGGATAAGAATTAATGCACAACAGGATGATTTTTTTGGCGAGAGCGAGATACATCAGCTAGCTAATGGTGCTCGTGTCGTGGTGATCCGGACCACGCCCGGGATGATCGAGAAGTATGAGCATTCAAGACCCGTTTATGGTCTGGTATACACGGAAACACCGTTGCAATGTACTCTCGATGGCCGTGCTATTACGGTGCGGAGTAAAGAGTGTCTTTTGCTGAATGGTGCGCAGCCATTTAGTATGGCCTCATCACTATTGCGCTCGACAGTGTCGGTATTATTGCCGGAAGCGTGTTTTGGACAATATGCTGCAGCCGTCGAACGCCTATTCGATGGACGGCTGGCATCGACACTTCCCTTCGGTAAACTGATCACCAGCATGGCGGCGGAAAGCCATACCGCGGCAGCGTTAACCGAGAAGATCACCGTGCTGATTAATCTTTTGATTATCTCGAGTAATATTTCGACACGGCGCGCGCTTAATAAATTCGATTATCTTAATAACCTCATTCTCACACATTGTCGGAGTACCGACTTTTCGCTTGCCAAGTTAGTACACATCAGTGGTATGTCGAAACGCTCTATCCAGTATGTATTCTCTCAGCAAAATACACGTTTTCAGGTACTCTTGGTACAGGCGCGTCTGACCTGTTTGTTACAGGAGATGCAGCATACACCCACTCGCTCGTTAAGTGACATTGTCAAGCGCTGTGGCTATCGCTCCTTTTTGACGGCATCACGCCACTTTCGTGACTATTACCAGGAGTCATTGCCTAGCTATTATATTAAATATGCCTTATAGCCATATTGCTGGATTAAGCTTGGTTTTGCTGGAGGTAGTCGGTAATCGACTGATTAAACTTCCGCTTAAAGTGGCGGGCCGCGGTTGAGAAGGAGTTGTAACCACTTAGAAAAACGATCTCATTCAATTTCTTATGCTTCATCTTCTGTAGGTTATCACAGAGTAACTTCAGGCGAATATCGGCACTGAGACGATTGAAGGTGGTGCCATGAGAGGCGAGTATATATTGAATGTTGCGCGCTGACATGGCGCATAGTTGTGCCAACTGGGGGAGTGATAATGATTCGTCATAGATATTCATAGTGATTTTCTTGACGATCAGTTCATATTTACTGTTGTTTTCTTGCTTTTCATTATAAGTGATGACCTTGATTAAGTTGGTGACAATATCTAAGCGCTCGGCTAGGCCGGGGGCATGCTGCGTGGTTGACATGATTTTATTGATCTCGTCACCATATTTAATCGATGAGAGTTTACGCCCGATCAAGCCTTGGATGACATGCTCTAAGCGATCCCCCAGTAACGAGAAGGGGATAGCAAAGGAACGCGTTTGCTGGTAACCCGGTGACGAGATTTGAAAGCCTTTTGAGCTGTCGATCAGAAAGGAGTCGCGGTAAGGTAAGGTGCAGTTTAACCCCTCCTCGCCCCATTGCATCTTATGGTCTGAGTAGATGAGGTAGAGTACCCGGCTTTGCTGAGCATGCGCGATGTGATGGGTAATATTATAGCCACAGGCGCTCATGGTCATAAAGCGCGCACCATTACTCAGTCGGCTAATCATCGCCTTGGCATAGAAGTCTTCCGAGGTCATGTCGAGGGTGAGTCGCCCGCATTGTAACTGTTGTTGCATAAAGGATAACAGTGCCGGGATATCTTCATAGCCTTTGGCTTCATAGGTGACTGTTGTATTCATCATAACTAACACCGTCAGAGAGGACTCATCACATCGCTATAAATTAATATAACCTGGACAATATACTGGTTATTTAGTGCAAATCCGATATAAAAGTGCAAAAAAGCAGTGAGATTTTTAATCTGCTGTATTTACGCAGAATTTACTCGGAATTACCGAGCTACGCCACAACAATCAGTCTCTCTTTATTATAGATACTCGCAAGATATTAGTAAGCATTGCATCAGATTAACCCGCTAGAGGTATTTATTGAGCAATGTGTTTGAGTGCGCGGGGCGAAAAATCGAGACGCGAGAATATTGCGCGGCGCTGACTGGAGTCGTTATCTTATTAATCAATACACTGGCTTAAACAAGAGGCTCGTTTCTCATGGCAAGAGAGGCATTAGCCATCATGGAGGAGATGCGATGGTTGGACCATGCTTAATTCTTTCCGGCGATTTTTATTAGCCATGCTAATCGATGGTGGGCACTTAGGCGATACCGAGGTGCTCCTTTAAGTTTTTTAAGTAACGTCGGCTGACCGGAATACGCTTACCACTTTGGGTGAGGACTTCTGCCGCACCATTATCCAGTAACTGGATCTCCTTGAGACGATCGACGTTAACCATATATTGACGATGGCAGCGGATCAGCGGTGTTTTTTCTTGCAGGGTTTTGAGTGTCAGCTGGGTGTAACCACTTTGTTGGTTACCGACAACATGGATGCCGCTGAGCTCCGATGACAGATACTCGACCTCCTCCAGCTTGAGCAAGAAGATACGGTTTAAGCCGTGGCAAGGAATGTGTTTAAGCTGCGGTTCTTGCAGGGGATGCAAATTCTGGCGTAATTCGTTGCCACGGAGTAGGCGCTCAAGGGTCTTGTGTAGTCGGGCCGTATCGATCGGTTTAAGGAGATAGTCGAAGGCATGCCGCTCAAAGGCTTGGATGGCGTATTCGTCGAAGGCGGTGATAAACACGATGTAGGGCAAGGTGTCGGGATCCAACATGTTCACCAGTTCTAGCCCACTGATGCGTGGCATTTGAATATCGAGGAAGAGCACGCTGGGCCGCAGGCGATGGATCTGGGGAATGGCCTCCAACGCATTGGCGCAACTGGCGACCAGCTCGATATCTGGATAGCGTTGGAGCAGCGTAGCGAGTTCGTCGCGTGCCGGTTGCTCATCGTCGACAATGATGACTGTTAACATGCTCCCTCCTGAAAACGGCGCCATCTTATCATGTGATATTAACCGGTGGGGGTGAGTCACCAGGAAACTGCGTGTTGCTTCAAAATTTGCTGCCGTTGAGCCTGTAAAGATAACTGTGCGATTATCTTTACGTTTATGGATTGAAAACTTTACGATAGCTGTTAATGTAAACACCACAGGAGAGCGTCCCGGGTTGACCCCGGGCACCATGACCAGACAGGCGGATATTTCGATGATGCAAAAAGATGCGGTTAATAATGTGCATATCAGCGACGAACAGATCTTGATCACGCCGGAGGTATTGAAGGCGCGTTTCCCGCTCAATGCGGCACAGCAGACGCAGATCGCTGCCTCGCGCCAGACGATCGCGCGGATCCTTGCCGGCGATGATGATCGGTTGTTGGTGATCTGTGGCCCCTGCTCGATCCACGATGTCGATGCGGCCCTGGAGTATGCCGCCCGTTTACGGCGCTTGGCTGAGACACTGAGCGATCGGCTCTATATCGTCATGCGGGTCTATTTCGAGAAGCCGCGTACCACCGTGGGGTGGAAGGGATTGATTAACGATCCCTATATGGATGGCTCATTTGATGTTGAGGCGGGTCTGCATATTGCGCGGCGCCTGCTGCTGCAACTGGTCGAAATGGGATTGCCACTGGCGACGGAGGCCTGGGACCCTAACTCGCCCCAATACCTGGGTGATCTGTTTAGCTGGTCTGCCATCGGCGCCCGTACCACCGAGTCACAGACCCATCGTGAGATGGCCTCAGGCCTGTCGATGCCCGTCGGGTTTAAAAATGGTACCGATGGTAGCCTGGCGACGGCGATCAACGCGTTGAAGGCGGCGGCGATGCCACACCGTTTTGTGGGTATCAATCAGGCGGGGCAGGTTTGTTTGTTGCAGACGCAAGGCAATCCCGACGGTCATGTGATCCTGCGCGGTGGCGCGGTGCCGAACTATAGCGCGCAGGATGTGGCGCAATGTGAGGCGCAGATGGTACAGGCCGGCCTTCCTCCACGCCTGATGATCGATTGCAGTCATGGTAATTCCAATAAAGATTATCGCCGTCAGCCCCAGGTCGCCGAGGCGGTGATGGCGCAACTGGCTGCGGGTAATCGTTCGATCATCGGCGTGATGCTGGAGAGTCACCTGTTTGCCGGTAATCAGAGTTCGGAGCAGGCGCGTAGCGCGATGCAATATGGTGTCTCGGTGACGGATGGGTGTATTGATTGGGCGACGACAGAAACCTTACTGCGTGCGATGCACCAGCAGCTGTCAGGCATAGGGCGAGGGGAGAGGTAAGCTCATGGTGGCGGAACTGAGCGCGTTGCGCGACGAGATTGATGAGGTTGATAAGGCGTTATTAGCGCTACTGGCGCGCCGCCTGGAATTGGTCGCGCGGGTCGGCGAGGTGAAGAGCCATTACGGGTTGCCGGTCTATGTGCCAGAACGCGAGGCGGCGATGCTCGCCTCGCGCCGGGCCGAGGCGGAGCAGCTCGGTGTCTCACCGGATCTGATCGAGGATGTCTTACGCCGGGTGATGCGGGAATCGTACTCCAGCGAGAATGAGAAAGGCTTTAAGGCGTTAAATCCCACCTTGCGTCCGGTGGTGATCGTCGGTGGCGGCGGAAAGATGGGCGCCTTGTTTACTCGGATGCTCCGTCTCTCCGGGTATCAGGTACGCATCCTTGAGCCACAGGACTGGCCGCAGGCCGAGGCGCTATGCGCCGATGCGGGGATGGTGGTGGTGAGCGTGCCGATCCCTCTCACCGAGGCGGTGATCGCCCGCCTGCCGACCTTACCGGCGGATTGTTTGCTGGTCGATCTGGCGTCGGTGAAGGCTGCGCCGTTGCAGGCGATGTTGGCGGCCCATACCGGTCCTGTGCTGGGATTACACCCCATGTTTGGTCCCGATGTGGACAGTTTTGCCAAGCAGGTGATCGTGTATTGTGATGGGCGTCAGCCGCAGGCTTATCAATGGCTGCTGGAGCAGTTACAAGTTTGGGGGGCGCGTCTGCATCCTATCAGTGCCGTCGATCATGATCAGAACATGGCCTTCATCCAGGCGCTGCGCCATTTCACGACCTTTGCCTATGGTCTGCATTTGGCGGAGGAGAATGTCAGCCTGGCACAGTTACTGACGCTATCATCGCCGATCTATCGCCTGGAGTTGATGATGGTTGGGCGGCTGTTCGCCCAGGATGCCCAACTGTATGCTGATATCATCATGGCATCGGCAGACAATCTGGCCTTGATTAAGCGCTATCACCAGCGCTTCGGTGAGGCGATACGACTGCTGGAGGGGCGAGATAAGGCGGCCTTCGTTACCGCTTTTCAACGTGTCGCACACTGGTTTGGCGACCATGCTCAACACTTTCAGCAAGAGAGCCGGACGTTGTTGCGCCAGGCGCACGATCGCCGCCGTTGAGCGGCGGCGATCCGTGGGGCGCTATTACGATGGTGTGCCGTTGCTGACCGGTATGACGTTCTCACTCGGGTAGCAGCCCAGTACTTTCTGTGAGCGCGTCAGTGAGCGCAACGCATGCAGCGCCTGCTGCATGGCGGGATGATTGAGGTTAGCCTGCACATCCAGATAGAACATCTCCTCCCACGGGTTGCCGTTGATGGGACGTGACTCCAACTTCGTGATGACGATGTGCTGCTCGCGGAAGGCCAGCAGTGCGTCGACCAGTGCGCCAGGCTGTTGCCCAGTGGCCATGATCAGGGTCGTCTTGGCGGCGACCTGGCTGTTGACCTCGATGGCCTTACGCGCCAACACGATGAAGCGTGTCATATTCTGTGTCTGGTTAGCCAGATCGTGAGCCAGGGCTTGTAGGCCATATAGCTGGCCGCCGGCGGCGCTGCCGAGTGCCGCTACCTGAGGAGAGCGCAAGGCGGCGACCTGTTCCATCGCGGCGGCGGTGCTTTCACAATATTCGATCTTCCACTGTGGGTAGCGGTTGAGAAACTGGCTGCACTGTTGGAAGGGTTGCGGATGGCTATAGATGGTGGTCAGTTGGTTCAGATCGCTCTCGCCGTTGACCAGTAGGCAGTGATCGATCGTCAGCGTCAGCTCGCCGACAATCGACAGGCTGGTGTGTTGCAGCAGATCATAGACCTCGTTGATCGAGCCGGAGGAGGTATTTTCTAGCGGTAGTACGGCATAGTCGGCTTGGCCGCTCTCGACCAGGGCGACGATATCGGCAAAACGCTGACAACCGCACTCGATGGCTTGCTCGAAATGGCGGGCGGCATAGCGCCGGGCGGCCAGATGGGAGTATGAGCCTTTCGGGCCGAGGAAGGCGATACGTGCCGAGGTCTCTGCCGCCTGGTGAGCCTGTTGCAGCAAGGCTTGCTGAGTGAGGACTGACTCCTCGATGATCAGTTGAAACAGGCGTGTGATGAAGTGGGCATCCAGCTGTAGGGGTTTGCCCTGCTCGATCAGCCGTTGTAGCAGTTCGCGTTCACGGGTGAGGTCGCGTACCGGATGGTGTAGCGCCTGCTTGGCCTGGGCGACCTGCTCGGCCAAGCGACGACGTTCACCCAGCAGGGTCAACAGTTGGCTGTCGACGGCGCTGATCTGCTCGCGTAGCGTCAGTAACGGATTGGATGTGCTCATCGGTTGCCCTTATTAATCGATTTGATGCCATAGTTTACGCACATAAAAAAGCCTCCCCGGGGGAGGCTGCACATCGTTCTTTCGTTGCCCTTTTAAGGTAGAAAGCAGCCTCCCAAGCGACAGGGGGGAAAAAAGCGGCAATGAAAGAAAGATAAACGACCCGGCATGAGGCGGCTCCAGTGTGTGGGATAGCCTTACGTTACCTGTGATACTTTTTCTCTGTCAACGTTTTTGCCATAACGAAAAACGCGCCCGATGGGGCGCGTTATGGCAGGTTAAGTCGCTACTTCTAGGCTATTCTTCGCTAGCCGCCTGCAAATTGGCCTCTTTTACGCTGGTGTGTGCGCGGCGAGCCTCACCTTTATGCTGTACCTTGTTTAACTGGCGCTCCAATTTATTCAGCAACTCGTTGATCGCCGCATACATATCTTCATGTTTAGCGCTGGCGACCAGTTGCCCATTGGGGGTATTGATGGTGGCGTCAACCACGAACCCCTGCGGATCCTTGGACAGAATAATGTGCGGGTTGATCAGATGCGTTTGCCATTTGTCCAGTTTGCTGAGACGGTCTTCGACATGTTCACGGATGGCAGCAGTGATTTCCATTTGTTTGCTGGTGATGCTGATAGTCATACAGATACCTCTCTGTCTTTTCCGTCTTGGTGATTTCAGCATAACGCGCCGTGGCGCAAAGTGTGAGAAGAAAATCACGGATTTTTGTCACTTTTTGCAAAGTTAGATGGTTTTGTGACTCTGGTGAAAAGTGCTGAAAATAGCGCTTGAGTCAGCGGAAATTTATGCGCATGATGAAAAGGTTGGCGGCAGAAAAGGTGGTATAGCCTGGGCTGTGCTTTGGCTGAAATCTAGCATGGGGATGGCGTTGTTTCCGTTCACTCCATTGCCTCGCTCGCCAGGATGATAAAAATAAAGGCAGCCATTGGCTGCCTTTTGTCGTTACTCATAGCCGTTATGCGACTATGCTATTAGGCGTTGTCGCCATTGAAGGCGATGATCTTCTGTACTTTGGCGGCTTCGCTCATCAGACCCAACTGACGGTAGGCGTTCTCCATCAGTGGCAGCGCATCACGCGTCGCCTGAGTATCCGGGTAGTTACGTAGCATCTGCTCGACACGGTTGACCACGGCGACATAGGCACCGCGTTTGGTATAGAAGCGTGCGACGGCTAACTCATGTTTTGCCAGACGGTTTTTTAGGAAGATGAGTCGTTTGGTCGCATCGCTACTGTATTGGCTGTTGGGATAACGCTGTACCAGCTGGCTGAAATCACGGAAAGCCTGGCGGGCATGCTCCGGGTCACGGTCGGAGCGGTCAATACCGAAGAAGCCTTGCAATGCGCTATCGTCCATAGCCATGTCGGTCAGGCCGCGCATGTAGAGCACATAGGGCATATTTTGGCTGGTTGGATTTAGGCGGATGAAGCGATCGATGGTAGCCTGTGCCATCGGCAGGTCGGCCGACTTATAATAGGCATAGATCAGATCCAACTGTACCTGCTGAGAGTAAGGGCCAAATGGATAACGGTTATCCAGCGCTTCCAGTTGCGTAATCGCCGCTTTAAAGTTACCGTCCTGCAGCTTTTGCTGTGCGGTAGCGTAGATTTCGGCAGGCGGATTGTCGGGCACCGCCTCTTTAGAGCTGGAGCAACCAACCAGCGCCAGGCTCAACGTGGTGGCAGCCACCAGATATTTGATACGCGTCATGACGTTTTGCTTACCCTTTTTATGTTGTTCCGGGCGGCTCTCCGTTAAGCTCCCGGCAAAGACCAGCTACAATAGCACACTATTTTAAACGGCAACGCCGAGAAAACCCAACGTTAACGAAAGAAACTCACTATGGCACAACAAGTACAACTCACCGCGACGGTGACGGAATCCCAGCTCGGCCAACGTTTAGATCAGGCGTTGGCGGAATTGTTCCCTGATTATTCACGTTCACGCATCAAAGAGTGGATCCTTGAGGATCGCGTCAGCGTCAATGGGATCATCATCAATAAGCCCAAGGAGAAGGTGCTGGGTGGTGAGCATATTGCCATTGATGCGCTGATTGAGGAAGAGAACCGCTGGGAAGCGCAGGATATCGCGCTGGATATCGTCTATGAAGACGAGGATATCCTGGTGATCAATAAGCCCCGTGATCTGGTGGTTCACCCGGGCGCCGGTAATCCCGACGGCACGGTGTTGAATGCGCTGCTGCATTATTACCCTCAGATCGCCGATGTGCCGCGCGCCGGGATCGTACATCGCCTGGATAAAGACACCACCGGGTTGATGGTGGTTGCGAAGACGGTGCCGGCGCAGACGCGTCTGGTCGAGTCGTTGCAGCTGCGTGAAATCACCCGTGAATATGAGGCCGTCGCGATTGGTACCATGACCGCGGGGGGCACGGTGCGTGAGCCGATCGCGCGCCATCCGACGAAACGTACCCATATGTCGGTGCATCCGATGGGGAAACCGGCGGTGACTCACTACCGGATCATGGAACATTTCCGTGCCCATACACGCCTGCGCCTACGTCTGGAGACCGGACGAACGCACCAGATCCGTGTTCATATGGCGCACATCAACCACCCGCTGGTGGGCGATCAACTGTACGGTGGCCGCCCGCGTCCGCCGCGTGATGCCTCGCCGGAATTTATCCAGACGCTGCGCGCCTTCGATCGCCAGGCTCTGCATGCGACCATGCTGCGTCTTTACCACCCGATTAGCGGTATCGAGATGGAGTGGCACGCGCCGATTCCGGAAGATATGCAGCGTCTGATCGCGGTGATGCAAGAGGATGCCGAAACCTTTAAGGATGAGATGGACTGGCTATGAAACTGATCACGCCGCGCTGGGCGGCGCCAGCGCGCGTCTCGGCGTGCTCCACGACCCGTGAGGGCGGTGTGAGCCAGGCACCCTATGCCTCACTCAATCTTGGGCTGCATGTGGGCGATGTGCCCGAGCAGGTGGAGGCCAACCGCCAGCGCCTGTGTCAGGCATTGCAACTCCCGACGCCGCCGATCTGGTTAGAGCAGGTGCACGGTACTCGAGTATTGACGCTGACGGATTCGGCGGAAGAGAGAGATGTGCGCGCCGATGCGGCCTATACCCGTACTCCGGGGCAGGTCTGCGCGGTGATGACGGCGGACTGTCTGCCGGTTCTGTTCACCAGCCTACGGGGCGATGAGGTCGCAGCGGCCCATGCGGGTTGGCGCGGGCTGTGTCATGGGGTGTTAGAGCAGACCTTAGCCTGCTTTGCCGCCGAGCCCTCACACATCCTGGCCTGGCTGGGGCCAGCCATCGGACCGACGGCTTTCGAGGTGGGGCCCGAGGTGCGTGAGCAGTTTATCGAGCAAGATGCCGCCAGCGTGACGGCCTTCCAACCCGTCGCGGGGGGCAAATATTTGGCGGATATCTACGCGCTGGCGCGCCTGCGTCTCCAGGCGGTCGGTGTCCGCGATATCAGCGGTGGCGACTGTTGCACGCTGAGCGATCCACAACGCTTCTTTTCCTACCGCCGAGCCGCCCAGACCGGGCGTATGGCCTCGCTGATCTGGTTCTCCTGAATCTCTGTTCGCCTACTGGATCGCCGAGGCGCGCCCAGGGGGGCGACAGCGCTGTACGCTTCGCGTGCCACCCTCCGTTGCACAAAAAATAATTAAATAATTGTCACAGTTTGGTTGAAAAGTGCAGTCTAGACCACACTTATTCTCCAGAAGCAATTTGCATATGTCTCGGAGGAATCATGCGTCTGGATCGCTTAACCAACAAGTTCCAGTTAGCCCTCGCTGACGCCCAGTCTTTGGCACTCGGGCGTGACAACCAATTTATTGAACCGATACATCTGATGAGCGCGATGCTCAATCAGGATGGGGGCACGGTTCGTCCGCTGCTGGCCTCTGCGGGCGTCGATATCGGCGCGTTTCGCCAGTCGCTGGAGCAGGCTATTAGCCGTCTACCGCAGGTAGAAGGTACGGGTGGCGATGTTCAACCATCCAATGAGTTAATTCGGGTTCTCAACCTGTGTGATAAGTTAGCGCAAAAGCACAACGACACGTACATATCGTCCGAGTTGTTTATCTTGGCCGCGATGGAAGAGCGCGGCAAATTGGCCGATATGCTGAAGGCCGCCGGTGCCTCTGCGCAGAAACTTAGCGCTGCCATTGAGCAGTTGCGTGGAGGAGAGAAAGTGGAAGATCAGAATGCCGAAGATCAGCGCCAGGCGCTGAAGAAGTACACCATCGACCTGACCGAACGTGCCGAGCAGGGCAAGCTGGATCCGGTGATCGGGCGTGACGAAGAGATCCGCCGCACCATCCAGGTTCTGCAACGCCGTACCAAGAATAACCCGGTGCTGATCGGGGAGCCGGGGGTCGGTAAGACCGCCATCGTCGAAGGGTTAGCTCAGCGCATCATTAACGGTGAAGTGCCGGAAGGCTTGAAGAATAAGCGTGTGCTCTCCTTGGATATGGGGGCGTTGATCGCCGGGGCGAAGTTCCGTGGGGAGTTCGAAGAGCGCCTGAAGGCGGTGCTGAACGATCTGGCGAAGCAGGAGGGCAGCGTCATCCTGTTTATCGACGAGTTGCATACCATGGTCGGCGCCGGCAAGGCCGACGGCGCGATGGATGCCGGGAACATGCTGAAACCGGCATTGGCGCGCGGCGAGTTGCACTGCGTCGGGGCAACGACCCTGGACGAATACCGTCAATATATTGAGAAGGATGCCGCGCTGGAGCGCCGTTTCCAGAAGGTTTATGTCGCGCAGCCCTCCGTCGAGGATACCATCGCTATCCTGCGTGGCTTGAAAGAGCGTTATGAACTGCACCACCATGTGCAGATCACCGATCCGGCTATCGTGGCGGCGGCGACGTTGTCACATCGTTATATTGCCGATCGACAGTTGCCCGATAAGGCCATCGACCTGATCGATGAGGCCGCCTCCAGCATCCGGATGCAGATCGACTCTAAACCGGAAGCGTTGGATCGTCTGGAACGGCGTATCATCCAGCTTAAACTGGAGCAGCAGGCGCTGAAGAAGGAGTCCGACGAGGCCAGTAAGAAACGTCTGGAGATCCTGAATAGCGAGCTGGAGGAGAAGGAGCGTGACTACGCCTCACTAGAGGAAGAGTGGAAGGCGGAGAAGGCCGCGTTAACGGGCACCCAGAATATTAAAGCCGAGATCGAGCAGGCGAAGATCGCCCTGGAGCAGGCACGGCGTAGCGGCGATTTGGCGCAGATGTCGGAGATCCAGTATGGCAAGCTGCCAGATCTGGAGAAGCAGTTGCAGTCGGCGACACAGGCTGAAGGCAAGAGCATGAAGCTGCTGCGTAATAAGGTTACCGATGTCGAGATTGCCGAAGTGTTGGCACGCTGGACCGGTATTCCGGTATCGCGCATGCTGGAAGGTGAGCGAGAGAAACTGCTGCGTATGGAAGATGAGCTGCATAAACGCGTCGTCGGCCAGAATGAGGCGGTTGAGGCGGTCTCTAACGCCATCCGTCGTAGCCGGGCCGGTTTGTCCGATCCGAATCGTCCCATCGGCTCTTTCCTCTTCTTGGGGCCGACCGGGGTAGGTAAGACCGAGTTGTGCAAGGCGTTGGCCAACTTCCTGTTCGACAGCGATGACGCCATGGTGCGTATCGACATGTCTGAATTTATGGAGAAGCACTCCGTATCGCGTTTGGTCGGGGCGCCTCCGGGATATGTCGGCTATGAAGAGGGCGGTTATCTGACCGAAGCGGTGCGTCGTCGTCCTTACTCGGTCATCCTGCTCGACGAGGTCGAGAAGGCGCATCCGGATGTGTTTAACATCCTGCTGCAGGTGTTGGATGATGGTCGCTTGACGGATGGCCAGGGTCGTACCGTGGACTTCCGTAACACGGTGGTGATCATGACCTCAAACTTGGGCTCTGATCTGATCCAGGATCGCTTCGGCGAGCTGAGCTATGGCGAGATGAAAGAGTTGGTCATGAGCGTGGTCACCCACCACTTTAGACCAGAGTTCATCAACCGTATCGATGAGACGGTGGTCTTCCATCCGTTGGGTCAGGAGAACATTAAGGCGATCGCCCGCATCCAGTTGCAGCGGTTGTATCAGCGGTTGGAAGAGAAGGGCTACAGCGTCACGATGAGCGAGGCGGCGTTGGATCAGCTCTCTCAGGCCGGCTTCGACCCGGTTTATGGCGCACGTCCGTTGAAGCGTGCCATCCAACAGGAGATCGAAAACCCGTTGGCACAACAGATCCTGTCCGGGAAACTGTTGCCGGGCAAACCAATTACCCTGGCGTTGGACGGCGAGCAGATCGTGGCACAGCAGTAATTCACGATGGCGCAATACGAGGGCAGCCCGATGGCTGCCCTTTCTTTTAGCTATTTCCCATCAGCGGAGGCCGGAAAAGGTATGAAAATAACGCACTCTGTATGTAAAGTGGTCGAATGATAAAAAAGTTGTAATTAGGGCTTGTCAGGCGGCGTAATCTCCCTATAATGCGCCTCCATCGACACGGCACTTGTGAACAACATCACAAGATGAGCCGGGGAGAGTGAAGTGAAAAGCGAGAAATTAATCGTTGACACTCACCGAGGAAAGCGTAATATACGCAACCTCGACTTGGTAAGGGAAACTTGCTAAGTCACTGCTCTTTAACAAATTATCAGACAATCTGTGTGGGCACTCGCAAGATTCGTATTAAGCATTCCTCGGAATGCCAAAATATTTAAAGTCTTGAAGAGTGACAGCAGTTAATTCATTACGAATAAACAGTTTAATTTCTTTGAGCATCAAGCTTTTAATTGAAGAGTTTGATCATGGCTCAGATTGAACGCTGGCGGCAGGCTTAACACATGCAAGTCGAGCGGTAGCGGGAGGAAGCTTGCTTCCTCGCCGACGAGCGGCGGACGGGTGAGTAATGTCTGGGGATCTGCCTGATGGAGGGGGATAACTACTGGAAACGGTAGCTAATACCGCATAACGTCGCAAGACCAAAGTGGGGGACCTTCGGGCCTCATGCCATCAGATGAACCCAGATGGGATTAGCTAGTAGGTGAGGTAATGGCTCACCTAGGCGACGATCCCTAGCTGGTCTGAGAGGATGACCAGCCACACTGGAACTGAGACACGGTCCAGACTCCTACGGGAGGCAGCAGTGGGGAATATTGCACAATGGGCGCAAGCCTGATGCAGCCATGCCGCGTGTATGAAGAAGGCCTTCGGGTTGTAAAGTACTTTCAGTAGGGAGGAAGGTGTACGTGTTAATAGCACGTGCAATTGACGTTACCTACAGAAGAAGCACCGGCTAACTCCGTGCCAGCAGCCGCGGTAATACGGAGGGTGCAAGCGTTAATCGGAATTACTGGGCGTAAAGCGCACGCAGGCGGTTTGTTAAGTTGGATGTGAAATCCCCGGGCTTAACCTGGGAACTGCATCCAAGACTGGCAAGCTAGAGTCTCGTAGAGGGAGGTAGAATTCCAGGTGTAGCGGTGAAATGCGTAGAGATCTGGAGGAATACCGGTGGCGAAGGCGGCCTCCTGGACGAAGACTGACGCTCAGGTGCGAAAGCGTGGGGAGCAAACAGGATTAGATACCCTGGTAGTCCACGCTGTAAACGATGTCGATTTGGAGGTTGTGCCCTTGAGGCGTGGCTTCCGAAGCTAACGCGTTAAATCGACCGCCTGGGGAGTACGGCCGCAAGGTTAAAACTCAAATGAATTGACGGGGGCCCGCACAAGCGGTGGAGCATGTGGTTTAATTCGATGCAACGCGAAGAACCTTACCTACTCTTGACATCCAGCGAATCCTGTAGAGATACGGGAGTGCCTTCGGGAACGCTGAGACAGGTGCTGCATGGCTGTCGTCAGCTCGTGTTGTGAAATGTTGGGTTAAGTCCCGCAACGAGCGCAACCCTTATCCTTTGTTGCCAGCGGTTCGGCCGGGAACTCAAAGGAGACTGCCAGTGATAAACTGGAGGAAGGTGGGGATGACGTCAAGTCATCATGGCCCTTACGAGTAGGGCTACACACGTGCTACAATGGCGTATACAAAGAGAAGCGACCTCGCGAGAGCAAGCGGACCTCATAAAGTACGTCGTAGTCCGGATTGGAGTCTGCAACTCGACTCCATGAAGTCGGAATCGCTAGTAATCGTGGATCAGAATGCCACGGTGAATACGTTCCCGGGCCTTGTACACACCGCCCGTCACACCATGGGAGTGGGTTGCAAAAGAAGTAGGTAGCTTAACCTTCGGGAGGGCGCTTACCACTTTGTGATTCATGACTGGGGTGAAGTCGTAACAAGGTAACCGTAGGGGAACCTGCGGTTGGATCACCTCCTTACCTGAAGATACGAAATATTGTGTAGTGCTCACACAGATTGTCTGATAGATGTTCGAGCAAAGCGTCTGCGAAGTCGACCCAGTGTCCCCTTCGTCTAGAGGCCTAGGACACCGCCCTTTCACGGCGGTAACAGGGGTTCGAATCCCCTAGGGGACGCCATTTGCGGTATCGGGTGAAAGACGGTGCCAACAATATTGCAAAACGGACTTGCGAGTCATGTTTGCAATATTTTGCTCTTTAACAATCTGGAACAAGCTGAAAATTCGAAAACAATCGAATTGCTTTTAACAAGTGATTCGAGAGTCTCTCAAATGCTTGCAGCACGAAGTGAAACACCTTCGGGTTGTGAGGTTAAGTGACTAAGCGTACACGGTGGATGCCTAGGCAGTCAGAGGCGATGAAGGACGTGCTAATCTGCGATAAGCGTCGGTGAGCTGATATGAAGCATTATTAGCCGGCGATGTCCGAATGGGGAAACCCAGTGCAATTCGTTGCACTATCGTTAAGTGAATACATAGCTTAACGAGGCGAACCAGGGGAACTGAAACATCTAAGTACCCTGAGGAAAAGAAATCAACCGAGATTCCCCTAGTAGCGGCGAGCGAACGGGGAAGAGCCCAGAACCTGAATCAGTTTGTGTATTAGTGGAAGCGTCTGGAAAGTCGCGCGATACCGGGTGATAGCCCCGTACACGAAGGTGCACAGCTGTGAGTTCGATGAGTAGGGCGGGACACGTGTTATCCTGTCTGAATATGGGGGGACCATCCTCCAAGGCTAAATACTCCTGACTGACCGATAGTGAACCAGTACCGTGAGGGAAAGGCGAAAAGAACCCCGGCGAGGGGAGTGAAATAGAACCTGAAACCGTGTACGTACAAGCAGTGGGAGCATCCTTCGGGGTGTGACTGCGTACCTTTTGTATAATGGGTCAGCGACTTATATTTTGTAGCAAGGTTAACCGAATAGGGGAGCCGTAGGGAAACCGAGTCTTAACTGGGCGTCTAGTTGCAAGGTATAGACCCGAAACCCGGTGATCTAGCCATGGGCAGGTTGAAGGTTGGGTAACACTAACTGGAGGACCGAACCGACTAATGTTGAAAAATTAGCGGATGACTTGTGGCTGGGGGTGAAAGGCCAATCAAACCGGGAGATAGCTGGTTCTCCCCGAAAGCTATTTAGGTAGCGCCTCGTGAATTCATCTTCGGGGGTAGAGCACTGTTTCGGCTAGGGGGTCATCCCGACTTACCAACCCGATGCAAACTACGAATACCGAAGAATGTTATCACGGGAGACACACGGCGGGTGCTAACGTCCGTCGTGAAGAGGGAAACAACCCAGACCGCCAGCTAAGGTCCCAAAGTCATGGTTAAGTGGGAAACGATGTGGGAAGGCATAGACAGCCAGGATGTTGGCTTAGAAGCAGCCATCATTTAAAGAAAGCGTAATAGCTCACTGGTCGAGTCGGCCTGCGCGGAAGATGTAACGGGGCTAAACCATGCACCGAAGCTGCGGCAGCGACACTATGTGTTGTTGGGTAGGGGAGCGTTCTGTAAGCCTGTGAAGGTGGCCTGTGAGGGCTGCTGGAGGTATCAGAAGTGCGAATGCTGACATAAGTAACGATAAAGCGGGTGAAAAGCCCGCTCGCCGGAAGACCAAGGGTTCCTGTCCAACGTTAATCGGGGCAGGGTAAGTCGACCCCTAAGGCGAGGCCGAAAGGCGTAGTCGATGGGAAACAGGTTAATATTCCTGTACTTGGTGTTATTGCGAAGGGGGGACGGAGAAGGCTAGACCGGCCGGGCGACGGTTGTCCCGGTTTAAGCGTGTAGGTGTGATGACCTGGCAAATCCGGTTATCTCTAACACTGAGGCGTGATGACGAGGCACTACGGTGCTGAAGTGGTTAATGCCCTGCTTCCAGGAAAAGCCTCTAAGCTCTAGATAACACTGAATCGTACCCCAAACCGACACAGGTGGTCAGGTAGAGAATACCAAGGCGCTTGAGAGAACTCGGGTGAAGGAACTAGGCAAAATGGTGCCGTAACTTCGGGAGAAGGCACGCTGGCATGTAGGTGAAGTCCCTCGCGGATGGAGCCGAAGCCAGTCGAAGATACCAGCTGGCTGCAACTGTTTAATAAAAACACAGCACTCTGCAAACACGAAAGTGGACGTATAGGGTGTGACGCCTGCCCGGTGCTGGAAGGTTAATTGATGGGGTCAGCCGCAAGGCGAAGCTCTTGATCGAAGCCCCAGTAAACGGCGGCCGTAACTATAACGGTCCTAAGGTAGCGAAATTCCTTGTCGGGTAAGTTCCGACCTGCACGAATGGCGTAATGATGGCCAGGCTGTCTCCACCCGAGACTCAGTGAAATTGAACTCGCTGTGAAGATGCAGTGTACCCGCGGCAAGACGGAAAGACCCCGTGAACCTTTACTATAGCTTGACACTGAACATTGAACCTTGATGTGTAGGATAGGTGGGAGGCTTTGAAGTGTGGACGCCAGTCTGCATGGAGCCGACCTTGAAATACCACCCTTTAATGTTTGATGTTCTAACCTGGTCCCGTAATCCGGGATAGGGACAGTGTCTGGTGGGTAGTTTGACTGGGGCGGTCTCCTCCCAAAGAGTAACGGAGGAGCACGAAGGTTAGCTAATCCTGGTCGGACATCAGGAGGTTAGTGCAAAGGCATAAGCTAGCTTGACTGCGAGAGTGACGGCTCGAGCAGGTGCGAAAGCAGGTCTTAGTGATCCGGTGGTTCTGAATGGAAGGGCCATCGCTCAACGGATAAAAGGTACTCCGGGGATAACAGGCTGATACCGCCCAAGAGTTCATATCGACGGCGGTGTTTGGCACCTCGATGTCGGCTCATCACATCCTGGGGCTGAAGTAGGTCCCAAGGGTATGGCTGTTCGCCATTTAAAGTGGTACGCGAGCTGGGTTTAGAACGTCGTGAGACAGTTCGGTCCCTATCTGCCGTGGGCGTTGGAAGATTGAGAGGGGCTGCTCCTAGTACGAGAGGACCGGAGTGGACGCACCGCTGGTGTTCGGGTTGTGATGCCAATTGCATTGCCCGGTAGCTACGTGCGGAAGAGATAAGCGCTGAAAGCATCTAAGCGCGAAACTTGCCTCGAGATGAGTCTTCCCTTGGACCTTGAGTCCACTGAAGGAACGTTTAAGACTAAGACGTTGATAGGCTGGGTGTGTAAGCGTAGCGATACGTTGAGCTAACCAGTACTAATGATCCGTGAGGCTTAACCTTACAACACCGAAGGTGTTTTTAGAGAGACGAATTTAGCTTGTTCAAGATTGGAACCGATGGCCTGAATGGCGGTTGGTGAAACAGAATTTGCCTGGCGGCGATAGCGCGGTGGTCCCACCTGACCCCATGCCGAACTCAGAAGTGAAACGCCGTAGCGCCGATGGTAGTGTGGGGTCTCCCCATGCGAGAGTAGGGAACTGCCAGGCATCAAATTTAGCAGTACCCCGGAAACGGGTGTGATACAAAATTCGGTGGAGCGGTAGTTCAGTTGGTTAGAATACCTGCCTGTCACGCAGGGGGTCGCGGGTTCGAGTCCCGTCCGTTCCGCCACTCATTTTAAAAGGCCCGCTATTTATAGCGGGCCTTTTTTCATATGCACTTCCTGGTCGATTAGTTAGCCTTAGCCGATTCACCGACTCATCCCCTTGATCGACGTTTCACTGATTAATCCGTTGCGCTGTGTGCCATTCTTTGGTTATCAACAGAAGGCGATACCGGTGATAACGCGTTTCGCTGATGCCGCCAGATCGCTCCCGCTGATTGTCGTCATAAGTCTGTTAGCCGTTAAGGTATCGCGCTATTGTTCGCTTGCGGTTCGGATCTGTGCGTAGCCTCCTACGTCGCTGAGATGCAGAGACCGCTACCTCCATGATGAAAGAGACGGTTGTAATTCGAGCTGTGCATACCTATAACAGAAGAGTAGACTCGTTAAGATAACGTAGTGTGTGCGCCATCGCGGCTCATCTCTACGGTGTATTTTGAGCAACAGGCGGTAAACGTGCGCAAAAAGAACTTTGCTATGCGCTATACGGCGGGTATGCCGGCGACGCGTATTTTCCCCGGCGCTATTCATGAGCTTGGTCAACCCGTGGCGGCGACACATGCGCTGCCAAGCGATGACATCCTACGCATCATGGTCTGGAATATCTTCAAGCAGCAACGAGCCGATTGGCTCTCGGTGTTGAAGGAGTATGGGCGGCGTTCGCAGCTGGTGTTGCTGCAAGAGGCACAGACGACGCCTGAGCTAGTCCGTTTCGCCACCAGTAACTATCTTACGGCCGATCAGGTACCCGCCTTCTCCCTACCGCAGCACCCCTCCGGGGTGATGACACTGGCGGCGGCTCATCCCATCTATTGTTGCCCGTTGCGTGAGAAAGAGCCGCTGATCCGCTTGGCGAAGTCGGCGTTGGTGACGGTCTATCCTCTATTCGATGGGCGCCTGCTGATGGTGGTTAACATCCATGCGGTGAACTTTAGTCTCGGCGTCGAGGTGTATAGTAAGCAGTTAGATCCCATCGGCGAGCAGATCGCCTTGCATAAGGGGCCGGTGATCATGGCGGGGGATTTTAATGCCTGGAGCAATCGCCGCCTCAACGCGCTACGACGCTTCGCCAGTGGGATGGAGCTTCGTGAGGTGCATTTTACGAATGATCAGCGTCGTACCGCCTTTGGCCGCCCGCTGGACTTTGTGTTTTATCGTGGCTTGGGAGTGGTTGAGGCCTCGGTATTAGTCACCCAGGCATCGGATCATAATCCGCTATTGGTCGAGTTCCGCCCGGAATAGCGCTGGGATCTGTGAGCCAATAAAAAAAGCGCCGCGAGGGCGCTTTTTTTGCTGCAGGAAAACGTCAACTATTGCCGTCTTGCTTATCTTTCACATACAACGTCAGCAAGTCACCCGGCTGGATCTGGCCGTTATCGTTAACCTTGCTATTCCAGCGCATGACATCATCGAGATCGACGCCATGGCGGCGCGCGATGCTGGAGAGCGAATCACCTTTACGCACCTTGTAGGTGATGGTGTTGTCCGCCAACGCTTTCGCATTACCGTTAGCCGCGACCTTCAAGGTCTGCCCCGCCTTCAGTGTGCTGCCGCGCAGGTTATTCATGCTCAGCAGCGTCTGTTGCGTCATGTTCAGGCGACGGGCAATCCCCGAAATGGTATCGCCGCTACGAACCTTGTAGGTCGAGCTCGTCCGGTTATCAGCCAACTGCGTATCGGGCTGAATCGCGGCGATCTCACGCTCGGCCAACGAGTCTTTCAGACGATCGACATGCGCCAAAGGAACCATGATGTAACGCGGGCCATGGCCTCGTGGTGCGGTCACATTGCGCTTATAGCCTGAGTTAAATGACTTCAGCTTGGTCAGCGACATACCTGCCATTTCGGCGGCTTGGCTGAGCTGAATCTGCTGCCCGACGTCAACGCGTGCCAAGGCTCGCTCCTGACTCGACTTCGGCAGTTTAATCCCATAGCGCTGGTTGTGCTTGATGATGTCGCTTAACGCTAACACCTTGGGCACATAGATCGACGTTTCACGCGGCAGAGAGAGCGACCAAAAATCGGTCGGACGCCCTTTGCGTTTATTGGCCTTGATCGCCTGCATGACACGCCCTTCACCGCTGTTAAAGGCGGCGAGGGTCAGCAGCCAGTCACCACCGAACATCTTGTTCATACGCTGCATCATATCCAGCGCGGCGGTGGTGGAGGCGGCGACGTCTCGGCGACCGTCATACCATTGATTCTGTTTTAATCCGTAATTACGACCCGTTTGAGGCACGATCTGCCATAGCCCTGCGGCATTGGCCGATGACGTTGCATGCGGATTAAAAGCGCTCTCCACTATGGGTAGCAGTACCAGTTCCATCGGCATATTACGTTTCTTAATCTGCTCGACAATCCAGTACATGTACGGCTCTGCCCGTAATGTTACATCGTGGAGATAGCTCTTATTGCGTAAATACTTGTTTCTTTGTTCACGGACCCGGTAGTTATCCGGAACCTTCATCTTCATGTCGTCACTAATGAAGCCCCATAAATCATCCTGCGCGATGGTACTACTGGTGTCTCCCCATCGCGCGGAGGTCGCTCGTGCGGCCGAGGGCTGTCCTGCTTCACTTCGACTGACAGAAGACAAACTCTGTGCATGCTGTTCTGGCTGCGACTGGGAACCCCCATGGCAGCCAGCTAACAACACAGAGGCGAAGATTATCGCTCTAGCCTTCATGTGTTTGTCACTGGTGATTAAAAGACGAGCAATAATACTTTGCTTGGCCGCGCAACACAAGAAAAAGCTTTAAAAGCTGTCTTTCATGTCACGTAGACAGGCAAAAACTCGCCAAATCTCATTAGGTTGCGTAGGAAAGCCTACATTCCTTTGCAAATCATCATCATAACAGCGTAAGAAAGGATTTATTTCCTTCTCAATCTGTAGGGTTGTGGGCACCGTAGGTTGGTGTTTTGCCCGCAACGCCGCCGCGTGTTGCTGATATGTTTCTATTAGCCTATTTTGGGGTAAGACATGACGTGCAAACCGCAGATTTGACTCAGTATATTCGTGCGCGCAACAAACCAGAGTGTTATCGGGAAGTTGCAAAATACGCTGTAACGAGTCAAACATTTGCTGCGCTGTCCCCTCAAACAGACGGCCGCAGCCCGCGGAAAACAGGGTGTCGCCACAAAACAGGTAGGGTGCGCTGTAGTAGGCCACATGGCCTAGCGTATGCCCTGGTACGGCGAGTACAGTCACTTCGAGCCCGAGCAGGGATAACCTATCGTTATCGGCCACCACCTGATTACATCCCGCCTCGCGGGTTTCTGCCGGGCCGTAAACCGGCAGATCAGGGTAGGCTTGGACGATTTCTGCAACGCCGCCAACGTGGTCATTATGGTGATGGGTGAGCAGAATGGCTTTAGGGGTTATCCGATTCTCTGTCAAATAGTGTAAAACCGGCGCGGCGACGCCTGGATCGACGATGAGGCAGTGACGCTGCGGATTGATTAGCAGCCAGATGTAGTTATCCTGTAGGACAGGAAGGCCGATAAGATCCATGATGTTATCTTCTCCAAAGTCAGAGGTGGCGATGAAAGCGGCACTCAGCAACTCCCCGTTTAGTGAACCCTTTACCTGGCGGCAAATCCCCTGGGGAATGCACTACCGGGCCGCATTGGAGTTACGCCTGACGCCCTGGTGGCCGAAGCTGTTTGGCTACCACCTACTGAAGTTGGGGGCGTTGAGCGCCGATCTGGCGACAGACCGTTGTACCATATCACATCAGGTGAATGTGGCTGCCGAGGGAGAGCATCTTCAGGTCATCACCGACTTAGCGCACTTACCCTTTGCCGCGAAGTCGGTGGATGCGTGTCTGCTGGGGCATTCGTTGGGGTATGCGGCGGCGCCACACCGGGTACTGCGTGAGGTCGACCGGGTCTTGGTGGATGATGGCTGGCTGATCATCAGCGGTTTCAGTCCGTTCAGCCTGCTCGGTGTCGGGCGTTTAGTGCCGGGATTACGTCGTCGCCCCCCCTACAATAGCCGGATGTTTAGTATGGGGCGCATCATGGACTGGCTGACGCTATTGAATTACGAGGTGTTGGAAGCCTCGCGCTTTCAGGTGTTACCCTGGCATCAGCCATCCATGTCGTTACTGAGTCGCCATTTCCCGGCGATGGGCTGCCTGATGCTGATCGTGGCGCGTAAGCGCACTATTCCGTTGACCTTAACGCCACAGCGCGCCTTGCATGCCCGTCCTGGCATGCGTCGCGCCTTGGGCGGCGCGGCGAAGATCCTGCGACGCCCGGGTTAATTTCCGTCGGGGCGGTAGCCCTCGTCCTCTCGCGTCGGTTTGCCCGCGGCCTGGCGCGCCAACTCATCACAGCGCTCATTTTCCGGATGGCCGGCATGGCCCTTGACCCATATCCACTCAACCTGATGTGCCTGAATGGCCTGATCTAGGCGTTGCCAGAGATCGACATTCTTGACCGGCTTCTTGTCTGCCGTCTTCCAGCCCCGCCGCTTCCAGCCATGGATCCATTGGGTGATGCCTTGGCGCACGTACTGGCTGTCGCTGTATAGTTTCACCTGGCAGTCACTGGTCAGCGCCTCTAGCGCGACGATCGCCGCCATTAACTCCATGCGGTTGTTGGTCGTCAGGTGATAGCCCGCGCTGAGCGCCTTCTCATGCTGTCGGTAGCGTAGTATGGCGCCATAGCCGCCCGGCCCCGGGTTCCCCAGGCAGGAGCCATCGGTGAAAATCTCAACCTGCTTTAACATCTCTGGTAGACTACTCCCTGATCAAAACCGTGAGTCTGACATAAAGTGACACGATGAGCACAGCAAAATGAGTACCCCAATCGCCCGCCAAATTGTCCTCGATACGGAAACCACCGGTATGAACCAGGTCGGTGCCCACTACGAGGGGCACCGCATCATTGAGATCGGCGCCGTCGAAGTCATTAACCGTCGTCTGACTGGCCGCAACTTTCACGTCTATCTCAAGCCGGATCGCTTGGTCGATCCAGAAGCGTTTATGGTGCATGGCATCAGCGATGACTTCTTGTTGGGTCAGCCGAGCTTTGCCGATGTGGTCGATGAGTTCCTCGAATTTATCCGTGGGGCGGAGTTGGTGATCCATAACGCGCCGTTCGATATCGGCTTTATGGACTACGAATTTGCCAAGCTGGGGCGCGATCTTCCCAAGACGGAGACCTTCTGCACCATCACCGATAGCTTGGTGATGGCGCGTCGCCTGTTCCCCGGCAAGCGCAATAGCTTGGATGCATTATGCAACCGCTATGAGATCGATAACAGCAAGCGAACCCTGCACGGGGCCTTGCTCGATGCCCAGATCCTGGCCGATGTCTATCTGATCATGACCGGCGGTCAGACGTCGTTGTCCTTCGCTAGCGAAGGGGATAGCGCGACGCAGGTGCAGGCCGCGGAGATCCGTCGCGTGGTGCGCGGTGCCCAAGGGCTACGGGTGGTGTATGCCAGCGAAGCGGAGCTGGCTGCACATGAACAACGTCTGGATTTGGTGCAGAAGAAGGGCGGCAGCTGCTTGTGGCGTAGCTGAAAGGCGAAAACTTACTGAAAAATCGCCAGAAAGTACAAAATATGCGCGAACGATAAACGCGAGAAGAAAAAGGGTTGACGCCACCCGGCACTCACCGTAATATGCGCCTCGTTCCCCAACGGGAACAACGCGGAGCGGTAGTTCAGTTGGTTAGAATACCTGCCTGTCACGCAGGGGGTCGCGGGTTCGAGTCCCGTCCGTTCCGCCAACATTCTAAGCCCTGGTTCAGCAATGAACCGGGGTTTTTTCTTTTTCGTTCTCTCTCTTTATTCCTGATCCCTGGCGTGGCGCAAGCCCGACCAGCGCCCTGCGAGCCTGCTCCGTGTATCCCTTCCGTCTGCTTAAGCGCCTCATCGATTGACATGACTATGCGATCAACTCGGCGTCAGCCGCGCTGAGTTACGGGGTCGTTCTGGGCATAGCCGGCCAGGTCGCCGAGAGAGGGGGATGCCGCTAGGCGAAGCGGGCGGAGAGGCGTACCCAACACACAGCATGTGCAACTTGTCATCACACATGCTGTGCGCGCTGTAGATTCGCTAGCGCTCGTGACGAGCGGCTTTACAGGATTTTATGGGGCCCGAAACACTCGTAGTGCAGACGCGCGGCATCGACACCTTGGGCCAGTAGTTGCTGAGCCACGTGTTGCATAAAGCCGACTGGACCACAGAAATAGAATTGCATGTCAGTATCGCTGAGCGTCTCACCTAGCGCAGAGAGGTCCATCATCCCGGCGTGGCACCGTGTCTGTGGGCTGACCGGTACCTGGTGCGCGGATTGACGCAGCCAGAGATGAGCCTGGGCCTGGGGAAGGGGAGCGAGCAGCCGCTCAACCTCCGCGCCGAAGGCCCACGCTTGCACGTTGTCGGCGGCGTGTAACCAGTTGAGCGCGGCTGGATGTCCTTGTGCGCTCAAGGTGGCGAGCATGCTGAGCAACGGTGTTACGCCGACGCCGGCGGAGATCAGCGTCACCGGTGTCTGTGGCGTGGTGTCGAGCGTGAACTCCCCACAGGGGGCAGACAGGAATAGGGTATCGCCAGGTTGCGCGACATCATGCAGATAGCGTGAGACGACCCCCTGTTCCTCGCGCTTGACGGCGATGCGGTAGTCGCGTCCATTCGGCGCATGGGTCAAGGAGTACTGGCGGATCGCTTGGCGAGGCAGGCTTGGGTGGCGAATGTATACGCCGAGGTATTGCCCCGGGATAAAGTCGGCCACGGGGCCGCCATCTACCGGCTCTAGGATGAAGCGGGTGATCAGCGTGCTCTCCTCGCGCTTCTCACGAATACGGAACGCGCGTTGGTGTTGCCAGCCACCCGGCTGCGCCGCCTGCTGCCGATACAACTGAGCCTCGCGATCGATAAAGATCTGCGCCAAGACGCCATAGGCCTTCCCCCAGGCCGCTAACACCGCCTCGCCGGGATTCAATAGCTCCTCCAGGGTCTTGAGCAGATGGTGGCCGACGATGGCGTACTGCTCCGCTTGGATATCGAAACTGGCGTGTTTGTGGGCGATACGCTCTACGGCGGCGCTCAACGCGCTGGGATTATCGATATGCGCGGCATAGGCACAGATAGCATGGAATAACGCTTCACGCTGATCGCCGTTGCGCTGATGACTCAGGTTGAAAATGGCTTGCAACTCAGGGTTATGACTAAACATACGTTGATAGAAGTGGCCGGTAAGCCCAGGACCATACTGTTGTAGTAAGGGCAGGGTGGATTGCACGATGGCGATGGTGTTTTGATCCAGCATAGCGTTTCCTTGGCAGGTGTTATTCATAATGATGGTTAAGATGCATTTAAAATACAACTTAATCATTTTTCCTGTCGTTGTAAATCAGTCATTGCCGACCCGATGCGATTGGCGTTACGGTAGTGATGATTTTTTATGCGAGCACACGTGGCTTGGCACAAAAATGCAACACGATTCAGGATGTCGCTCCCACCTTGTGTCGCCTATAGCCAAACGTTTGCGTAAAAATCAGGGAAGAGTGTTTTTAACAAGCTAAAAACATATTACACTGTGGTCGATTGCCCGTTTGGGTGAGGATGTATTGGCTGTGGGAGCCAAAATTTACTCAAAAACGGTTAGCTGAGTCAGGAGAAACGGATGTTAAAGCGTGAAATGAACATTGCCGATTACGATGCCGATCTGTGGCAGGCAATGCAGCGGGAAGTAGAGCGTCAGGAGCAGCACATTGAGCTGATCGCCTCAGAGAACTACACCAGTCCTCGGGTCATGCAGGCTCAGGGTTCCCAACTGACCAATAAATATGCTGAAGGTTATCCGGGTAAGCGCTACTACGGCGGTTGCGAGTATGTGGATCAGGTCGAGCAATTGGCGATCGATCGCGCCAAGGCGTTGTTCGCAGCCGATTATGCCAACGTACAGCCACACTCTGGCTCACAGGCTAACTTCGCCGTGTATACCGCGCTGCTGCAACCGGGCGATACGGTGTTGGGGATGAACCTGGCGCACGGCGGCCATCTGACTCACGGTTCTCCGGTTAACTTCTCCGGTAAGCTGTATAACGTGGTGCCTTACGGCATCGATGCCCAGGGCCGTATCGACTATGACGATTTGGCGGCACAGGCGCAGGCACATCGTCCGAAGATGATCATCGGCGGTTTCTCCGCTTATTCCGGCGTCGTCGATTGGGCGCGGATGCGTGAGATCGCCGACAGCATTGGCGCCTATCTGTTCGTGGATATGGCGCATGTGGCGGGATTGGTTGCCGCCGGTGTTTATCCCAACCCGCTCCCTCACGCTCATGTCGTCACCACCACCACGCACAAGACCCTGGCAGGTCCGCGCGGCGGTCTGATCCTGGCGAAGGGCTTGGACGAGACGCTGTATAAGAAGCTGAACTCCGCCGTATTCCCTGGGGCGCAGGGTGGCCCGCTGATGCACGTTATCGCCGCCAAGGCGGTGGCGCTGAAAGAGGCGATGGAGCCGGAGTTTACCCGTTACCAGCAGCAGGTGGCGAAGAACGCTAAGGCGATGGTCGAGGTCTTCTTGCAGCGTGGCTATAAGGTCGTCTCCGGCGGAACCGAAAACCACTTGTTCCTGCTGGATCTGGTCGATAAGCAGATCACTGGTAAAGAGGCGGACGCCGCGCTGGGGCGTGCCAACATTACCGTGAATAAGAACAGCGTACCGAACGATCCGCAAAGTCCGTTCGTCACCTCCGGCATCCGTGTCGGTACCCCGGCCATCACGCGCCGTGGCTTCAACGAGGCGGACTCGCGAGAGCTGGCCGGTTGGATGTGTGACGTATTGGATAACATTCATGATGAGGCGGTGATCGCCAATACCCGGCAGAAGGTTCTGGCGATCTGCGCCCGCCTGCCGGTTTATGCCTAATCATCGGTTTCACCGCTGTTCTTGAGCCCGCCTGTGTGCGGGCTTTTTTACGTCGCCGTCTCCTGGAGTTTGCCCGCCTGCATCAGCCACGCGCCGAGGCTGACGGCGATCAGACTGAGCTCTTCGGGCGAGAAGCGGATACGATAATGGTGCTCCAAGCCGGCGATGCTGTCGCGGGTCAGGGTCAGCAATCCCGGATGATGTAATTCCAACTCGGCCAGTAGTGGCGTACCGATGCGAATGCCGAAGCGGGCACGCTCGATAGCGGCACCCAGATGGGCGAACAGCCGGGAGCAGAGCTGTTCTCGTTGAGGAAAACGAATGCCACTACATGCCTCTACGCGCTCGACGCTCTCCTCGACTTCTTGCATCAAGGTCCGATCCTGGTCGTTATCCCGGGGCGTGGCGGCGTGATTTTTGAGTAGGCTTAGCATCAGCGTGGTGAATAGCTGTTCCTGCTGGCGCAGTTCAGGATCGAGCCGATCGAAGAGGATCTGACACAGCGCGCCCGCGCAGCCATATTCACACTTCTGCTGTAAGGCGCGGCGATGGATGTCGGGTAGCCAGCAAGGCAGCAGGCTCGTCAGCGGATGACGTTGTTGTTGCAGAGAGGCAAATAGCAACATCAAGCCGACGAGCTGTTTCTGACGAGGCGTAAAGGTGAAGCAGGGCAGCGTGGTGTGTTGATCGAGCAAGGCCGCGAAGCGCGCCAAGCACGCCTCAGGCTGTAGCGTCGGAGCGACCTGTTGCAATGCGCTGAATAGTTGCGCCTCTGAGACGCCAGGGGCGAGACGCATTCCGCGTTGCAGCCAGTGCAGCAGACACAGGCGCCACTCATAGGCTGAGCCATACAGACGATAGCCTTGGCGTGGATGGTAACTGAGATGCAAGGCGTGGTAGCGCATCATTTCACCGACCAGATGGCTCAGATCGGCCTCCGCCTCCTGGCACGGCTGGTGGTTGATCTGGCATAGACGCTGCGACGTCAGCGGTGCGTCGGCAAGTAGCAAGGCCAGTGCCAGTGTACAGCGACGCGCGGCGGGCGTGCGAGCCTCGGACGGCGGGCTTGCGTTCTGCATCGGTATTCCCCCGGCCTGAATCATACTGGAATTAATCAAGCATAAGCATAGCAAAGTCCGTCATGGCACGCCGTCGGAGTAGGCTGAATTTGCACGCAGACGTGATGCGCGTCGACGCGGCGGGTCGCCCGGAGGCGCAGATAAAAAAACACCCTGCACGCAAGCGGGCAGGGTGTCTGTTAGCGGGGATGAGCTATTAGCGCTTCAGCGCGTCGCTCAGTTCGTCACGCAGGGCGCCCAGCAGGGACTTGACCACGCGCGGGTTACCGGCGACAACGTTGCCGCTCGCCAGGTAACCATGACCGCCGACGAAGTCGGTGACCAGGCCGCCGGCTTCGCGTACCAGCAGTTCACCGGCGGCGAAATCCCACGGCTTCAGGCCGATCTCGAAGAATCCATCCACTCGGCCGGCGGCGACATAGGCCAGGTCCAACGCGGCGGAGCCGGTGCGACGGAAGTCGGCGCACTGGGTGAACAACTTGTCGACCATCTTGATGTAGGTGGCGGCGTGATGTTTCACCTTGAACGGGAAGCCCGTAGCCAGGATCGTGCCGTTCAGATCTTTCGCCTGGCCGGTACGCAGACGGTAGCCGTTGAGCTGCGCGCCCTGACCGCGGGTCGCGGTGTACAGTTCGTTACGCATAGGATCGTAGACCACGGCGACTTCGGTACGCCCTTTGATACGGACGGCGATAGAAACGGAGAAGTGCGGTAGACGCTTAATGAAGTTGGTGGTGCCATCCAGCGGATCGATTACCCATTGGATCTCGTGATCTTCACCCAACAGTTCACCACACTCTTCACTGATAATGGTGTGCTGAGGATAAGACTTGCGGATGGTCTCGATGATCAGGTGTTCAGCATCGCGATCGACGTTGGTCACAAAATCATTGCTGCCTTTCTGGCTGGCTTCTACTGCGTCGGGCGTTTCGTAACTTTTGGCAATCAGGTTACCAGCCTTGCGCGCGGCGCGCACGGCGATGTTCAGCATCGGATGCATGGGAATCTTCCACTAGATGTTAAAGAACGGGAAATTTAGACGGCAGATATTATAGCAAAGCGTATGGCAAACAACCATGCCGTTTTGCGATTAGGTGTGAGCAAATTGAAGCTGTGATGTAGATCAAGGGGTTATCTATGTGAGTTTGTGACGAATAAATCAATAGAAACCATTAATAGTCGCTTATGGTAAAATGGTCAGCTCAATTCAACCGTGTAATGAGTAACCATGCTGGACAATATTCGCATCGTGCTGGTGGAAACGTCCCACACCGGCAACATGGGGTCGACGGCTCGCGCCATGAAGACCATGGGGCTGACCAACCTGTACCTGGTGAATCCGCTGGTGCGCCCCGACTCGCAGGCTATCGCCTTGGCGGCGGGCGCCAGCGACGTGATTGGCAACGCCACCATCGTGGACAGCTTCGACGAGGCGATTGCCGGTTGCAGCCTGGTAGTGGGGACGAGCGCTCGCTCGCGCTCACTCCCCTGGCCGATGTTGGAACCACGAGAGTGCGGCCAGCGTGCGGCGCAGGAGTCGGAGCATGCGCCGGTCGCCATCGTGTTTGGTCGCGAGCGCGTCGGTCTGACCAATGATGAGTTGCAGAAGTGCCATTACCATGTGCAGATCCCGGCCAACCCGGAATACACCTCGCTGAACCTGGCGATGGCGGTGCAGATCCTCAGCTATGAGATCCGCGTCGCCCATCTGGATCGTCAGGCGGCCAAGTACCCGCCGGTAGGCGAAGAGGCCTACCCGCTGGTCGATGATTTGGAGCGCTTCTATAGCCACCTGGAGCAGACGCTGCATCATACCGGCTTTATCCGTGAAAAGAATCCGGGTCAGGTGATGAACCGTCTACGTCGCTTGTTTACCCGCGCGCGTCCCGAGGCGCAGGAGCTGAATATTTTGCGCGGTATTTTGGCGTCGATTGATAAGTACCACGCAGAACGGCACGAAAGTTAACACTCCCGGCCGTTATAGCATAGTAGAATACTAGGGTATTCCGGCGACGAGTGTTCATCGCGTTATCATTCGGTTTTCACTGATAAATACTACGAGCGGTACGGTAATACCTGAGTAAAATAGTAGGATAAATAGTTGACTGAAATAGTCAGGAATGAGAGGATGAACTTGTTAAATAATCGTGCATGTTTCACTTCTTACTCCCAAAGGGACTATTAGCCATGAGACTGACATCCAAAGGGCGTTATGCCGTAACTGCCATGCTCGATGTGGCACTTCACTCTCAGGAAGGGCCGGTACCGCTGGCGGATATTTCAGAACGCCAGGGGATCTCTCTCTCATACCTGGAGCAACTGTTTTCTCGCCTGCGTAAAAACGGCTTGGTCGCCAGCGTGCGCGGTCCCGGCGGTGGTTATCTGCTGGGCAAAGACGCCGCAGACATTGCCGTTGGGGCGGTGATTACGGCCGTCGATGAGTCGGTTGACGCCACCCGTTGCCAGGGTAAGGGGGGCTGCCAAGGCGGTACGCGTTGCTTGACTCACGCCTTATGGCGCGATCTGAGCGAACGCATCAGCGGTTTTCTCAATAACATTTCACTGGCGGAGCTGGTCAATAACCAAGAGGTTTTGGTTGTGGCCGACCGGCAGGATATGGACGTTCGGCGCAACATCGTGCCATCAGGACGTCAGGACATGATTAACGTGAACCTGCGCGCCTAAGCGCAGGCACGGCGTTGAATGATCACCCGTAAACAAATCATTTTTGGAAGTGATGTACGGAGCAATAGAATGAAATTACCGATTTATATGGACTACTCCGCCACGACGCCGGCTGATCCGCGTGTGGCCGAGAAGATGATGCAGTATCTGACGCTAGACGGTACTTTCGGTAACCCGGCTTCCCGCTCTCACCGCTTTGGCTGGCAGGCTGAAGAGGCGGTAGATGTGGCGCGCAACAACATTGCCGAGCTGGTAGGTGCCGATCCGCGTGAAATCGTGTTTACCTCGGGCGCGACCGAGGCCGACAACCTGGCGATCAAAGGGGCGGCGAACTTCTATCAGAAGAAGGGCAAGCACATTATCACCAGCAAGACCGAGCATAAGGCGGTGCTGGATACCTGCCGTCAGCTGGAGCGTGAAGGCTTTGAGGTGACCTATATGGCACCACAACCCAACGGCCTGATCGATCTGAAAGAGCTGGAAGCGGCGATGCGTGATGACACCATCCTGGTCTCCATCATGCATGTCAACAACGAGATCGGCATCATTCAGGATATTGAGACCATCGGCGAGATGTGCCGCGCGCGTGGCATCATTTTCCATGTCGACGCCACGCAAAGCGTGGGCAAACTGCCGATTGATCTGAGCAAACTGAAAGTGGATCTGATGTCCTTCTCCGGTCATAAGATCTACGGCCCGAAAGGCATCGGGGCACTGTATGTGCGTCGTAAGCCGCGTGTTCGTATCGAGGCGCAGATGCATGGCGGTGGTCACGAGCGTGGTATGCGCTCCGGTACGCTGCCGGTGCATCAGATCGTCGGGATGGGGGAAGCCTATCGCATCGCCAAGGAAGAGATGCCGACGGAAGTACCGCGTCTGCGCGCCCTGCGCGATCGCCTGTGGAACGGGCTGAAGGATATCGAAGAGGTGTACCTGAACGGCTCGTTGGAGCAGGGGGCGCCGAATATCCTGAATGTCAGCTTTAACTTTGTTGAAGGGGAATCCCTGATCATGGCGCTGAAGGATCTGGCCGTCTCTTCCGGTTCGGCCTGTACCTCCGCCAGTCTGGAGCCATCCTATGTGCTGCGTGCACTGGGCCTGAACGATGAGCTGGCGCACAGCTCCATCCGCTTCTCTCTGGGGCGCTTTACCACGGAAGAAGAAGTCGACTACGCCATCGATCTGGTGCGTAACTCCATCGGCCGTCTGCGTGACCTCTCTCCGCTGTGGGAGATGCATAAGCAGGGCGTGGATCTCAGCACCATCGAATGGGCTGCCCATTAATCCTCAGGACACCATTTTAGGAGCATCGATATGGCTTACAGCGATAAAGTGATCGACCACTATGAAAACCCGCGCAACGTCGGATCCTTCGACAACAGCGATCCGAGCGTCGGCAGCGGCATGGTCGGCGCGCCGGCTTGCGGCGACGTGATGAAGTTGCAGATTAAAGTCAACAACGAGGGTATTATTGAAGACGCTCGTTTCAAGACCTATGGCTGTGGTTCCGCCATCGCCTCCAGCTCGCTGGTGACCGAATGGGTCAAGGGGAAATCCCTGGATCAGGCGGCAGAGATCAAGAACACCGATATCGCCGAGGAGTTGGCGTTGCCACCGGTGAAGATCCACTGTTCTATCCTGGCGGAAGACGCCATCAAGGCGGCGATCGCCGATTATAAGAGCAAACATAACGCGGAGTAATTGCCGCGGACTTCGGCGGCCTCTTCGGCCGCCGTCACCCTGACTATTTTTGACTGAGGTTGTTGTATGTCGATTACCATGAGCGACTCCGCTGCAAAGCGCGTACAGACATTTTTGACCAATCGCGGTAAGGGATTGGGCCTGCGTCTGGGGGTGAAGACCTCGGGCTGTTCGGGCATGGCGTATGTGCTGGAGTTTGTCGATGTCCTGAACGAGGACGATGTGGTTTTCGAAGATAAAGGGGTGAAAGTCATCGTTGACGGTAAGAGCCTGGTCTATCTGGACGGCACCGAGCTGGACTTCGTCAAAGAGGGGCTGAACGAGGGCTTTAAGTTCAACAACCCGAACGTCAAGAACGAGTGTGGTTGCGGCGAAAGTTTCAACGTCTAATCCCACGCATCGTCATCCGTCGGCGCCATACGGCGCCGCATTTCCGTTATCAGCATCAGAGTACGGCATGGACTATTTCACGCTTTTTGGGCTGCCGACACGTTATGAAGTCGACGGCAATCTGCTCGCTGCGCGTTTTCAGGAGTTGCAGCGCCAGTTTCATCCCGATCGTTTCGCCACCGCGCCCGAGCGCGAGCGTCTCCTGGCCATCCAACAGGCCGCCACCATCAACGACGGCTACCAGACCCTGAAGCATCCTCTCAAGCGCGCCGAATATCTGCTCTCGCTCCATGGTTTCGACATCAATAATGAACAGCAGACGATGCACGATACGGCCTTTCTGATGGAACAGATGGCGTTGCGCGAGGAGCTGGAGGCGTTGGCGCAGCAGGCCGACGCCGAAGCGGCATTAATGAACTTTGCCGCCAGGATCGCTAAAATGGTACAGACACGCAGCGCGCAGCTGGTCAACGATTTGGACCGCCAGGCGTGGTCATCGGCGGCCGACAGCGTACGCAAGCTGCGCTTTCTCGACAAACTTCACCAGCAGGTCGAACAGCTCGAAGAGCGACTGCTGGGGATGTAACCCTATTTTGACGGATTAACGGAAGCGAACATGGCGTTATTACAAATCAGTGAGCCGGGGCTAAGCGCCGCGCCGCATCAGCGTCGGCTGGCGGCGGGTATCGATCTGGGCACCACCAACTCTCTGGTGGCGACCGTGCGTAGCGGCCAGGCCGAAACGCTGGCCGATGAGCAGGGACGCCACCTGCTGCCCTCGGTGGTGCGCTACCAAGCGGAGGGGCTGCTGGTGGGTGCGGAGGCGCGCGCGCAGGCCGCCACGGATCCGCTCAACACCGTCAGCTCGATCAAACGCATGATGGGGCGCTCACTGGCCGACATTCAGGCGCGCTATCCCCATCTGCCTTACCAGATGACGGCCAGCGAGAGCGGGATGCCGCAGTTGGCTACCGCCGCAGGCAACGTCAACCCGATCCAGGTGTCTGCCGACATCCTCGCCGCGCTCTCTGCGCGGGCGCAGGCGTCGCTGGGGGGCGAGCTGGACGGGGTGGTGATCACCGTTCCAGCCTATTTCGATGACGCTCAGCGTCAGGGGACGAAAGACGCGGCGCGTCTGGCCGGGCTGCATGTCTTGCGCCTGCTCAACGAGCCGACGGCCGCCGCGATCGCCTATGGCCTGGATTCGGGCCAGGAAGGGGTGATCGCCGTCTACGATCTGGGGGGCGGGACCTTCGATATCTCCATCCTACGCCTGAGCCGTGGCGTCTTCGAGGTGCTGGCCACCGGCGGTGACTCTGCATTGGGGGGGGATGATTTTGACCACCTGTTGGCCGATTGGCTGCGTGAACAGTCCGGGATGCACGATCGCCGCGATGCCGGATTGGCACGCCGCTTCTTGGATGCCGCCGTGGCGGCCAAGATCGCCCTCAGTAGCCAGGAGCAGGTTGAGGTCTGTGTCGATGATTGGCGGGGGCAGGTAAGCCGTGCGCAGTTCGACGCGCTGATCGCTCCGCTGGTGAAGCGTACCCTGTTAGCCTGCCGTCGCGCGCTGAAGGATGCCGCCGTCGGCGTCGAAGAGGTGCTCGAGGTGGTGATGGTCGGCGGCTCGACGCGTGTGCCGCTGGTGCGTAGCCTGGTGGGGGATTTCTTCGGTCGCCCGCCGTTGACCGCCATCGATCCCGACCGGGTGGTGGCGATCGGGGCGGCGATCCAGGCCGATATTCTGGTCGGCAACAAGCCGGACGCCGAGATGCTGCTGCTGGACGTGATCCCGCTCTCTCTGGGGCTGGAAACCATGGGCGGCTTAGTCGAGAAGGTCATCCCGCGCAACACCACCATTCCGGTGGCCCGAGCACAAGAGTTCACCACCTTCAAGGATGGTCAGACGGCGATGATGATCCATGTGGTGCAGGGCGAACGTGAGCTGGTGCAAGACAACCGTTCCCTGGCGCGCTTCACCCTGCGCGGTATTCCGCCGCTGCCGGCGGGCGGCGCCCATATTCGCGTCACCTTCCAGGTTGATGCCGACGGGTTGCTCAGCGTCACTGCGATGGAGAAATCCACCGGGGTGCAGGCGGCGATCCAGGTGAAGCCCTCCTATGGGCTGAGCGAGGATGAGATTGTCGGCATGATCCAATCGTCGATGGCGAACGCCGAAGGCGATCTCAGCGCTCGCATGTTGGCGGAGCAAAAAGTCGAGGCCGCGCGCGTGCTGGAAAGCCTGCGTGGCGCGTTGCAGCAGGACAGTGCCCTGCTGAGCGCAGAGGAACTGGCGGCGATCCGCCAGGTTGAGGATGGGCTGCAAGCGGCCGCCGCCGGCGATGATACGGCGGCGATCGAAGCGGCGATCCAAGCACTGGATGCACAAACCCAAGAATTTGCCGCGCGACGCATGGATGCCTCCATCCGTCGTGCACTGGCCGGTCACTCTGTGGATGAGGTTTAAACATGCCAAAAATCGTATTTCTGCCCAATCAGGAACACTGCCCCGAGGGCGCGGTGATCGAGGCCCAGGAAGGTGAAACGATCCTTGATGCCGCGCTGCGCAACGGGATTGAAATTGAACACGCTTGCGAGAAGTCTTGCGCTTGCACCACCTGCCACTGCATCGTTCGTGAAGGCTTCGACTCCTTGGCGGAGAGCAGCGAGCTGGAGGATGACATGCTAGATAAGGCTTGGGGCTTGGAGCCGGAGAGCCGTTTAAGCTGCCAGGCTCGGGTCGCGGCAGAGGATCTGGTCGTCGAGATCCCGCGTTATACCGTCAACCATGCGCGGGAGCACTAAGGTGGGACTGAAATGGCACGATAGCCGCGCCATCGGCGAGGCATTGTATGACGCGCATCCCGACGTTTCGCCGCAGAGCGTACGTTTTACCGACCTGCACCGTTGGATCTGCGCGCTCGATGAGTTCGACGACGATCCGGCGGCCTCGAATGAAAAAATTCTGGAAGCGATCCTGCTGGTTTGGTTAGATGAGGCAGAGTGAGCAGGGCAGCCCCGCCGTCGAATCTGGCGTGTGGGTGCCGCCCGGGCAAGCCACCCGTAGGGGTGGCTTTTTACTATTGGCGCCGTGCCAGCAAGGGCTGGTGCGGGCCGTGTAAGCAAGCGGGAGAATTAGCATGACGAATGAATTGATGCCGATCCGTTTATCGCGTCAGGCCGCCGATGCACGTTGGGGCAACGATGCCTTAGTGAGCGCCGACGCCCAAGGGATGACCATCCATGCCGGAGAAGGGGTCGATATCGGGCTGATCCAGCGTGCGGCGCGTCGCCTCGATGGACAAGGCGTGAAGCGTGTCGCCTTGGTCGGCGATGATTGGAGCCTGGCCGCCAGTTGGGCCTTCTGGCTGGGTTACCGTAACCCGAAAGGCGGCCAGCAGATCGAATGGCCGGCGTTGAGCGCCGCCGATCGCAGCGAGCTGGATCGGCGTCTGGCGAGTGTCGACTGGGTCCGCGAGATCATCAATACCCCGGCGGAGGCCTTGGGGCCGTCCCAACTGGCGCAACGTGCGGTCGATCTGCTGTGCGCTCAGGCCTGCGACAGCATCCACTACCGCATCACCAAGGGGGAGGATCTGCGTGAGCAGGGTTATATGGGGCTGCACAGCGTCGGGCGTGGCTCGTCTCGCTCTCCGGCTCTGTTAGAGCTGGATTATAACCCGAGCGGTGATCCGGCGACGCCGGTGCTGGCCTGCCTGGTCGGTAAAGGTATCACCTTCGACTCCGGTGGCTATAGCTTGAAGCAGAGCGCCTACATGGATTCGATGAAGTCCGACATGGGTGGTGCGGCACTGCTGACCGGCGCGCTGGCGCTGGCCATCGCCCAGGGGCTTCAGGCGCGGGTCAAACTCTACCTGTGTTGCGCCGATAACCTGGTGAGCGGTAACGCCTTTAAGCTGGGCGACATCATCCATTACCGTAACGGTAAGCGGGTTGAGATCATGAACACCGACGCCGAAGGGCGCTTGGTGCTGGCCGATGGTTTGATCGATGCCTCGCGTCAGAATCCTCGCCTGATCATCGACTGTGCCACCCTGACCGGTGCCGCCAAGACCGCCCTCGGTGGCGACTATCACGCGTTGTTCTCCTTCGACGACGCCTTGGCGGCGGCATTGCAGGCGAGCGCGGCCCAGGAGGATGAGCCCTTCTGGCGTCTGCCGCTGGCCGAGTTCCACCGCAGCCAGTTGCCATCTTCCTTCGCCGATCTCAGCAACGTGGCCGGAGCGGCGCACTCCGCCGGTGCCAGCACGGCGGCGGCATTCCTGTCACACTTCGTCAGCGACTATCGCCACGGTTGGTTGCATATCGACTGTAGCGCCACCTACCGCAAGTCGGCGGTGGATCAGTGGGCGGCTGGCGCGACGGGTATCGGGGTGCGGACATTGGCGCGCCTGCTGCTTAATCAGGCCGCGTGCTGCTAACGTGATGCTGTTGGCCTCGCCTGCATGGCGGGGCCGTTAGCCTGAGAGAAGATGGAATCGGATAACAGGAGTGAGTACGGTGTGCGCAAGCGATAATCATCCACAGCCTGGCGAACAGCCGCACGATCATCACCATGATCATCACCATGCGACGCCGGAGGAGCGGCTCGAGGCGAGCCTGATGCAGGCGAGCCGCGATCCCGCTTACCTGGCGTTATTCTACCGCGAGCTGCTGGCGGCGACGGTCTATCTACCGTTGCGTGCGGCGAGCGCAGAGGGCGAGCAGGATGAGGGGGTGGAGATCGAACACTGGGAGATGAGCGATGGAAGTAGCGTCATCCCCTTCTTCTCATCGCCTCAGCGTCTGCAACAGGCGCTGGGCGGTGAGGCGGCAGGCGCGGTGACGGCGTTGCCGGCGCGCGAGTTGTTTAGCCTGACCCGTGGCGAGCAGTTATTCCTCAACCCGAAGTGTGAACAGGGCAAAGCCTTCTATCCACAAGAGATTGCCATGCTCCTAGCGAGTGATGGCATGGCGCCGTCGCAGAGTCTGGTGATCGACGGTGGGCAGTCGATTCGTATCGGGCCGTTGGAGAGCCCGCCAGAGGCGTTGCAAGCGGGACTGGCGACGCTGTGCGGGCAACGCGAGCTGGTGCGTAGCGCTTGGTTGGTGCATTTCCAAGATCCGCAGTGTGATGAGCAGCCCGTCTTGTTGCTGGCATTGGAGTTGGAGGGCGACGACGAGGCGGCTCACCAGGTGTTGATCCACGAGGCGGGAACCCTGGTCAGTGGCTTGCTGGAGCAGGATGAGGTGGTGGATGTCTGCTGTATTCGCCGCACGCAAGCCGATCCGCTGGCTGACTATCTACGTACCCATATCACCCCCGCCTACCAACGGCGTTGGGGGGGATGGTTACGTAATGCCATTCCCATCGCGCCGAGTTGTTAAGCGCACCTCGCCTACCACCGTGTGCATCGCTGTGGTAGGCATCAAAAAATTCATATCTTTTTAACAAATTAACGCCGGGCACCATAGGCAACGCCCCGGCGCTCACCTTATAATCGACGCGCTTGGCCAGGATACCCTTTGGGGTGATATCGGGCCGGCGTTGCGCCGTCGCCGGAGGGATCCGTAAGTAAAATCTTCCGTCTGCTCATGGCGTTAGCATGGCCGGTCGGCTTTCTTCCGGCGCCGTGGCGCCGTAGAATCCCGCGCGGATTTTGATTCAAGCAGTCTGACAGGGGTAGACATGACCTTAGAACGTACCTTTTCCATCGTAAAACCGAATGCGGTTGCCAAAAATGTGATCGGCGCCATCTATGCACGCTTTGAGGCGGCAGGGTTGTCGATCGTCGCCGCTAAGATGGTGCACCTGACGCGCGAGCAGGCGGAAGGCTTCTATGCCGAGCATCGCGAGCGTCCTTTCTTTACTGGCTTGGTCAACTTTATGACCTCTGGGCCGATCATGGTACAGGTACTGGAAGGGGAGGACGCGGTTCGGCGCAACCGTGAGATCATGGGGGCAACCAACCCGGAGAATGCCTTGGCGGGCACACTGCGTGCGGATTATGCCGATAGCCTGACGGAGAATGCGGTGCATGGCTCCGATTCGCCCGCCTCCGCCGAGCGGGAGATCGCCTACTTCTTCAGCGCCGACGAGCTCTGCCCGCGCACGCGTTGAAGCCGTAGTCTGGCGGTGAAATCCGCCCCGGATGCACGATCGCCATGGCATCGTCTGGCGAGAGTGAGTACAATATAGCGCCCCGTGTTTCTACCGGGGCGTTATTGTCTACCCGTTTTTCCATCTCGCCGCAGGCGGCGCGATGGCAATGAGCCGCAAAGTGTAACAACGAGGCCTAGCTATTTTTATGTCCAAGAATCCTTCATCGCATGCGGGCCGTGCGCCCGATGCCACTGCCGTCGAGTCTCCCTTGTCTGATATTCATCTTAACCCACTCTCTGCCGAGGGGGCGCCTTGCGCAGCCCAGCCGGCGGAAAAAATTAACCTGCTTGATCTGAACCGTAAGCAGATGCGTGAATTCTTCGCCGCGATGGGCGAAAAACCGTTCCGTGCCGATCAGATCATGAAGTGGATCTATCATTATTGCTGCGACGACTTCGATGCGATGACCGATATCAACAAGGTGCTGCGCGCCAAGTTGAAACAGGTGGCGGAGATCCGGGCGCCGGAAGTGGCGGTGGAGCAGCGCTCCTCCGATGGCACCATCAAGTGGGCTCTCCAGGTCGGTGACCAGCGAGTCGAGACGGTCTACATTCCGGAAGACGATCGGGCCACCCTGTGTGTCTCGTCCCAGGTGGGCTGCGCGCTGGAGTGCAAATTCTGTTCGACGGCACAACAGGGCTTTAACCGTAACCTACGGGTGTCGGAAATCATCGGTCAGGTCTGGCGCGCGGCCAAGATCATTGGCGCTCAGAAGGTCACCGGCAACCGTCCGATCACCAACGTGGTGATGATGGGGATGGGTGAGCCGTTGCTCAATATGACCAACGTGATCCCGGCGATGGAGATCATGCTGGATGACTTTGGTTTCGGCCTCTCCAAGCGGCGTGTCACCCTCTCCACCTCAGGGGTGGTGCCGGCGCTGGATAAGCTGGGCGACATGATCGACGTGGCGTTGGCTATTTCGCTGCATGCCCCGAATGACGCGATCCGCGACCAGATCGTGCCGATCAACCGTAAGTACAACATCGAAACCTTCCTGGCGTCGGTGCGTCGTTACCTGGAGAAATCCAATGCCAATCAGGGGCGGGTGACGGTCGAGTATGTGATGCTGGACCATGTCAACGATGGGACGGAGCACGCCCACCAACTGGCGGAATGCCTGAAGGATACCCCATGTAAGATCAACCTGATCCCATGGAACCCCTTCCCGGGCGCGCCCTTTGGCCGCAGCTCCAACAGCCGGATCGACCGTTTTTCTAAGGTGTTGATGGAGTATGGCTTTACCGTCATCGTGCGTAAGACGCGTGGTGATGACATCGACGCGGCCTGCGGTCAGTTGGCCGGCGAGGTCATCGACCGAACCAAACGGACCCTGAAGAAGCAGGCGGCCGGGGAACCTATCAACGTGCGCGAAGTCTGATGTAACAGGGCGCCCGTCGCTGATTGGCGGCGCGCGCCTCACATCGAGGCTTGCTCGCATGCGAGAGTGCGGGAGCAAGGGATGAGAACGATAAGGGCGGTGATGAGTTGGGGGTTGGCCGTCGTGCTGGCCGGGTGTGCTGAACGGTCAGTCGAGACCTCACCGGATCGCGCGGCGGCGTTACCGCTTCCGCAGCAGGCATTTACGGCGTTGGCACGCGGCGATCTGCCGCAGGCACAACAGGCGCTCTCACAACTCTCGGCCTCCGCGCCTGATGACTATCGTACCTTGCTGCTGACGGCGATGTATCAGCAACAGCGCGGTCAGTTGCAAACGGCCGCGCAAGGCTATCGCCAGGCACTGGCGGCGGCGCCGGACAGCGCCACCGTGATGAATAATTACGGTGCGTTTCTCTGCACTTTAGGGCAGTATGTAGCGGCGCAACAACAGTTTAACGCGGCGGCCTCCCGCTCCGATGAGGGATGGGTTGCCGGCGCATTTTTCAGCGCAGGAAGCTGCTTCTTGCATGCCGCCCGTCCCGATGAGGCGCGTAGACTTTTCATCCGTGCGTTGAAGGCGGATCCGCAGCAGGGCGCGCACCTGCTGGCGGCGGCCTCGCAAGCGCTACAACAGGGTAAGCGCACGGAAGCACGACTGATGTTGGATGTTTACAATCATATTTTACCGGCTAGCGCCGATAGTTTATGGTTACAAATCCGTTTCGCTGCGTTAGATGGGCGCCAGACGAACCTTGAACGTTATGGCAAACAACTGGCGCGAAATTTTCCACAATCCCAACAGTACCAGCAGTTCCTAGCGAATGAATACTGAAGCCTCCCAAGATCAAGCAGCACCGATGAGCACTGGCGAGCGTCTGCGCCAGGGCCGTGAACGTTTAGGGCTTACCCAGCAGCAGGTGGCAGAACGCCTGTGTCTGAAGCTCTCGACAATACGAGATATCGAAGAAGACAAGGCCCCCGATGGCTTAGTGTCAACCTTCGTCCGTGGCTATATCCGCGCCTATGCCAAGCTGGTACAGATCCCCGAGCAGGAGATCGCACCGCTGCTGGCCAAGCAGGCACCGGTCCGGGCGGTAAAAATGGCGCCGATGCAAAGCTTTTCGCTGGGCAAGCGGCGTAAGAAACGCGAAGGCTGGTTGATGACCTTCACCTGGCTGGTGATCTTTGTGGTAATTGGCATCACCGGGTCATGGTGGTGGCAGAACCATAAGGCTCAGCAGCAGGATATCGTCGAGATGGCCGATGAGTCCTCGGCGCAGCTGGCGAAACAGCAGCAGGCTCAGCCCGTCGACTTGTCCGCCTCCGCGGCGTCGGCGGCGGATGACGCGGCGGCCAGCACGGCATCCTCCTCCCAGCCTGCGACCCCTATCGCCCCGACCAGCAGCGATAGCGCGGCCCCGGCGGCGCAGGGTGAGAGCACCCCTCCGGCCGTCAACGCCGCCAACGGGAGCGCGCAAGCGACTCCGGCACCGAGCGCGACGACGGCACCCGGCGCGGTAGTGGCGCCGAGCCAAGCCGATGTCACGCCGTTATCTACGGCGTTGCCGACGGCGGCGGCTAGCGTTGCGGCAGGGAGCGAGGCGGCGAGCACACAGCCTCTGGTCATGCACTTTAACGACAAGTGCTGGCTGGAAGTGCGTGATGCCAGCGGTAAGATCCTGTTCAGCGGCTTGCAACCGGCAGGGGCGAAGCTCGAACTTTCCGGTAAGGCGCCTTACCGTCTGAAGATCGGCGCGCCAGCGGCGGTGCAGATCCAGTATCTGGGCAAGCCGGTCGATCTGAGTCGTTTTATCAAGTCAAGCCAGGTTGCCCGTTTGACGTTAGACGCACAACCTGCGGCGGCTAACTGAGTTACGGCAAGGGCGGAGAGAAGTCATGCATAACGCATCCCCCATCAAGCGCCGTAAATCGACGCGTATCAATGTCGGCAGTGTGCCGATCGGTGACGGCGCTCCGATTGCCGTCCAGTCTATGACCAACACCCGTACCACCGATGTGGCGGCGACGGTGGCCCAGATCCGCGCCTTGGAGCGGGTCGGGGTCGATATCGTGCGGGTCTCGGTGCCGACCATGGAGGCGGCCGAGGCCTTTAAGCTGATTAAGCAGCAGGCCCAGGTGCCGCTGGTGGCGGATATCCACTTCGACTACCGCATCGCCTTGAAGGTGGCGGAGTACGGCGTGGACTGCCTGCGCATTAACCCCGGCAACATCGGCAACGAGAGTCGCATCCGTTCGGTGGTCGACTGCGCGCGTGAGCGCGGTATTCCCATCCGTATCGGGGTGAACGCCGGCTCGCTGGAGAAGGATATCCAGGAGAAGTATGGCGAACCGACGCCGCAGGCGTTGCTGGAGTCGGCCATGCGTCATGTCGACATTCTGGATCGGCTCAACTTCGATCAGTTCAAGGTCAGCGTGAAGGCCTCCGACGTCTTCTTGGCGGTCGGGGCGTATCGCCTATTGGCGGAGCGTATCGATCAACCGCTGCATCTGGGGATCACCGAGGCGGGCGGCGCCCGTAGTGGCTCCGTCAAGTCGGCGATCGGGCTGGGCATGCTGTTGGCGGAAGGGATCGGCGATACCTTGCGTGTGTCGCTGGCCGCCGATCCGGTGGAAGAGGTCAAGGTCGGGTTCGACATCCTCAAGTCGCTGCGTATCCGTTCTCGCGGCATCAACTTCATCGCCTGCCCGACCTGTTCGCGTCAGGAGTTTGACGTGATCGGCACGGTGAATGCGTTGGAGCAGCGTCTGGAAGATATCGTCACGCCGATGGATGTCTCCATCATTGGCTGTGTAGTTAACGGCCCGGGCGAGGCGTTGGTCTCGACGCTGGGGGTGACAGGCGGCCATAATAAGAGCGGGTTTTACGAAGATGGCGTGCGTCAGAAAGAGCGTTTCGACAACAGCGCCATCATCGATCAGTTGGAGGCGAAGATCCGCGCCAAGGCGGCGCAGTTGGATGAGAAGATGCGAATCGGCATCACCCAACTGGACGCCTAATGACATGCACGGCGCCGCGTCGGCGGCGCCGTAGTCTGCCCGCGTTGAAGAGGGACTAGCGTTGCCTCTATAATCGGGCCAGTTTTTGCAAATTACATAGAGAGTTGACGTGGCTAAGAATATCCAGGCCATTCGTGGCATGAACGACTATCTGCCGGCAGACACGGCGCTGTGGCAGCCGATCGAGGCGGCGCTCAAGCAGGTGCTGGCCAGCTACGGCTACAGCGAGATCCGTTTGCCGATTGTAGAGCAGACCCCGTTATTCAAACGCGCCATCGGCGAAGTGACCGATGTGGTTGAGAAAGAAATGTATACCTTCGAAGACCGCAATGGCGACAGCCTGACGCTGCGTCCAGAAGGGACCGCGGGTTGCGTGCGCGCCGGGATCGAGCATGGTCTGCTGTACAATCAGGAGCAGCGTCTGTGGTACATCGGGCCGATGTTCCGTCATGAGCGTCCGCAGAAGGGGCGCTATCGCCAGTTCCATCAGTTGGGTGCCGAGGTGTTTGGCCTCGCCGGTCCAGACATCGATGCCGAAATCATCATGATGACCGCTCGCTGGTGGAAAGTGTTGGGCATCGCCGAGCACGTGGCGTTGGAACTGAACTCCATCGGCTCGCTGGAGGCGCGCGCTAACTATCGCGATGCGCTGGTCGCTTATCTGGAGCAGTATAAAGATCAGCTGGACGAAGACTGCAAACGTCGCATGTACAGCAACCCGTTGCGTGTGCTGGATTCGAAGAATCCCGACGTGCAGGCGCTGTTGAACGATGCCCCGCGTCTGTCAGATTATCTGGACGAGGAGTCTCGCACCCACTTCGCCGGGCTATGCCGCCTGCTGGACGACGCCGGTATTGCCTACACGGTGAATGAACGCCTGGTGCGTGGCTTGGACTACTATAACCGTACCGTATTCGAGTGGGTGACGAACAGCCTGGGCGCCCAGGGCACCGTCTGTGCCGGTGGCCGTTACGATGGTCTGGTGGCGCAATTGGGCGGCCACGCCACACCGGCGGTCGGCTTCGCCATGGGGCTGGAGCGTCTGGTGCTGCTGGTACAAGCGGTTAACCCGGACTTCCTGCCGCAGCGTACGGTCGATGTCTACCTGATCGCCGTCGGCGAGGGGACCCAGAGCGCGGCGATGCGCCTGGCCGAGCAGCTGCGTGATGCGCTGCCGCAGATGCGTCTGATGACTAACTACGGCGGCGGTAACTTTAAGAAGCAGTTCGCTCGTGCCGACAAGTGGGGCGCCCGTATCGCCCTGGTGCTGGGAGAGAGCGAAGTGCAGAGCGGTCAGGTGAATGTGAAGTGCCTGGCAAGCGGCGAACAGCAGAGCGTGGCGCAGGATCAGGCCGCGGCGTTGTTGGCGACCATGTTGGGCTAAGGAGTAAGAAACCGTGGAAGTCTATAGCACAGAGAACGAACAGGTTGATGCCATCCGCCATTTCTTGCAAGAGTATGGTAAAACGCTGGTGGTCGGGGTGGTGATCGGCGTCGGCGCACTGTTTGGCTGGCGTTATTGGGCCAACCATCAACAGGCCGGCATGGCGCAGGCTTCCCAAACTTACCAGCAGGCCAGTGAGGCGCTGAGCGGCGGCAAGCAGGATGGGGTCGCGCTCAGCGAGGCCTTCATCAAAGAGAACGCCAATAACTATGGTGTCTTGGCTGCGCTTCAGCTGGCGCAACACGAGGTCGATAAGGCCGAGTTTAGCAAGGCGCAGAGCCAGTTAGCCTGGGCGGCAGGACAGGCAAAGGATGAAAACCTGAAGGCGCTGAGCGATCTACGTCTGGCGCGGGTACAACTACAGGATAACCAACTGGATGCCGCGCTGAAGACCCTGGATGGCGTCACCGCCAAAGGGTGGCAGGCGTTGGCTCAGGATGTGCGCGGTGATGTGTTGCTGAAGAAGGGTGACGCCAAGGGCGCGCGCGAGGCCTACAGCAAAGGGCTGGCAGAGGGGGCCTCTCAGTCATTGCAGGCGCTACTGCGAATGAAACTGAATAATTTATCCAGTTAAGGGGATAATCGATGCAATTGCGTAAAACGCTCCTGGTCGGCTTACTGTCAGCAACCATGCTGAGCGGGTGCTCCTGGTTTAGCGGCGAGACGGATACGGTGGTGATGGCGCCGTTGCCGCAGGTTGAAAACCAGTTTACTCCACAGACGGTCTGGAGCCGCTCGGTGGGTAACGGTGTCGGTGATTTTTACTCCCACCTGCGTCCGGCGTATCAAGATAATCATATCTATGCCGCCGATCGTCAGGGGCTGGTGATGGCGATGAACGCCGAAAATGGCGACAAGCTGTGGTCGGTGAATCTGGGTGAGAAGGACGGCTGGTTCTCACGTAGCGACGCGTTGCTCTCCGGCGGGCTGACCGTTGCCGGTAGTAAGCTGTATGTCGGCTCCGAGCACGCGGTGGTGTATGCGCTGAATAGCGACGACGGCAGCGTGGCCTGGAAGACGACGGTGGCCGGTGAGGCTATCTCCCGTCCGGTGGTCAGCGATGGTTTGGTGCTGATCCACACCAGCAATGGTATGTTGCAGGCGTTGGATGAGAACGACGGCGCGATCAAGTGGACCGTGAGCCTGGATATGCCGTCGCTGACGCTGCGTGGCGAGTCGGCACCTGCCGTCGCCTATGGCGCGGCGATCGTCGGTGGCGATAACGGCCGCGTCAGTGCGGTATTGCTGCAACAAGGGCAGATGATTTGGCAGCAGCGGGTGGCGCAGCCGACCGGTGCGACTGAGATCGATCGCCTGAACGACATCGACATGACGCCGGTGGTGGTTGATGGGGTGGTTTACGCCCTGGGCTACAACGGCAGCCTGTCGGCGCTGGATCTGCGCTCTGGCCAGATCGTCTGGAAGCGCGACATGGGCGGGGTGAATAACATCATCGTCGATGGCGGGCGCATCTATCTGGTGGATCAGGATGGCCGCGTTGCCGCCCTGGGTATCAACGGCGGTGTGGTGCTGTGGAAGAACAGTGAGCTGTTGCACCGTGGCGTGACGGCGCCGGTACTGTATCGCGGCTACCTGGTGGTCGGCGATGCGGAAGGGTACCTGTACTGGATCAACCCGGACGATGGACGCCTGGTGGTGGAGCAGAAACTGGATAGTTCGGGTCTGCTCAGCGCCGGTCAGGTCGCGGGGGATAACCTGATTATTCAGGCGCGTGGTGGTGACGTTTACGCTATTTCCCGTTGATTTATAAAATGATATAGGGTGGTTTTCTACCGCCCGGAACGGCTCCTGATGACCTCAGGGGCCGTTTCATCTTCTGCATATTCCTGTACGCCGAGCGGCGCTGCAGGATGAGATTACGTAATAGAGGCTTCAACAATGATACCTGTCGTCGCGCTAGTCGGGCGCCCGAATGTGGGGAAATCCACCTTATTTAACCGGTTGACGCGCACCCGTGATGCGCTGGTCGCCGACTTCCCCGGGTTAACCCGAGATCGCAAGTATGGTCGTGCTGAAGTGAACGGTCACGAGTTTATCATCATCGATACCGGTGGGATCGATGGTAGCGAGAATGGGGTCGAAACCCACATGGCGGAGCAGTCGCTGCTGGCGATCGAAGAGGCCGACATCGTACTGTTCCTGGTCGATGCCCGCTCCGGGCTGCTGCCGGCGGATGAGGCGATCGCCCGTCATCTGCGTAGCCGTGATAAGTCCACCTTCCTGGTGGCGAACAAGACCGATGGCATCGATGCCGATGTCGCCATCGGCGACTTTTACTCCCTGGGGTTGGGTGAGGTTCATCCGATCGCCGCCTCGCATGGCCGTGGTGTGACCCAGTTGATCGAAGATGCGCTGGTGCCGTTCATCCCGCAGGAGGAGCCGGCGCCGGAGCTGAGCGAAGAGGAGGCGAATGCCGCCTATTGGGCCGAGCTTGAGGCGGAAGAGGCCGAGGCTGAGGCTGAGGCCGACGAAGAGGAGGAGTTTGATCCGATCGGGCAACCGATTAAGATCGCCATCGTCGGTCGTCCTAACGTGGGTAAGTCCACGCTTACCAACCGCATCCTGGGTGAGGATCGTGTGGTGGTGTATGACATGCCGGGCACCACGCGCGACAGTATCTACATCCCGATGGAGCGCGATGAGCGCGAATACGTGTTGATCGACACCGCCGGGGTGCGTAAGCGCGGCAAGGTGACGGATACGGTAGAAAAATTCTCGGTGATCAAGACGCTGCAAGCGATCGAAGACGCTAACGTGGTACTGCTGGTGATCGATGCGCGCCAGGGCATCTCCGATCAGGATCTCTCGCTGCTGGGCTTCATCCTGAATAGTGGGCGCTCACTGGTGGTGGTGGTCAACAAGTGGGACGGCCTGAGTCTGGAGGTCAAGGAGCAGGTGAAGGATATGCTGGATCTGCGCCTGGGCTTCGTCGACTTCGCGCGCATCCATTTTATCTCCGCGCTGCATGGCAGCGGGGTCGGCAACCTGTTCGAGTCGATTCAAGAGGCCTATGAAAGCGCCACCCGTCGTGTCAGTACCTCGATGCTGACGCGTATCATGACCATGGCGCAAGATGACCACCAACCGCCGATGGTGCGTGGACGCCGCGTGAAGTTGAAGTATGCGCACGCCGGTGGCTACAACCCGCCGATCGTGGTGATCCATGGCAACCAGGTAAAAGATCTGCCGGACTCCTATAAGCGCTACCTGATGAACTACTTCCGTCGCTCGTTAAACGTGATGGGGACCCCGATTCGTATCCAGTTTAAAGAGGGGGATAACCCGTTCGCCGGTAAGCGTAATACCTTGACGCCTAACCAGATGCGTAAGCGTAAGCGCTTACTGAGCCATCTGAGAAAGGCCAAGTAACGACGCCAAGCGGGACACGAAAGTGTCCCGTTTTTTTTGGCGCTGTGCTAACGTAAATGCCCACTCTTTCCCGCCTTGCAACAAGGATGTGCTATGTCCTGGGAGACCTGGAGTTTCGCCTTTGGCGTGACCGTTCCCAATCTGCTGATGTTGTTGATCGGCATCCTGCTGCGCCGTTGGCGTCTGCTCGACGATCGTTTCTGCGATAGCGCCACGCGCCTGGTGTTTAACCTGTCGCTGCCCTGTCTGCTGTTTTTCAGCATTGCCACCAGCCAAGCCTCGCTACGCCAAAACCTGCCCTTCGTGCTGTACGGTGCCGGGGCGACGCTACTCAGCTTCCTGTTGTTAGAGTGGGTCTCTCGCTGGCTGGTGCGTGATGCACGCGAGCGGGGGATCTTCGTCCAGGGGGGCTTTCGCGCCAATACGGCGATCGTCGGCTTAGCCTACTGCGCCAGCGCCTATGGCAGCGAAGGGGTGGCGATCGGCTCACTGTATATGGCGGTGACGGTGATCCTGTTTAATGTCTTGTCGGTGATCACCCTGACACGCTCGCTCTACGGCGATACTCAACAGGGGATCGGTTGGCGCAGCATGTTGCGCGGGATCGCCTTGAATCCACTGATCATCGCCATCATCCTTGGGCTGCTGTGGGCCGCCAGCGGCTGGCCGATGGTGCAGGTGGTGCATGACACCGGTAACTTCCTCGCGGCGATGGCCCTACCGTTGGCGTTACTGTGCGCCGGTGCCAGTATCGATTGGCGGGCCATGTTCGGTGCATCGAATGTGGCTGGTTATGCCTCGCTGGCCAAGCTGCTGCTCTTGCCGCTCTTCATGACCGGTGGTGCCTGGTTGTTCGGTTTCCGCCATGTTACGCTGGGGGTGATTTTCTTGTTGAGTTCGACGCCGACCGCGGCGGCGAGCTATGTGATGACGCGGGCGATGGGCGGTAATGCGACGCTGGCGGCGAATATCATCGCGATCACCACATTGGGTTCATTTTTCACCACGGCGTTGGGACTCTACTTTCTACGTCAGTGGGGAGTGATTTAGGAGCGTATGATGCAAGACACCTGTCCGCAGTGCCAGCAGGCGCTAACGTGGCAAGATGGGCGCTGGGTGTGCCCCGTCTGTCAGCAAGCCTACCGCCGCGAGGCTTTGTGCCCGCAATGCCAACACCCTTTGCAAGTATTGCAGGCGTGCGGTGCCGTCGACTATTTTTGCCAACAGGGTCATGGTCTGATTTCGAAAAAGCAGGTACATTTTCGCTATATTCCCTGCTAACGCAACGACTCTATTTTATTTAAATTAAAATACCCCGCTTGGGGTATTTTTTATTTGTTGTGATAAGCGCGAGTTGTTTTTTATTTGTTTTGTCGGGTTTTCCTCAGCTCTGGCGTGTATTAGACCATGTTTTCATTCCTCTTCGTGGCCTTATCTACAGAATATTTCATTGTTATGTATGGTTTTTTCTCGCCTTGATCGAAAGCAATATTTTTTATGTGGTTTTTGCTATTTATGGTGGGCGATCAATAAAAATAAACTGCGCGCAGACTGGGGTGCATTAAATATTTATTAGGCGAGATACCATTATTTATGTCGCTGCTGGCTGTTTTACTTCGCTCTGGCAATTATTTTCATCCTCACGCCCAGGGATGTGCGCTGTGTTAATCCTAACCTGCGGGTTAGCTACCAGGCAGGTGTTATAACGGTGGATGGAACGCTTATGAGCAAGGTAAGCAATGCACTACAACGGATGCTGTGCGGGGTGGTGTTAGGGTTATGGGGTTGGGGCGCGCAGGCCGCCGACGCGACAGAGAAAGGAAACGCGGCGCCGCCGCCTGCTGGCGTGGCGGTGGAGGCGCGCAACGATCGTTTCGCCGCCATTCACCCCGATCAATACGCCTCCTGGCTGGCAACGTCGGAGCAGGGCGAGCGAGCCGATGCCTTGGCCGAGGATCCCCGCCTGGTGATCTTGTGGGCCGGTTACGCCTTCGCCAAAGACTATAACAAGCCGCGCGGGCACGCCTATGCGTTAACCGATGTACGCGAGACATTGCGTACCGGAGCACCGATGAAGCCGGAGGATGGCCCGCAGCCGATGGCCTGTTGGAGTTGTAAGAGCCCCGACGTGGCGCGGGTGATCGCCGAACAGGGCGAGGATGCCTATTACCATGGTACCTGGGCGAGCGGCGGGCCACAGATCGTCAATGCCTTGGGCTGCGCCGATTGCCACAACACCGCGTCGGCCGATTTTGCCGCCGGAAAACCGGCCTTGCACCTGTCACGTCCCTACGCGATACGCGCCCTAGAGGCGATCGGCAAGCCCTTCGAACAGGGTAATCGTTTCGATCAGCAGTCGATGGTTTGCGGCCAGTGCCACGTGGAGTATTACTTCTCCGGCAAGGAGAAGCACGTCAAGCTGCCTTGGGATAAAGGGACCCAGGTCGATGAGATCGAGGCCTATTACGACGGTATTGGCTTCACCGATTGGGTGAACCCGCTCTCCAAGGCGCCGATGTTAAAGGCGCAGCACCCCGAATATGAGACCTGGCGCGTCGGGATCCACGGCCAGAATAATGTCTCTTGCGTCGATTGCCACATGCCCAAGGTACAGAATGCCGAGGGTAAGCTCTACACCAGCCACAAGATCGGTAATCCCTTCGATAACTTCGAGCAGACCTGCCGCAGTTGCCACACTCAGGATAAGGCCACCTTGCAGCAGACCGTAGCCAAGCGTAAGCAAGACATCCAAGATCTCAAGCTGAAGGCGGAGGATCAGTTGGTGCGAGCGCACTTCGAGGCTAAGGCCGCTTGGGCCGCCGGCGCCACGGAGGCCGAGATGCAGCCGATCCTGACGGATATCCGTCATGCCCAATGGCGTTGGGACTTCGCCATCGCCTCTCACGGGGTGCAGATGCATGCGCCGGATGTGGCGTTGCACATGCTGGGCAGCGCGTTGGATAAGGCCGCTAACGCGCGTACTCAGTTGGTGCGTGTCTTGGCGCGTCATGGCGTCAACGAGGCGGTCGCATTGCCGGATATTTCCACCAAGGCACTGGCTCAGCAGGCGCTGGGGATGAATATGCCGCAGATGACCGACGAGAAGCAGCGCTTCCTGAACACGGTTGTTCCCGAGTGGGAAGCTCAGGCGCGTAGCGCCGGGCGCCTGGATAATTAACCCCACGGCCCCGCGTTAGCGGGGCATGGCAGATGGAGTCATCATGAACCGACTGCGTTCGTTTTTTAGCGTTGGGGTGCTGCTCGGAGGTCTGGCGCTGGCTGCCCCATCATTGGCCGTAGCACAGGCTACGCCCGGTGCCGTGTCGGCCGCCTCGGCGGAGGTCGCGGCGCAACGCGACCCGAACCAGGCTTGCCTGGATTGTCATAAACAGCCGCAGGATGCCCTGCATGGGCGTCACGCGAAGGAGTTGAACCCCAATACCCAACAGGCTATCAGTTGCACCAACTGTCACGGCAATGTGTCGTTGGAGACGCATCGCGATGGCGCGCCGGATGTGATGCGCTTCAACCGCGATGGTCACAGTGCGGCACAGCAGAACAGTGTGTGCCTCTCCTGTCATCTGCCGGAGAAGCTACAGAAGGCCTTCTGGCCGCATGACGTGCATCTGGCGAATGTCACCTGCGCCGCCTGTCATCGCGCCCATCCCGCCGTCGATCCGGTCATCCGGCTGAACGAGCGTGAGCGTATCACGCTGTGCGTCGACTGCCACCGTCAACAGCAGAATAACCCGGCCTTCGATGGCGCGGCGGTGACGCTGACCCTGCCGTCGGCAACGCCGACTAAGGAGCCACAGCCATGAGTTGCTCGCGTCGCCGCTTTATTGCCGGGTTGGGGGTGATGGCCCTGTCCGGCGGCGTCTTGCCGCGGGTGGTGGCCGCTAGCACGACGCCGCAGGGCGTCCGTTTGGGGATGGTGTATGACGAGACGCGCTGCATCGGTTGTACCGCATGTATGGAGGCGTGTCGCGAGGTCAATCAGGTGCCGGAGGGCGTCTCCCGCCTGGAGATCCTGCGCAGCGACCCCATCGGTAGTTTCCCCGAGGTGAAATACCGTTTCTTTCGCCACTCCTGCCAGCATTGTGACTCGCCACCTTGTGTCGAGGTCTGTCCGACGGGAGCGTCGTTTCGCGATGCCGCTAGCGGCATCGTCGACGTCGATCCCGACCTGTGCGTCGGCTGTCAGTACTGTATCGCCGCCTGTCCTTACCGGGTGCGCTTTATCCACCCGGTCAGCAAGACGGCGGATAAGTGCGATTTCTGTCGCAAGACCAACCTGAAGGCGGGGAAGGCGCCAGCCTGCGTGCTGGCCTGCCCGACCCAGGCGTTGACTTTTGGCAATTTGGACGATCCCGACAGTGCGGTGAGCCGCCTGTTGCGTAGCCAGACGACCTATCGCTACAAGCTGGCGTTGGGCACGCGTCCCAAGCTGTATCGCATTCCGTTCCGTTACGGGGAGGTGACTCAATGACATCGCCGTTTCATTTTCCGTCGCTGGTGTGGGACTGGCCGATCGCGGTGTACCTGTTTCTGATCGGCATCTCCTCGGGGCTGGTGGTCTTGGCGATCGTGCTGCGTCGTAGCACGCCGGGAGCCGGTGAGAGTCAGAGTGCGTTGATGCGCGTCACCTTATGGTTGGCACCCGGCTCGGTCATGTTGGGGCTGTTGATCCTGATCTTCCATCTGGCGCGTCCCTGGACATTCTGGAAGCTGATGCTGCACTACAGCCCGACCTCGGTGATGTCGATGGGGGTTATGCTGTTTCAGGTCTACATGTTGGCGCTGTTGCTGTGGTTGGCATTGGTATTCCATACCGAGCTGAGTGCCTTGCAACATCGTTGGTTGCCGCGCGCGGTGTGGTTGCCACGTTGGCTGGCACGCCTACATGCCGCCTTACGCCCCTTGGAGACCCTCTTACTGGTGCTGGCGATCCTGCTGGGCGCCTACACCGGTTTCCTGCTGTCGGCGCTGAAGTCGTATCCGATGCTGAATCACCCGTTGTTGCCTGCGCTGTTCCTGTTTTCCGGCCTCTCCTCCGGCGTGGCGGTGGCACTGCTTGCCTCGCTGGGGCGCTGGGGGCACGGAGAGGCGGGGCATCGGGAGCGGCGCTTCCTGCATCGTGTCGAGGCCCCCATCGTCTGGCTGGAGATCTTCCTCCTGGCGGCCTTCCTGGTCGGCCTGGCGTTGGGGGATGAGGGTAAGGTACGCGCCTTTCACAGCGTGGTGGATGGGGGCTTCTGGAGCTGGTGGCTCTGGCTAGGGGTCGTCGGTGTGGGGATGGCGGCACCGCAGTTGGTGCATGCCTACCGGCGTTGGAGCGAGGCACGGCGTATTCTGTGGAGCGCGGGGCTGACTCTGTGTGGGGTGCTGCTGTTACGCTTCTTCGTGCTGTATGCCGGCCAATTGACCGTCGCCTGAGTATGACGCACTCCTCACGCCTAAGGAGGCGTCATGCTGTGGTGGCCTGAACTGGGCTTCTTTGCCTTATTGTTGGCGCTGTGTGTCAGTCTGCTGGCGGCGTTGCGCGGTCTCGTCTTAGCGCGTCGCCTGCCGGCGTGGCATCCTCGGTGCTGGGCATGGGCGCAAGGGGGGTTGGTACTGGCCGCCTTTCTGCTGCTGTTACAGGCCCTACTGGCGGATGATTTCACCCTGCACTATGTGGCACAGCATAGCCATTCGGCGCTGGCCTGGGGGCTGAAACTGGCCGCCGCCTGGGGGGGACACGAAGGTTCGCTGCTGTTATGGCTGTTGTGTCTGGCTGGCTGGAATGCATTATTCGCCTGGGGCGCTCGCCGACAGGCGACGCCGGCGCGCGACTATACCCTGGGGCTGATGGCGCTGATGATCGCCGCCTTCTTGGTGTTTATCGTTACCCTGGGCGATCCTTTCGCCCGGCAGTTCCCTGCGCCCCTACAGGGGCGAGATCTCAACCCGATGTTGCAGCATCCCGGGCTGATCTTCCATCCGCCGTTACTCTACCTAGGCTATGCCGGTCTGGCGCTCTGCGCTGCGCGCCTCCTGGCCGGGCTGTTGGCGCATCAGACGGCGCAGGCGATGGCCGATGGCTGCTGGCGCTGGCTGTTACCCGCCTGGGGTTGCCTGACGGGTGGCATTCTGCTCGGCTCCTGGTGGGCTTACAGCGAGCTGGGCTGGGGGGGATTCTGGTTCTGGGATCCGGTCGAGAATGCCTCGCTGCTGCCGTGGCTGACGGCCACGGCCTTATTGCATAGCCTGAACGTCACCCGACGCACTGGCGCCTTAGCGCATTGGTCGTTGTTGCTGGCCTTGGCCTCGCTGATCTTCACCCTGATGGGGACGTTGATCGTGCGCTCCGGCGTCCTGCTGTCGGTGCATGCCTTCGCCCTGGATGAGGAGCGGGCGCTGGCCTTATTGCTGCTGTTCGGCGGCCTCTCCATCGGCGCGCTGACGCTATACGCCCTCTACGCCGGGCGTTTGAGCCGTGTCTCGGCCGTGCCCACGCGCGCCTTGCAGGGGATACTGTGGTTGTTTAGCGCCGCCACGCTGATCGTGCTGGTGGGGACGCTCTATCCGATGCTGTATGGCTTGTTGGGATGGGGGCGTATCTCGGTCGGGGCGCCCTATTTCAATAGCGTATTGTTGCCCTTCGCTCTGCTGGCGCTGGCGTTGATGCTCTATCGTGGCTTGCGCCGTCCGTCGGCGGCGGGCGTCCGTTTGGCGCATTTGGGAGCGTTGTTGTGCGCGCTGGGGATCGCGGCCTACGCCAGCGGGCAGCAGGAGCGCAGCGTAGTGTTGGCGCCCGGTGAGTCGGTACAGTTAGACGCGTATCGTTTTACCTTACAGGGGGTGACGCAGTTCGCCCGCAGCAACTATACCGCCGAGCGAGGGGAGATCACGGTATGGCATGAGGGACGGCAGGTGGCGCATCTCTACCCGGAACGGCGCTATTACCTCGCCCGTAATCAGGCGATGTTCGAACCGGGCATCGCCTGGGGCTGGCGTTACGATTGGTATGGCTTGATGGCGGAGAAGCAGGGGGAGCGCTATGCGCTTCGTCTCTACCTGCGCCAGGGGATCCGTTGGATCGGCGCCGGGGCGATCCTGATGATCGTTGGGGCACTGTTGTGCCTGGTGAAAGGAGGGCGGCGTTGATGCGTATGGCGATGCTCTGGAGAGCGAGCGGGTTGTGGCTGGCCTTAGCGGGCCCACTGTGGGCGCAGGTGGTGGATACCTGGGAATTCCCGACGCCACAGGCGCGCGAGCAGGGATTAGCCATCGCCGCCCAGCTGCGCTGTCCCCAGTGCCAGAATCAAAACCTGTTAGAGTCGAACGCGCCGGTGGCCGTCGCGATGCGTCATGAGGTCTTCCGCCGGGTGGCGCAGGGGCAGGGCGAGGCGCAGATCGTCGACTTTATGACGGCGCGTTACGGCGAGTTTGTCCGCTATCAGCCGGCGATCAATCGCCATACCATGCCGTTATGGGGATTACCGCCGTTGCTGTTGGCGTTGATACTGATCGGTCTATGGCGGAGGCGGCGATGAGCGTGCGTGGAGGTGCTCTACTCGGGCCGCTGCTGGCCATCTTACTGGCGTTGCTGCTGTATGGGCTGAGTGGGCGGGGCAGCATGGTGTGGCAGGCGCAACGTCAGCAGCAGGAGGCGGCGCAGATGAGCGCTCAGCAGCAGGCCGATCGGCAGTTGACTCAGCGCTGGTTGGCGGTGCGTGCGGCGCCGCAAGATAGCGCGGCGTGGGCAGCCTTGGCGCAGCGCTACCTGGAGCGGAACGAGTATCGCGAGGCCTTGCGCGCCTATGATCGGGCGTTGCAGCTCCGTGGCGAAAATGCCGAGTTGCTGGCAGCGCGGGCGACGGCACACTACTACGCCGCCGGGCAGCGTATGACGCCGCCAGCGCAAGCCGATGTGACGGCGGCATTGCGTTTAGACGCGCAAGAGGTGTCGGCTTTGATGTTGCTGGCGGAGGCGGCCTTTAGACAGGCGGATTACCCACGGGCGATCGCTCTCTGGCAGCGCCTATTGGACGGCGCTTCGCCCCGTATCAATCGCCCGCGCTTGATCGAGGCTATCGCCACCGCGCGCTTGTTGGAGCAGGCGCGTGCCCGCTGAGTACGCCGCCGGTCGGTATGGCGTTAGGTTTCATCGTGCGGCTTACGCCGGCGGCGGCGAGGCGCGAGCGGCACGCTTCCCGTCACTTGACTCTCGATCCAGCCATCCTCCAGACGCGTGCGTAGCACGTCACCCACGGCGGCCTGAGCCCGTCGGCGTAGCACGTGGCCATCGGCGCACTGGGTGACGCTGAAGCCGCGCGCCAGCGTGGCCAGAGGGCTGACCCCTTCGAGGCGGGCGCACAGGGTGGCGAAGCATTCGCGCTGCTCAGCCATGCGCCGTTGCAGCTGGCTCTCTAGGCGGTGTTGCAGCTGCTGCAGTTGGTAGGCCCGGTTGCGCAGGCTATGTTGCGGTGAGTGTTGGGCGAGACGTTCGGCTCCGTGGCGCCAACGCCGTTCCGCCAGACGCAGACGGGTATCCATGGCTTGCGCCAGACGGCGGCGCAGGACGAGTAACTGCGCCTGTTGGCGCGCCAGGCGCAGTTGGGGATGCTGTTGCGCCAGGCGGTGGTGTAGCTGTTGCAGACGTTGACGCTGGCGCGCCAGGGCATAGTCCAGCGCCATCTCCAGGCGCTGACGCTGACTCAGTAGGCGGCGTAGTAACTCATCACGGTTACGGCTGACCACTTCCGCCGCCGCCGAGGGGGTCGGCGCACGCAGGTCGGCGACGAAATCGGCGATGCTGACGTCGGTCTCGTGGCCCACGGCGCTGACGATGGGGATACGGCTGGCGAAGATCGCCCGCGCGACTCGCTCGTCGTTAAAGCTCCACAGATCCTCCAATGATCCGCCGCCGCGTCCGACGATCAAGACGTCACACTCCGCCCGTTGGTTGGCGCGTTCGATGGCGCCAACCAACTGCGCCGGAGCCTCGGCCCCCTGCACCGCGCTGGGGTAGATCACCACCGGCAGGGCCGGATCGCGCCGGCGCAACACATGCAGCACATCGTGCAGCGCCGCCCCGCTGGCCGAGGTGATCACCCCGACGCAACGTGCCGGCTGCGGCAAGGGCTGCTTATGGCGGATGTCGAATAATCCCTCGGCTTGCAGACGTTGCTTGAGTGCGTCGAACTGTTGCTGCAATAGGCCGTCACCGGCGGGTTGCATGCTTTCGGCGATCAGCTGGTAGTCGCCGCGCGGCTCATACAGGGTGATGCTGGCTCGGACCAGCACCTGTTGGCCATTCTGCGGGCGGAAGGTGACGCGCCGGTTGCTGTTGCGAAACATGGCGCAACGCACCTGGGCCTTGTCATCCTTAAGGGTAAAGTACCAGTGGCCGGAGGCGGGTTGGGAGAAGTTGGAGATTTCGGCCGACAGCCAGATCTGCCCCATCTCCAGCTCCAACAGTTGGCGCACGGTCTGGTTCAACCGGCTGACGGTAAAGATGGTGGGGGTAACAGGCTGCGTCATGTGACCTAGATCAAACTTAAAATCATACTGTTAATTAGTCGATACTACATGCATGAACATGCATCGCAAGATATTTTTGAAAAAAATGCTGGAGGCAACCGATTCCGGCCTGTATAATGCCGCGGCAATATTAAATCTGGTTTGACCTTCCACTCTGGTGAGATATTGCTCATGCTACGTATTGTTAAAGAAGCCCTGACGTTCGACGACGTTCTCTTAGTTCCTGCCCATTCTACCGTTCTGCCGAATACCGCCGAACTTGGCACTCAGCTGACTGCCTCTATCCGCCTAAATATTCCGATGTTGTCCGCCGCGATGGACACCGTCACCGAGGCACGCCTGGCGATTGCCTTGGCGCAGGAAGGCGGTATCGGTTTTATCCACAAAAACATGTCCATCGAGCGTCAAGCCGATGAAGTGCGCCGGGTGAAGAAGCACGAATCCGGTGTCGTGACCGATCCGCAGACCGTCACGCCGACCACCACCCTGCGCGAAGTCAAGGCGCTGACCGAGCGTAACGGCTTCGCCGGTTACCCGGTGGTGACCGAAGGTAATGAGCTGGTGGGCATCATCACGGGCCGCGACGTGCGCTTCGTGACCGATCTGGATCTGCCGGTGACCGCCGTGATGACGCCGAAAGAGCGTCTGGTGACGGTGAAAGAGGGTGAGGCCCGCGAAGTAGTGCTACAGCGCATGCACGAGAAGCGCGTTGAGAAGGCGCTGGTGGTGGACGATAGCTTCCATCTGCGCGGTATGATCACGGTAAAAGATTTCCAGAAGGCCGAGCGTAAGCCGAACGCCTGTAAGGATGAGCACGGTCGCCTGCGCGTCGGTGCCGCCGTCGGTGCCGGTGCCGGTAACGAAGAGCGCATTGCCGCCCTGGTAGAAGCCGGTGTCGACGTGTTGCTGATCGACTCCTCACACGGTCATTCCGAAGGCGTGTTGCAGCGTATTCGCGAGACGCGCGCCAAGTTCCCGCAGTTGCAGATCATCGGCGGTAACGTCGCCACCGCCGCTGGCGCCAAGGCACTGGCCGACGCGGGCGTCAACGCCGTTAAAGTGGGTATCGGTCCGGGCTCCATCTGTACCACCCGTATCGTCACCGGTGTTGGCGTGCCGCAGATCACCGCCGTCTCCGACGCCGTCGCCGCCCTGGAAGGCACCGGTATCCCGGTGATCGCCGATGGGGGCATCCGCTTCTCTGGCGACATCGCCAAGGCACTGGCCGCTGGCGCCGCCTGCGTCATGGTCGGCTCGATGCTGGCCGGTACCGAAGAGTCCCCGGGTGAGATCGAACTGTATCAGGGGCGCTCCTTCAAGTCTTACCGTGGCATGGGCTCCCTGGGCGCGATGTCCAAAGGCTCCTCCGACCGTTACTTCCAGAGCGACAACGCCGCCGACAAACTGGTGCCGGAAGGCATCGAAGGGCGCGTGGCCTATAAGGGCCGCCTGAAAGAGATCGTCCATCAGCAGATGGGTGGCCTGCGCTCCTGCATGGGGCTGACCGGTTGTGCGACCATCGACGAGTTGCGCACCAAGGCGCAATTCGTTCGTATCACGGGCTCCGGTATCCAGGAAAGCCACGTGCATGACGTCACCATCACCAAAGAATCACCTAACTACCGCCTGGGTTCATAATCCGGCGAGCCGGGTCAGGCATTTGCCTGACCCACTGAGTTTGTACCGTTTTGCCCGTTCAATTTGCCAATATAGAGCCACTAATGACGCAAAATATTCATCAAGACCGCATTCTGATCCTGGATTTCGGTTCACAGTACACCCAGTTGTTGGCCCGTCGCGTACGTGAAATCGGCGTTTACTGCGAGCTGTGGGCATGGGATGTCAGCGAAGCGCAGATCCGTGACTTCAACCCGAGCGGCATCATCCTTTCCGGCGGCCCGGAGAGCACGACGGAAAGCGGCAGCCCGCGCGCGCCGGAGTATGTCTTCCAGGCTGGCGTCCCGGTACTGGGCGTCTGTTACGGCATGCAGACCATGGCCATGCAGATGGGCGGCCGAGTAGAAAGCTCTACCGAGCGTGAGTTCGGCTATGCCAAGGTAGAGATCACGTCGCCCAGCGCCTTGTTCGACGGCATTCAGGATTCCCTCAGCGACGACGGCAAGGCCGTGCTGGATGTGTGGATGAGCCACGGTGACAAGGTGACCGCCATTCCGGCTGACTTCACCACCGTCGCCAGCACCGAGAGCTGCCCGTTTGCCATCATGGCAAACGAAGAGAAGCGTTTCTACGGCGTGCAGTTCCACCCTGAGGTGACTCACACCCATCAGGGCCAGCGTATGCTGCAACGCTTCGTCCTGGATATCTGCGGCTGTGCCGCACTGTGGACGCCGGCGACCATCATCGAAGACGCCGTGGCGCGCATGCGCGAGCAGATCGGCGACGACGAGGTGATCCTCGGTCTGTCCGGTGGTGTCGACTCCTCCGTCACTGCGCTGCTGTTGCATCGCGCCATCGGCAAGCGCCTGACCTGTGTCTTCGTCGACAACGGCCTGCTGCGCCTGAATGAGGCCGAGCAGGTGATGGCGATGTTTGGCGACCAGTTCGGCCTGAACATCATCCATGTCAACGCCGAAGATCGCTTCCTCGCCGCGCTGGCCGGCATCGCCGACCCGGAAGCCAAGCGTAAGACCATCGGTCGCGTGTTCATCGAGGTGTTTGATGAGGAGGCCGCCAAGCTGCCTCAGGTCAAGTGGCTGGCTCAGGGTACCATCTACCCGGACGTGATCGAATCCGCCGCCTCTGCTACTGGCAAGGCGCACGTGATCAAGTCACACCATAACGTGGGTGGCCTGCCGGAAGAGATGAAGCTGGGTCTGGTCGAGCCGCTGAAAGAGCTGTTTAAGGATGAAGTGCGCAAGATCGGCCTGGAGCTGGGTCTGCCGCACGACATGCTGTACCGTCACCCGTTCCCGGGACCGGGTCTGGGCGTGCGCGTGCTGGGCGAAGTGAAGAAGTCCTACTGCGATCTGCTGCGCCGCGCCGACGCCATCTTCATCGAAGAGCTGCACAAGGCCGACCTGTATAACAAGGTCAGCCAGGCCTTCACCGTCTTCCTGCCGGTACGCTCCGTCGGCGTGATGGGCGATGGGCGTAAATATGACTGGGTCGTCTCGCTGCGTGCGGTAGAGACCATCGACTTCATGACCGCTCACTGGGCGCATCTGCCTTACGACTTCCTGGGCCGCGTCTCCAACCGCATCATCAACGAAGTCAACGGCATCTCTCGCGTGGTGTACGACATCTCCGGCAAGCCGCCGGCCACCATCGAGTGGGAATGATTTCCCGCCTGGCGCTAGCCTGAACGGACAAGCCGTAAAACACCGCTAAGCCCGCATCACTGCGGGCTTTTTTGTTTTTGTCTCTGGCACTGTCTGGCCGCTGTTAGCAACGGGAGGCACGGTTTTTTCAATGGAATTTTTGATGGTACTCTCTGGTTTTGAATTCAGATTTGAAAAAATCATGTGTCCTTCAGTTCGCTGCAAAAAGAGCGCATCAGAAAATGCGTTTATCAACCCTGGGAACTGGCTAGGGCGGATATCTTCGATTACATTGAAGCCTTCTACAACCGGGCCCGCCGCCGCCGCTACTTGGGCGGCATCACTCCAGAGGTCTTTGACCGGGTCTGTTCGTGAGGATAGCGTTTGTCTATGGTTTCGGGGTCAGTCTATCTGCGCCGATTTTGGAGTTGAGATGGATATCGACTTCATCCTCATAAAAGAGCGGATGCTCGGCGCTGTATTCGTCTAGCGTTTTATGGATTGCGGCCATCTTTTCATTTTTATGCGGGTCACCGATACGAAGGGCAGCTCTGCACCATACTAGTCCGGCTAAGGGTAACCTGCGACGCACTGCCCTGGTATATCACTGATATTCGGTTATCTCATTGATTTTTATTGCCAGTGGCTTTGTACTCCAGCGTGAATGCTGTTTGTGGTCTTATGAGGCTGGATACGTCATGTCATGTGCTGGAGGAAACATGGGGGAGGGATTAGGGCGGGACTTCTGGTTCTACCGATGTGCTCAGATCGCGACGGCACTGGGTTACAGCGCATCGTCGATTGCGGTTGTCTGGTGGATTCTGGGTGAATACCAGAAGATGATCTATGTCTCATATCTTATCGTCCCGCCATTGATCGTTTCTGCGCTGGCTCAGCCACTGATTGCGCCTGCTGGCGATCGCTACAATAAGAAATTGTTGATCTTGTCCGGTCTTGCTCTCCAGTTTTTAAGCTATATCACCGTTGCTTTTGTTTTCATGTCTGGTGGAATGAAATTGTCGCTGCTGGTTACACTTGAGCTCCTGTCTGCTTCAGGACGAATTTTGTTTAATGCAGGCTCAATCGGTATTCTTCCTCACCTTATCCCTGAAAACAGGATCATCGATGGCATGAATATTACCCACCGTGTTACCTCCACGATGTCCATTATTGGTGGCGTTTCCGGTGGTGCAATGGTGACTTTATTTGGGGTCGCTAATTCGTTTCTTTTTTTAGCATTCTGTATCAGTCTTGCCTGCGTATTCTGCATAAGCATGCGCTGTCATTCTCAGGATAGCCAGAGGGCGGGCCATCGAACTCGATGGCTGGATGATGTCAGGGAGGGGTTTAACTACACAACGAATAATAAGGTGATTTCTGGATTTTTTATATACAGCCTTATTATTAGCCTTGCCTTGGCACCAATGATGGTAGCCTTTCCCTATGTTTTCAAAGAAATAAAAGGACTGTCTCCTTTCTATGTCGGATTGCTTGCGACCTGCATGGGGGCAGGGATGATAACTGGATCGTTTATCTTCCCTCATTTACGCTCTCGATTTGATAATAAGTCTCTGGTTTATGTCTCTTCGTCACTCTTTTTTCTCTCTTTATTGCTGATAAGTTTGTGTCATCATGTCATCGTACTTTTTATTGGGCAATTTATCATCGGGTTATCACGGAACTGGATTAACGTGGTGATCGACTCTCTGTTGCTGATTAATCTACCTAAACATTTAAGGACACGTGTACTGTCGAACCTGTCATTTTTCGCCATGATCAATATGCCAGTGGCAATGCTGCTGTTTAGCTATCTGATGGATTTGCTAGGGGTATATAACATCTTCCTTATGCTGTCGGTATTATGCTTTATTGCGATGTTGGTCATTGTTTCTAACCGGGAAATCAGACGGTTTTTGTCCGCGGACCCCCAGGAGGCCGCAGAGATGCTGATGAGTAAATGATGGGGCTGAATGCACTCGACGAACAATGGCGCTTTTCGGCAGTAAGGTCGTACAGTACTGTGCTCTGAATATAGGGGAAAATCCACGCACTAGCTAAGCTCCAGGCTACTTCCCAATAGGTTAGCCTGGTTACCTATCCATATGAGGCGGTTGCCGTACATCATCATGCCTAACCCGCGCGCCGCCGGCGGAGTACCCTGTGTGGGGATGGCTATGCGCTTGGCGGTTTCGCGTGGTCGCCCCGTTAACGCCCCCCGTAGGGGGCGAGGCGGAGGTTACTTCATCTTAGCGAAGCTGCGGCGGGCGGCGTCGATGGTCTTCTGGATATCTTCCTGGCTATGGGCCAGGGACATGAAGCCCGCCTCAAAGGCGGACGGCGCCAGGTAGATGCCCTCTTCCAGCATCAGGTGGAAGAAGCGCTTGAAGCGCTCGGCGTCGCAGCGCAGCACGTCTTGGTAGCCGGTTACACTGGGCTGATCGGTGAAGAAGATGCCGAACATGCCACCGACATGGTTCACCACCAACGGAATGCCCTCCTCGCGCGCGGCGGCCAACAGGCCCGCGGCCAGGTTGTCGGTCAGCTCGCTCAGCTGCGGGTAGACGCCCGGCTGGTTGATCTCGTTCAGGCAGGCGTAGCCGGCGGCCATGGCGACTGGGTTACCGGACAGGGTACCGGCCTGGTAGATCGGGCCGGTCGGTGCCAGCGCTTCCATCACCTCACGGCGCCCGCCGAAGGCGCCTACCGGCATGCCGCCACCGATGATCTTACCCAGGCAGGTCAGATCCGGGGTCACGTCGTAGTACTCCTGCGCGCCACCCAAAGCGACGCGGAAGCCGGTCATCACCTCGTCGATGATCAATAGCGCGCCATACTGATCGCACAGTTCGCGTAAGCCTTGCAGGAAGCCCGGCTGAGGCGGAATGCAGTTCATGTTTCCGGCCACCGGTTCGACGATGATACAGGCGATCTCCTGCGGATATTGGGCGAAGGCGGCGCGTACCGACGCCAGATCGTTGTACTGGCAGGTCAGGGTATGTTTGGCGAAGTCGGCCGGAACGCCCGGCGAGTTCGGCTGACCGAGGGTCAGTGCGCCGGAACCGGCCTTGACCAGCAGGTGGTCGGCGTGGCCATGGTAGCAGCCTTCGAACTTGATGATCTTATCGCGCCCGGTGAAGCCACGCGCCAGGCGGATGGCGCTCATGGTGGCTTCGGTACCGGAGTTCACCATGCGCACCATGTCCATGCTGTCGATCAGCGAAGTCACCAGTTCGGCCATGCGCACTTCCATCTCGGTCGGGGCACCAAAACTCAGCCCGTGTTCGACGGCGGCGATCACCGCGTCGCGGATCGCCGGATGGTTGTGCCCCAAGATCATCGGTCCCCAGGAGCCTACGTAGTCGATGTAGGCCTTACCATCGGCATCATACAGGTAGGCGCCGTCGGCCCGTTCGATAAACAGCGGCGTACCGCCAACGCCGGTGAAGGCGCGAACCGGGGAGTTCACTCCGCCGGGGATTAGCGTTTTGGCCTGCTCATACAGTCGTTCGGACTTATTCATTCTCGGCTCCAGGCTGATAAAAAATAGAGAAATAACCCTATGCTATTCTAAAGAAGTCTGCCGCGAGATGAAATGCATCGTGATGCGCCATGGCATGGCGTGTCGATTTTGGCCGAGAGAAACATTGTCGAATAGTTTGCGGAGACGGCGCCCTTCAGAGAGAGTAAAATGCTCAACCTATTTGTACTATTTATCTATTCCTTGACCAACTTCACTGACTGAATTAACTATGACTACGCAACAAGACTCGATCTCTCAGCCGACGACGCCCCATCTACGGCGCAGTAACGTGCTGAGACGCGTAATACACCGGGATAAGACACCGCTCGCCACCTTGGTGCTGGCGGCGATCGTCGGAACCTTGGCCGGGCTGATGGGCGTCGCCTTTGAGCGCAGCGTGGACTGGGTGCAGCAACAGCGCCTGGCCAGTCTGGCCGAAGTCGCCAACTACTGGTATATCGTCTGGCCGGCGGCGATCTTGGGATCGGCGGTGTTGGCGATGTTTGGCTACTATCTGGTGCGCCGTTTCGCGCCAGAGGCGGGGGGCTCGGGGATCCCGGAGATCGAGGGGGCATTGGAAGATCTGCGCCCGGCGCGCTGGTGGCGCGTGATCCCGGTGAAGTTCCTCGGTGGCATGGGCACCCTCGGTGCCGGGATGGTATTGGGGCGTGAGGGGCCGACGGTGCAGATGGGCGGTAACCTCGGACAGATGGTGTATGACCTGTTCCGCCTGCCTAAGCGCGACAACGAGACGCGCCATACCCTGTTGGCTACCGGTGCGGCGGCGGGTCTGACCGCGGCGTTTAACGCCCCGCTGGCTGGTATCCTGTTTATCATCGAAGAGATGCGCCCGCAGTTCCACTATAGCCTAGTGTCGATCAAGGCGGTGTTTATCGGCGTGATCATGTCGTGCGTGGTGTTCCGCTTCTTCAATGGCGAACACTCGGTGATCGAGGTGGGGCGTCTGGGCGTGGCGGAGATCAACACCCTGTGGCTCTACCTGGTGTTGGGCATGGTGTTCGGCATCGTCGGCGTGCTGTTTAACCAAGGGGTCTTTCGCACCCAGGATATGTTCATGCGGATGCATGGCGGTGACTGGCGTAAGCTGATGTGGATCGGCGCGGCGCTGGGCGGCCTGTGCGGCGCGTTGGGACTGATCCAGCAAGAGGCGGCCGGCGGCGGCTTCGCCCTGATCCCCATCGCCGCGGAGGGGAACTACACCGTTGGCATGCTGCTGTTTATCTTTATCGCCCGAGTGGTGACCACGCTGCTGTGCTTCAGCTCTGGTGCGCCGGGCGGTATCTTCGCCCCGATGCTGGCGCTCGGTACGCTGCTCGGGGCCGCCTTCGGTATGGCGGCGGCCTATCTGTTTCCCCATTACGGCATCGATCCGGGCACTTTCGCCATCGCCGGCATGGGGGCACTGTTCGCCGCCACGGTGCGTGCGCCGTTGACCGGTATCGTGTTGGTGCTGGAGATGACCGATAACTATCAGCTTATTTTGCCGATGATCATTACCTGTCTTGGCGCTACACTACTGGCGCAGTTTTTGGGCGGCAAACCGTTGTACTCCCGTATCTTGGAGCGGACGTTACACCGCCAGATGCAGGAGCAGCAGGACGCACAGAAACGGGCGGAGCAGAGTGGGCAATAAGCGCACAATACTTGAATGGATTAGTCGGGTATCGGATAATCGCCCGATGAGTCAGTATGCCCGACGCCAAGCGGCATTCTGATATGTACACTGGCTGGAGCAATCAATGAGTGACGAAATGGCAGTGCCGCTGCAATTTACCGATGCGGCGGCAAACAAGGTGAAATCGCTGGTCGCGGATGAGGATAACCCGAACCTGAAGCTGCGTGTGTACATTACCGGCGGCGGTTGTAGCGGCTTTCAGTACGGTTTTACCTTTGACGATAAGATCAATGATGGCGACATGACCATCGAAAACCAGGGGGTTGCGCTGGTGGTCGATGCGATGAGTCTGCAATACCTGGTCGGCGGCTCGGTGGACTATACCGAGGGGCTGGAAGGGTCACGCTTCATCGTGAATAACCCGAACGCCAAGACCACCTGTGGTTGTGGATCGTCGTTCAGCATCTGAATCATTGGGTTAACGGCAAATAAAAATGGCGCCTCCCTCGGAGCGCGCCATTTTTTTATGCGTATCACCGCGTGTGCCCGTGGCGGTAGCGTGTATCCTGCATGCACGTCAGGTGCCTGGCGTCTGCCTATTCGTGCCTGCGGTAGAGAAAGCGGGCATCAGTCGAGGCTAAACGTGGGGAGTTTCAGGTGCCAGCGGATGGCGGCCAGACGGATCCCCAGGGTGATGATCATGCCTAACATCATCGCTTGTTGCAGCGGCATCGCGAAGATCACGTAACCGGTCACATGAACGATACCGCCGATGATACAGGCGGTGGCGTAGATTTCGGTGCGCAGGATCATCGGGATTTCTCGTGCCAGTACATCGCGGATGATGCCGCCACCGACGCCGGTGATCACCCCCATACAGACGGCAATCATCGGCCCCGCGCCAGCGGCGAAGGCCTTATTGACACCGATGCCGACGAAGACCGCCAGGCCGACGGCATCCAGCACCGGCAGGACCCAGCCCGGTAGGCGGCGGGGCTGGCGTATTAAGACGATGGTTAACAGGCAGGTGACCATCGCCACCACCAGATCCGTCGGATCACGAACCCAAAACGCGGGGCCATTATCCAGCGCCATGTCACGAATGGTACCGCCCCCCACGGCGGTCACGACCCCCAGCACCAAGACACCGAAGGGGTCCATACGCAACTTCCCCGCCAGCAGGACGCCGGAGATGGCAAAGACGGCGGTACCCAAAATATCCAACCAATAAACCAGCATAACCTTTACCTCGTTAATGCCGCCGACCCCCGGCAGAATTGCTTATGTCGATAATGATTTGTGATCTTATTGTTTTTGTTAGGAATCACCTTCCAGAGGCGGCGCATAAGATAGCGTGAAAATCGTGGCGTTGCTATGTCGACGAGGCGAGTGGTCGCGGGCTTTTCGCTATTCTGTGCGGTGGCTCGCACCGATGGCCGATCCCACCGAATCTGGCGGCCTTTTGTCTGACAAGGGGAGGTGGGCGGAGGGGGGAAAATGGGGCGCGCGGTGGCGCGCCCCGAGGCACTCAAGTGGCGGGGTGCGCGCGGGATAAGGCCTGTAACTGGCTGCAGAGCGACTCGGCAGCCAGCAGGATGCGTGGCCCGCTGCGATTGAGCCAGTCGCGCTCGACGGCGATCACCGGCACCGTCAGTTGCGGGCGCCAGAAGTCGGCGACGCTGGCTGCCTGCTTGGCGTCGCCGCCGATGACGATCGCCTGGGGATGGCGCGCGATCACCTGTTCACGACTCACCTGTGGCCAGGGTACCGGGCTCTGGGCGAAGATATTCTGCGCGCCACACAGCGCCAGCAGATCGCTTTGTAACGTCTGGCCGGAGGTGGAGAACAGGGGTTGGCTGCCAAACTGCATCATCACCCGCAATGGCGCCCCTTGCGCATAGCGCTGGCGCAGCTCAGCCAAACGCTGGCGAAACGCGTTCGCGGCGCGGTGCGCCTGCTCCGGGTGGGGGCTGTAGGCGGCGAGCCGGTCGAGATCGTCGGCGATCTGCTCGACCCGCTGCGGATCGGCGTAGAAGATCGGAATGCCGAAGGAGGCGAGTTGATCGATCGCCCGGCGCGGGTTACCGCCATGCCAGGCTAGGATCAGATCGGGCTTCAATGCCAGGATCCGCTCCAGATTGATCCCGTTCCATGACGCCACCTTCTCCAACTTGGCGGCGGCCGGGGGATAATCGGAATAGGCGCTGACGGCCACCATGCGATCGCCCAGTCCGGCGGCATAGGCCAGCTCGGTGGTATGCGGCGAGAGGCTGATGACCCGCAGCGCCGCCGCCTGCAGCGGAGCGCACAGACTGGCGCCGAGCAGCAGGGCGGCCAGGGCGATGGCACCTTGTCTGCGTCTGCCGCGACGGCCTAGCCGGCGTAGGGCGAACATGGCTTACTGCTGGGCCAGTTCGCGCAGCATCGCTTCCACCATCAGGGTGGACTGCTCGGCGGCGACTTTGAGGAACTCATCGAAGCTGAGGTGTGAGACGTGATCGGCCACATCGGAGATGGCGCGAACGACCACGAAGGGGGTGGCGAAGGCATGGCAGACGTGGCCGATGGCGGCGGCTTCCATCTCGACGGCCGCCACCTGTGGGAAGGTGTGACGGATGCGGGCCAGCGGCTCGGCGCCGTTGATGAAGGCGTCGCCGCTACAGATCAAGCCGCGTACCGCGTTCAGTTGCAATGCACCGATGCAGCGTTCAGCCAGGGCGATCAGTGCCGCATCGGCGCTGAAGGCCGCCGGGCAACCCGCCATCTGACCCGGTTGGTAGCCAAAGGCGGTGACGTCGGCGTCGTGGTAACGGACTTCATCGGAGACCACGATGTCGCCGACGCGTAGGGTGCTGGCCAGGCCACCGGCGGAGCCGGTGTTGATCACCAGGTCAGGCTGGCAGTGATCCAGCAACAGGGTCGTGCCCATCGCGGCTGCGACCTTGCCGATGCCGGACTTCAACAGCGCCACCTCGACACCGTGCAGGCGGCCGGTGTAGATCTCGCAGCCGGCCAGGGTGAGGGTCTGGCAGTTTTCGATGCGTTCGCGCAGCAGGGTGACTTCCTGCTCCATAGCGCCAATGATGCCTACTTTCATATCAATACCTATCTTGGATGGAAAAACGAGGGATCGTCTCGGCAGTCTACCATAGCCGCGTGGCGGCTGCTGAGGCGCGCGGCGCGGCAGGATATCCCCGAGGCTGGGGGTGGGGCGGCAAGATGGGTAAATATCTGTTAGGCTGTGAAAAAACGGTGACGCGTCGCGTCACCTGCCGCGCCCACGATGATAGGAGGTTAGCCATGCGTATCGATTTCGCCGCCAAACTCAGTTACCAGCGTCCTTCACGTTCGGCGGGCGAGGCGCCGCTCCTGCACGATGCCTATGACATCAGCCGTCAGTTCGAAAGCGATCGTGGGCGTATCATCAATTCGGCGGCCATCCGTCGCCTGCAACAGAAGACCCAGGTATTCCCGTTGGAGCGTAATGCGGCGGTGCGTTCGCGTCTGACGCACTCGATGGAGGTCCAGCAGGTCGGGCGCCACATCGCGCGCGAGATCCTGCATTGCCTGGCCAAAGAGGGGCGTATCGATGCGCTGGGTCTAACGCACTATACCGACGCCTTCGAGAGCTGCGTCGAGATGGCCTGCCTGATGCACGATATGGGCAATCCGCCATTTGGTCACTTCGGCGAGGCGGCGATCAAGTCGTGGTTTGGCCGCGAGTTGGGGGTGAGCGCCGACGGCCATAATCAGCTGGATGACGAGGCCTGCCAAGTGCCCTTCCTGCGTCCTGATGGGCGCGATGCGGCGTTGGATCGCCTACGCGCGCAGTTGCGCATCGATCTGAGCAACTTCGAGGGGAACGCCCAATCCATTCGCCTGATCCATACCCTGCTGAAACTGAATCTGACCTATGGTCAGACGGCTTGTGTGTTGAAGTACACCCGCCCAGCCTACTGGCAGGGGCCGCTACCGCAGGGCTTCGACTACTTGATGAAGAAACCCGGCTACTACTGGGCGGAGGAGCGTTTTGTCACGCAGCTACGCGAGCAGGTGGCGATGCCCTTGTACCAGCGTTTTCCACTGACCTACATCATGGAGGCGGCGGATGATATCTCTTACTGCGTGGCGGATCTCGAGGACACGGTGGAGAAGCATCTGCTGAGCGTCGAGCAGTTGTATGGCTACCTGAAGGATGAGTGGGGGACGGTGAACGACGGCGATCTGTTTAGCATCGCGGTGCAGGACGCCTTCGATCGCTGCAATAAGAAATATGGGCGGCGCGGCGCAGACGATCTCTTTTTTATGTATCTGCGGGTGAATGTCATGAAGCTGTTGGTGCCCCATGCTGCGGCGTGCTTTTTAAATAATTTGCAACAGATTTTTATTGGTGCATTTAATGGTCCGTTACTCGCTGCCGGATCGGAAGAGTACCGCCTGTTGAATATATTTAAGCAGGTGGCGTTGAAGCATGTATTTAATCATTTCGAGGTGGAGCAACTGGAGTTGCAAGGGTATCGGGTGATTAAGGGACTGCTGGATATTTATAGCCCGCTGTTGGCGATGCCGTTAGAGGATTTCCAACGGCTGGTCCGTGATGACCGCCACGGTGACTATCTGATTGAAACGCGGTTGTTTCATAAGCTCTCGGTCAAGCATCGTCTGGCCTACCGTGAGGCGGTGGATGGCCTGGCGACGTTGGGTGAGGCGGCGCTGAGGGTGCAGGAATATTATTACCGCGCCCGCCTGATTCAGGACTATATCAGTGGCATGACCGATTTATATGCCTACGATGAGTATCGCAGGCTGATGGCGGCAGAATAATCACCTATTGGCGTAGGTATGCAGGGCGGGAGTTTTGTAAATGTGGGTGTATAAATATTTACGCTTCCTTGACCTTATTGTGGTGAACTTCATTTCCGTTTCCTACTCTTAGTAAACATAATATCACTGTCGATGTATCGCGGTGATAGTAGCTTTACGAAAAGTAAGACTACTGAATGAATCCGTTTTATCGTTGCTAAATACGAGAGAAAATCGTGCTATGAAAAAAACCACTTTAGTATTGAGTGCCGTCGCATTGAGCCTGGGTATGGCGCTGAGCCCGATGTCTGCCAGCGCGGCAGAGACTTCTTCCGCCACCACCGCTCAGGCGTTGCCGAGCCTGGCGCCAATGCTGGAGAAAGTGATGCCGTCCGTGGTCAGCATCAACGTTGAAGGCAGTGCGACGGTGAATAACAACGTCCCGTCACAGTTCCAACAATTTTTCGGTGAAGACTCCCCGCTGTGTCAACCGGGTTCCCCTTTCGGCGGTTCCCCGATGTGTCAGGGTGGCGGCAATGCACCGTCTAAAGAGCGCTTTAAGGCGCTGGGCTCTGGGGTGATCATCGATGCGGCCAAGGGCTACGTGGTGACCAATAATCACGTTGTCGCGAATGCCGACAGCATTAAGGTGCAACTGAGCGATGGCCGTCGCTTCGATGCCAAGGTGATCGGCACCGATCCGCGTACCGATATCGCGCTGATCCAACTGAAAGACGCTAAAAACCTGACCGCCATCAAGATGGCCGACTCCGACAAGCTGCGCGTCGGCGACTATGCGGTGGCGATCGGTAACCCGTATGGTCTGGGTGAGACGGTAACCTCGGGGATCGTCTCTGCGTTGGGGCGTAGTGGCTTGAATGTCGAGAACTACGAAAACTTTATTCAGACCGATGCGGCAATCAACCGGGGTAACTCCGGTGGCGCGCTGGTGAACCTGAACGGGGATCTGATCGGGATCAACACCGCTATCCTGGCGCCGGATGGCGGTAACATCGGTATCGGCTTCGCTATCCCGAGCAACATGGTGAAAAACCTGACGGGTCAGATGGTCGAGTACGGCCAGGTGAAACGCGGCGAGTTGGGCATCATGGGGACCGAGTTGAACTCCGAGCTGGCCAAGGCGATGAAGATCGATGCCCAGCGTGGTGCCTTCATCAGCCAGGTGCTGCCGAAGTCGGCGGCGGCGAAGGCGGGCCTGAAGGCCGGTGACGTCATCGTCTCGCTGAATGGCAAGAGCATCTCTAGCTTCGCCTCCTTCCGGGCAGAAATTGGCACCATGCCGGTCGGGAGTAAGTTGTCGCTGGGGATCATCCGTGACGGCAAGCCGATGACGGTTGAGGCGACGCTGGAGCAGAGTAGCCAGAGCCAGGTCGCGTCCGATAATATCTTCAGCGGTATCGAAGGGGCCGAGCTGAGCAATGCCGCCGGTGGCAAGGGCGTGAAGGTGGATAATGTGAAGAAAGGTTCCACCGCCGCGCGCATCGGGTTACAGAAAGGGGATGTGATCCTCGGGGTTAACCAGCAGGCGATCGCCAATATCGGCGAGCTGCGTAAGATCCTGGATGCGAAACCGCCGGTTCTGGCGTTGAACATTCAGCGTGGCGACAACACCCTGTATCTGTTGATGCAGTAACTCGGCGAGTCCGTCTTATCCAACGTCAATCGCCCGGCTTAGGCCGGGCGATTTTTTTTGTCTGGGGCGACGTTGAGCGCCATGGTTGTCTGGCTTACGCCGCCTCGGCACAGCCGATGGCGCGTCCCTGGGCGATGTGCAGGATCGGCCCGCCCATCGTGCGCGCCTCGTGGACGCTATGGGTCACCAGTAATGCGGTCTGACCGGCGGCGGCGAGGATAGCGCGCACCTCCTGACCGAGCCGCTCGCGTGTCGCCTCATCCAGGCTGGAGAAGGGCTCGTCCAGCAGCAGGATATCGGGTTGCGGAGCCAGGGCGCGCGCCAGGGCGACGCGCTGTTGCTGGCCGCCGGAGAGCGCATGGGGATAACGCTCGCCGATCCCCTCCAGCTCGATCAGCGTCAGCAGTTCGTGTACCCGTGCCTGCTGTTGCTGGCGCGACTGACGTCGCAGGCCGAAGGCGATGTTCTGCGCCACGTTCAGGTGCGGAAACAACGCATAATCTTGGAAGACCATGCCGACGCGGCGCTGCTCTGGTGGTAGATGGTGCTGTGGCGAGGCGACACAGCGTCCGGCGATGTGGATGCTGCCCTGGCTGAGGCGTTCAAAGCCGGCGATGGCCCGCAGCACGGTGGTCTTCCCGCTGCCGGAGGCGCCGAGGAGGCTAGCCAGCTCGCCCTGCTGTAGGCGTAGATCGAAGCCGTTCAGTACCGCCTGGGCATGGCGTCCTTCGCCATAGCTGACGTGTAGATTATCGAGGCTGAGGGCCAGGCTATGTATCATCATTCTCCCACCTGTTTCAACTGATTGCGAACCAACAAGGCCATGGGTAACGTGCCGGCCAACACGATCAACAGCGCGGCGATGGCGCCGTCTTCATAACTGCCGCGCGCCGCCTCGGCGTACAGTAGGGTCGCCAAGGTTTCGACATTCACCGGACGCAGCAGCAGGGTGATCGGCAGCTCCTTCATGGTGTCGGCGAAGACCAGCAGGGCGCTCCCGATCAGCGCCGGACGCAGCAGCGGCAGGTGTACGCGCCAGAAGGTCGCGCGCTCGTTGGCACCGAGGGAGCGGGCGGCCTGCTCCAGACTGGGCGGGATACGCGCCAGTCCGGCGTCTAATGCCCCCAGGGTGATGGTCTGGAAGCGCAGGGTACAGCAGAGCACCAGCAGCAGGCCGCAGGAGAACAGCGGCAGGCCGCGTATCTCCAGCACGCCAGCCAGCCAGCGATCGGCGTACAGCGCCGGCGGCATAAAGCCGATGGCGAGGATCGTCCCCGGTACGGCATACCCCAGCGAGGCCAGGCGCAGGCTCAGACGGCGCAGCGGTGAGCTAGCCGGCGCCAGCGCGCGAATGCGGGCGTACCAGGCGAGCGCCAGACTGATCGCCACGGCCAGCAGAGTCACGCTTAGCGCCAGGATCAGGGTGTTGCTCAACGCGGACAACAGTTCGCCCGATGGCAAGGTTTGGCTCTCTAGGCGTTTTATGCTTTGCCCGATCAGATGCACCAGCGGGACGACGAAGCCCAACAGCAGCGGCAGGGCAGTCACGGCCGTCAGCAGCCAGGCGCGCGCGCCATGCAACGGTTGAGGCTGGAGGGTGCGCAGACCACGCCCCGCGTAGCGCTGGCGGCGGCGGCCATACATCTCCAGCGTGAGCAGCAGGAAGATAAAGCCTAACATCATGCAGGCGATCTGGGCGGCGGCGGCGATATCAGAACGGGTGATCCAGGTGGTGTAGACGGCGACGGTCAGCGTCTGGACACCGAGAAACTCCGAGGCGCCGAGATCGTTCAGGGTCTCCAGCAGCGCCAGGCTAATGCCGACGGCTAACGCCGGGCGGGCGAGGGGCAGGACCACGCGCCAGAAGGTCGTGCGTCCATTCTCGCCCAAGGTGCGCGCCGCCTCCAGCAGATGGGCCGGCTGGCTGATGAACATCGCCCGCATCGTCAGGTAGACGTAGGGATAGAGCACCAGGCTGAACAATACGATGGCCCCGCCAACGGATCGGATGTCCGGCAGACGGAACTGGCGCGGGCTGTCGTAGCCGAGTAGCTGGCGCAATGCGCTCTGTAGCGGGCCGATGGGATGCAGCAGATCCAGCCAGGAGAAGGCGACGATGTAGGTCGGCATCGCCAGCGGGAGCAGCAGGCCCCAGGTTAATAAGCGTCGACCGGGAAACTGGAAGGCGCTGACCGCCCAGGCGCAGCCGACGCCGATGGCGCCGGCCAGCAGCGCGACGCCGAGCAACAGCAGTAGGGTGTTGAACGTGGCCTGCGGTAGGACATAGCACAGCAGATTAGTCCAGTGGGCCACGCCGCCGTCCAGTGCCAACCACAACAGCGAGAGCAACGGGGTGACGGCCAGCAATGCCACCAAGATGGCGCCGGGCGCCAAGGGAGAGCGGAGCGGGCCGCCCGCCGGTATAAACCGGCGGGGAAGGAATTTACTGATCGAAGCCAACTTTATCCACCAACAGGCTGGCCTGTTTACGCTGTTTAACGATTTCGGTCAACGGCAACGGGTCGGGCGTGATGGTACCGATGGTTTGGGCGATGACCGGATCCAGCTCCACCCCCTGGCGTACCGGGTACTCATAGTTGGCACGGGCATAGCGCTGTTGCGCCTCGGGCGAAACCAGATACTCCATCAGTTGTACCGCCGCCTGGCGGTTGGGGGCATGGCGGGCGACGGCGGCGCCGCTGATATTAACGTGGGTGCCACCCGTGGCGAAGGTCGGTTTGATCACGTTGATCGCCTCGCCCCACTGGCGTGCGTCGCTACCCGGTTTGGCATTCTTCAAGTGACCGACGTAGTAGGAGTTGGCGATGCCGATGTCGCAGATACCCCCGAGGATATCGCGCGCCACGTCGCGATCGCCGCCGGTCGGTTTACGCGCCAGGTTGGCCTTGAGCGCGCGCAGCCACTGTTCGGTCTTCGCCTCACCCTGGTGGGCGATCATCGCCGCCACCAGCGCGGTGTTATAGGGATGCTGACCGGAACGCATACAGATCCGCTTGCTCCACTCCGGCTTGGCCAGATCCTCATACTGGATCGCGCCGCTGGGAAGATCCTTGGCGATATACAGCACGCGAGCGCGCATCGACAGCGCGAACCACTGGTTATCGCTGCCACGCAGGTTGGCCGGAATGGCCTGGATCAGCGTCGCGGAGTTGACGGGCTGCGTCACCCCAGCCTCGACCAGATCCAGCAGGTTGCCAGCATCGACGGTCATCAGCAGATCGGCGGGGGAGTTAGCCCCTTCGGCCTTCAGACGCTCCAACATGCCATCTTTGATATAGACCGTGTTGACCTGGACTCCACTCTGTTGACTCCATCCTTCGAGCAGCGGCTTAATCAGCCCTGGCTCGCGGGTGGTATACAGCGTGAGCGATTCGCTGGCCGCGCCGGCAGGCAGGGCGCTCAGGCCGAACAGCAGGCTGGCTGCGCCCAGTCGTAGCCAGGTGTTTATACGAGAGGATAGAGTGCGCATCATCGATTATTCTCCAGATCAACGGGGGGCGGCGCGCGACCGGCGGCGCCGTTCCAAGTGAATCGAATTGTAAATGATAATGACTTTTAATTTCAATTTAATTCTTTTTACTGTAACCGATGCCCGCGACAGATCAGTAGGCCGCTGAGTCGCCGCTGTGACGAGTCAGCATAAGAATGGAGGGTGAGTGTGGTGCGAGGCGGGGAGGGGCCGCGTCCCCCCCTGGAGGGGAGGACGCGGCAGCTATTTCGGCGTGGCGCGGGATTAGTGGGCGCCGCCGCTGTCACCGGCACTGGAGAAGGGAGGCTTAGCGAACCAAATCAGCACCAACAGCACCAGGAAGACGCCAGCCGAGGCCCAGAAGATCTCGTTGGCCGAGATGATCAGGCCCTGGGCGGTGATGTCCTGGGCGATCAGGGCGGAGGCCTGGTGACTGCTCAACCCCAGTTTCTCCATCTCGCCATAGGCCTGCTGGGCGACGGGGTTGTAGGGCGTAATCGATTCGGCCAGGTGCGTGTGGTGTAGCGCCTCGCGCCGCGTCCACAGCGTGGTGGTGATCGAGACCCCGATCGAACCGGCGAGGGTGCGGCAGAAGTTGCTCAGGCTGGAGGCGGCGGCGATGCGATCCGGCGGCAGACCCGACAGGCTAATGGTGGTCAGCGGCATAAAGAAACAGGCCACGGCGAAGCCCTGCACAAACTGCGGCCAGGCCGAGGCACCGAAGTCCATGCCCGGTTCGAAGCTGTAGGCGCGCCAGTAGAAGCAGATGGCATACATGATAAAGCTAAAGGTAACCAGGCGGCGCATGTCGAGACGCGCGCCGAAGCGGCCGATGATCGGCGACAGCAAGACCGGAATGAAGCCGACCGGCGCCGAGGCCAACCCGGCCCAGGTGGCGGTGTAGCCATACACCTCCTGGAGCAGCTGCGGCAGCAGTACGATCGCGCCGAAGTAGAGCATATAGGCCAGGCTGATGCACAGCACGCCGATGGTAAAGTTGCGGATCTTGAATAGCGACAGATCCACCACCGGATGCTCGTCCGTCAGCTCCCAGATGAGCAGGAAGACCAGCGCGACCACCGCCACCACCGTCAACAGGATGATTTCCGGCGAGTTGAACCAGTCCAGCTCTTTCCCTTTGTCCAGCATCACCTGTAGGCAACCGACGCCCAACGCCAACAGCACCAGGCCGACGGTATCGATCGGCTTCTGTTCGATGCGGGTCTCGCGTCCCTTCAGGGTCGACATACTCACCAGCACCACCCCGATGCCGAGCGGTACGTTGATAAAGAAGATCCAGCCCCAGTGGTAGTTGTCGCTGATGTAGCCGCCGAGTATGGGCCCACAGATCGGGGCGACGATCACCGTCATCGACCAGAGGGCCAAGGCCATGTTGCGCTTGGCGGGAGGATAGTTGCCAAGCAGCAGACTCTGAGATAGCGGGATCAACGGACCGGCCACCAGGCCTTGCAGCACACGGAACAGGATCAGCATCTCCAGGCTCTGCGAGATCCCGCACAGCCAAGAGGTGAGGGCGAACAGGCCGGTCGACCACAGGAATAGCCGGACCTCGCCGAAACGCTTCGCCAGCCAGCCGGTGATGGGGATCGAGATGGCGTTCGCCACCCCGAACGAGGTGATCACCCAGGTCCCCTGGGAGTTGGAGGCCCCCAAGTTACCCGAGATGGTCGGGATGGCCACGTTGGCAATGGTGGAATCCAGCACCTGCATGAAGGTCGCCATCGATAGGGCGATGGTCATCCAGGCAAGCTTGGCTCCTTCAAGCGGTTTTTGTTGCACGGGCACCTCGGCGCGGATTAAGCGGCATTCGCCTGGATGATCTCGGCGATCACGCGGTTCACCGGCGCCAGATCCAGCGTCAGCACGTCGCTCTGATAGGCCGGGGTCTTACGCACCTGTTGGGCCAGCACCGCACCCTGCGTATCGGCGGTGTTAACCGTGACCAGCGTGGAGAGGCCGATACGCAGTGGGTACTGAGCCAGTTGCTGGGCGTTCAGCTCAATACGCACCGGCAGACGTTGTACCACCTTGATCCAGTTACCGGTGGCGTTCTGTGCGGGCAGCAGGGAGAAGGCGCTGCCGGTCCCCATATCCAGGCCGACGACCTTACCCTGGTACACCACCTTGTCGCCGTACATGTCGCTGACGACGGTGGCGGGTTGGCCGATGCGCATATTGGCCAGTTGCGTCTCTTTAAAGTTGGCATCTACCCACATCTGATTGGCGGGGACGACGGCCATCAATGGGGTATTCGGCGAGATCTGCGCGCCGACCTGAACGCTACGCTGTGAGACATAGCCGGTCACCGGGCTGCGGATCTGGGTCCGCTCCAGCGCCAGCCAGGCATCGCGTACCTGTGCCGCCGCCTGCAAGACGGCCGGTTGCTTCTCTAGCGGGGTATTCAGGATCAGCGCCTGGTTGGCGTTGTATTGTTGGATGGCGACATCCAGCGCGGCGCGGGCGCTCTCCATGGCGTCCTGGGCGTGTTGTAACTCCTCACGGCCGATGGCACCGGAACGGCTCAGCGCCAGACGGCGTTGATAGTCGCTGCTGGCCTTACTCAAGGCGACCTGATTCACGACGATGTTGGCCTGGTACTGCTTGGCGTTGACCATCAGCTGGTGGGTCTGGCGCACGCTATTGGCTAAGGCCGTCTTGGCACGCTCGTAGGCTTGTTGGGCATCGGTCTTATCCAGGGTGACCAGCACGTCGCCAGCCTTCACCAGATCGGTCCCTTCGAAATTGACTTGCGTTACGCTGCCGGAGACTTGGGCGTTAATCTGCACCAGGTTGCCGGTGACATAGGCGTCGTCGGTATCCTGGTGGTGACGTAGCACGATGAACCAGTAGGCTAGATAGGCGAGGGCGATCAGAATGAACACACAGGTCATCGCCAACATCCAGGTTTTACGCTGTCTCTTCTTATTCGGGGCGGGGGCTTGCTGAACCTGTTTCGCCACATTGTCACTCATGGTGTATCTCCGAGTTTCTTCTTGATTCTATAGAGTTTAATTGGTTTTTTTATGCTGCATGTATTCCTCCCGCCATGGGCCAACGCCCAGCGATTCCCGCAGCCTGAAATAGGCGCAGGAGAAGAGTCGCGGAGGGAGTCAAACGGTAAAGAGTCTTAGACGCGCATTGAAACAGACCGTCATACCCATCGTCTGGCGGATACGTGCGCTATATCGTCGGATGCGGAGAAATTCGGCAATCGGGACAGGATTCGGATCGCGCGCAAAGGAACCCCGCCACCGTAACGCTCGGGAACCAGCGAGTCAGGGCAAAGGGGCGGACGCGCGATCGTCTACATAAATAAGGGGTGCTATCGGCTCACCGGCTTACTGTGTCAATCCTGACTGCTCCATCTCTTCAATGCGCGATAACAGCTTACGTGTCAATACTTCCAATTGTTGTTGCTCTTCCTGTGTTAACGTAGACCATAAGAAGTGTAGACACTTATGCTGTGGCGGGATGATTTCGGCTAAAAATGCCTTCCCCGCTTCCGTCAGATGCAGATGGAGGCAACGACGATCATTGTCGCTTTCGCGCCGCTCAATCCAGCCACGTTTTTCCAACTCATCGGCAATGCGAGTCGCATTGGTACGCGATGACCCTAATGCCGCGCTGAGTTCGGAAGGTTGAATACTATAGTCCTCTTGCGCATCCAGCGTGATCAACGCCATAAACAGCGTCTCATTAATTCCTTGTTCTTTCAGCATCTTGTTGCGGTTTTCCAGCAACTTATTCTGCATATGCATGCACAGGCGGGTCAGCAGGATCTCCTGGTAAGGAAAATCGCTCTGTCGCTTTGCGCGTTGCTTCAGCATTTCTTCGATTTGAGTGATAGAACGTGGCATTGAGTAATGACCTCATTAGTTTCATTGATTATAGTAACTTCGGTTATCAGTTTTGTAAACGATGTTTCTGAGAAAGCGCTAACCGGTGTGGTAATAAATTTACTGAGGAAATTATAATGGAGTAATTTATTGTTTTTAATGAATTATTTATAGTGGGTCGAGAGACGAGATCGTCGCAACGGAGATATGGCGGACAGTCGCAGTGAACCAACGGGCAGCGACTGGCGATGCTTACTGAAGCGTGCAGGTGTGGGCTATACATTTTTTCACTATTATCGAGTTAGGCCAGTAACTCTTTATTTTTATAAAAAATGTCCTTACTCGATGGCGCCGGGATTCCGATCCGGCACAGGTCTCCGCCGTGGACACCTGCTTATACCGCCCGTCGATGGCGCTGGACGTGGCGGGGTTCAAGGGACCCGCGCGACCCACTCACACGATGCCGCAGGGACGATCTGCTGAGGCGGATGGTGGACGAAGCGCATGGATTGAACCATTTCGTTAACTAATTAGAGTGAGAATAAAAAGTTATGCTACTAATATGCAATAAATCACATGTCAGATTTGTGACATACACTACAAGAAACGTTAACGGTGCTTATTATAGTTATCTGAAATGGTCAAGGATATAGATATTATCACCCTTTTCGCCTATTTCTTCGCTCGCTGGGGCAAAAAGCTGCTGGTAACGTAGGCGAAAAGCGAGCATCTCTGCGGGATCAGGCTCTAACTCGCATAGAAAATCGAGAGCCAATCTTACTTGTTGTGGGCTGATATCGGCATTTAACCCGGCCTTACGTATTAGCGAACGCCAATAATTCAGATTGTCATCAGACCCATTAACGATGAAAGTCTGATAGATCAATAACACCATCGCCGCATTATTGAGATGCGATTCCGTGCCATTGAGCAGATAACGCACAAAGGCCTCACCTTGCTGTTTCCCCATCTGACTGAGTAAGGACTCGACATGTACCGGCTCGATGTTGAGACGCTGGGTTAAGCGTTGGCACGCCCGTCGGGTGGGGGTATTAAGCACACGAAAGCCGGCGATAAACACCAATGCCAGCGTGGCGAGCATTAACCAGATCATGCCGCTCTCCGCAAGTAACAGAGGGGACATCATACGGGCAAAGTGAACGATCGGCCAGCGTGGCGGCGCGATCCCGCCGTCGGCAGCACGGAATAGGAAGGGGATGAGTGGGGAGATTGGCGCGAGAGAAAGAAAACGGCGCCCCTAGGGCGCCGTGAGTCACGATTATGAGCGACGGCAAGCCTCGAACAGGAACCAGACACGACGTTCAGTTTCGTCGATCCAGTTCTCAATCAGGCTAGCGCTGGAGATATCGTGGTATTCGTCGCAGACTGCATGGGCGGCACGCAGTTCGGCGGCAATCTGTTTGTTGTCTTCGCACAGCTCGGCCAGCATATCGAGCGGATCGACATATTCAGCATCATTATCTTTGATGCGTTGGATGCGGGCGATTTCACCGATGGAGTGCAGGGTAGTGCCGCCCACTTTACGTACGCGTTCGGCAAGGTCATCGGTCATGGCAAACAGTTGTGCGCTTTGCTCGTCTAGCAGCAGGTGGTAGTCACGGAAATGTGCCCCACTCATGTGCCAGTGGAAATTCTTGGTTTTCAGGTAAAGGGCAAAAATGTCGGCCAACAGTGCATTCATTGCTGCGCTGATTGCTTTGGTTGCCTCATGACCCAGATCGGTCGGGGTAGACAGGGGGAGACGTTGGCGTGCTTGGACGTCGCTTTTCTTAACCGTGCTCATCTTGATCTCCTTAGAATTAGATAATCAAAGCAGCAGTAGTGCTCAGTACCCAAGCAGTATAGATCATCCTTCGTTAGTAGGGGTTTATTTATAATACATAGCGTTTCAAACAGATGCGGCCAGTAATCGTTACAGCTCGGTGTTATGTGCGCCAATTACGACAAAAATCCAGCCATAGGTTGAGGGTGGGAGAGAGATACTTACTGCGTTGCAGACAGAGCGAGAAGTGGCGGCTAAAACGCTGCTCGCAAGGCAGGGTACAGAATTGACCAGCGTACAGCGGCTGCTCCAACATGCGGCGTGAGATAAAGGTGATGCCCAGATTGTTTTTGACACAGGCCAGGATGGCGTCGAAGGCGTCCAGCGACAACACCACCTGCGGATTATCCAAGCATGGCGCTAGCTGGTGATCGAAGAAGGCGCGGCTGGCGGAGCCCGCCTCGCGCAGTAACCAGCGTTCCCGACTGAGTTGCTCAAAGGTCAGCGGCCCGCTCCCCGCGAGTGGGTGTGCCAGACTGGCGACGACCACCATCTCATCTTCGATCCAAGGATGGCAGAGCAAGGCGGGATCGGTGACCGGCCCCTCAAGGAGTGCGACATCCAACTCGAAGCCGGCCACCATACCGGCGATGGCTTGGGTATTGGCGATGATCGGCAGAGGCAGCCAGCCATAGCGCTGCTGAAAGGCACAGAGCAGATCGGGTAATAGGTAGCTGCCGATGGTCTTGGTGCAGCCGACCAGCAGGCGTGTGTCGCCGTTACCGTTGTCGAACAGGGCCTCCACGCCCTGCATACGCGTCAATAATTCGTCGGCGACCGGCAGTAGGCGCTGCCCCTCGTGGTTTAACAGGAGGCGGGCGTGCTGACGCTCGAACAGCCGTACCCCGAGTTGGCTCTCCAGTTCACTCAGGGTCTGGGAGAGGGCGCCCTTGGTCATGAACAGTTGGGCGGCGGCCTGCGTCAGCGTGCCGCCGCGCGCGATGGCGACGAAGACGCGTAGCTGTTTGAAGGTGATGTTCATTGTTTAGTTTCTCTAAACCAATGGTAAGATATTTATTGATTTTTTAAATAATATCCTGTGGCTATAGTATGAGCCATAGAAACAATGAAAAACATATGAGGTGTTCAGGTGTTGAGATTAATTCATCGCAAAGTTCGTAGCATGCCCACCCCGGCAGCCGGGCTGGCTCTGGGTATCGCGAGTATCGGTTGGTGTTTGGAGAATGCGCTGCCGCTGAATGGTATCGGGCAGAACATTGGGGCACTGATCGCCGGCGCGATCCTGCTGGCATTAACCGTGCGCTTTATTTTTCACCCAGACACGCTGATGCAAGACATCAAACATCCGGTGGTGGGCAGTATCGTGCCGACCTTCGCCATGGCGACGATGGTTGTCTCCGTTGCCGTTGGGCATTATCTGCCACGAGTCGGCATGGCCTTGTGGCTGGGCGCGGTGGCGGTACACCTGATTGCGCTGGCGCTGTTTTTCTTCCATCGTGCCCGTGAACCGCGTATGCACCATATGGTACCGAGTTGGTTCGTGCCGCCGGTGGGTATCATCGTCGCCGATGTCTGCTGTCCGGGCGCGCCGTTTGTCGGTTTTGCCCAGTGGCTGCTGGTGATCGGGATGGTGAGCTACCTGATCATGCTGCCGCTGATGATCTACCGCTTCATGTTCTGTAACGAAGTACCGGATGCGGCGAAGCCGACCATCGCCATCATGGCGGCACCGGCAAGCCTCTCTCTGGCGGGTTATCTGACCGTGGTAGAGCAACCCTCTCTGCTGATCTGCGCCATCCTGTTGGGTATCGCGTTACTGATGACGGTGGTGATTTACTGCTCCTTCTTCCGTCTGTTGCAGTTGCCGTTCAGCCCGGGTTATGCGGCCTTCACCTTCCCGATGGCAATCGGTGCTACCGCGCTGTACAAGATGTCTCATCTGGTCGCGCAGTATCCGGGGGCGGAAGAGTATGCCGCTCAACTGCACCTGATGGCGACGGTCGAGGTGGCGATTGCCACGGTGATTATCGCTTACGTCGCCCTGCGTTATGCCCACAACTACTGGCTGCCGGGATTGCGTCTGAGCAATAAGCATGACACCTCATGTAAACCGATGGCTTGATGGAGAGTGATGTTAATGAATAGTCGCGCCGTCTCTGTTGCACCGTTACTGGCCGTATTGCTGTTCGTCGTGTGTAGCGTATGGGCCCTGTTTCTCTAAAGATGTAATGACTCTGTAATCGTTGTATCGCTTTCCCCGGCCCGTCGGCCGGGGTTTTTTATTTCTCCCACCCCGCACCCTGCATCCCGCCTCCACTGTTCTATAGTAATAACGTCAGGCTGCTTGCGTTGCCGCCGCTTGATGCCCTAGCCCGAGAAGGAGAGACGCCGTGAACGACCCCGATCCGTCGCCGACCCATGCCATCCCGCCCGTGTCGACCGCATCTCCCGCGGACGATGACGAGGTATACCGCGCTATCCTGCGGATGGGGCTCGCGAATTTGCATATGCAGTTAGGGGTGATCAGCCGGGTCAGTAACAACATCGCCAGCGTCCTCTATTGCTATCCCGTGTCGGCGGCCTTTCCGCCCGGTAGTCGATTGAGCCTCAGCGCCGATTTTAGTCGACGGGTGATAGATGAGGATCGTCTGGTGGTGTATGCCGATCCGCCCGCCGAGGCCGTTCAGCAACTGCCCGCGGCCTATCGGGCGCAGCCGTTGGGATGTTATATCGGGGTACCGCTGTGGCTGGGGGCGGAGCGCTACGGCCTACTGGAGTTACTCTCCACCCAGGCGCCGATGGCGCCGTTCAGTGAGGCGCAACTGGCCGATGTCGCGCTGTTAGCGCGTAGCATCGGTTACCTGCTGCATCAGGCGCAACTACGCCAAGCGAACCAGCAACTGATACGCGAGAATCAACGCATCAATACGGTCATCGATAAGGCATTTAAATATGCGGCGATCGGTATGGCGCTGGTGGCACCGGGCGGCTATTTCCGTCGCGCGAATCGTACCTTCTGTAAGATGCTGGGTTACAGCGAGACGGAGATGCGTAGTATCTGTTTTCAGAGCATCACGCACCCGGACGATTTGGCGTTGGACTTGCAGAACCTGGAGGCGTTGGCGCAGCGGCACATCGACTTCTATACCGTGGAGAAGCGCTACCTGATGAAGGCGGGGACCTACCTCTGGGTGCGCCTGAGCGTCTCGGCCATCTACGACGAGGAGGCGGTGCTGTTTTACATCTCGCAGATCCAGGATATTCAAGCCGAGCGTACGGCATTGCGTGAGCTGGCGGCACAGCGCGAACAGTTGGAGCGCCTGAATCAGGCGTTGACCCTCCAGGCGAATATCGACTACCTGACGGGCATCCGTAACCGGCGCAGCCTGATACAACAGTTCGCGGCGATGTTAGCGCAGTCGGGCTCCTTGGTGGCGCTGGCGTTGTTCGATCTGGATTACTTCAAACACTACAACGACACTTATGGCCATCAGGCGGGCGACGAGGCCTTGGTCTATTTTGCCGACGCGTTGCGCCACCATTTTCGCGAGCCGGAGAGCCTGATCGGCCGCTTCGGTGGCGAGGAGTTCATCGTCTTGTGCAGTGCCGAGCATGCCTGTGGTGCGTTGGCGCGCTTGGATAGCTTGCGCGAGACGCTGGATTACGGCAGCGATAAGGCATTGCAGGGGCATCTCACCGTGAGTATCGGCTGTGTGCTGCTGCCACGGCAGAGTGTGACCCCCAACGACTTCGATGCCTTGGTACACCATGCCGATGAGATGCTGTATCAGGCGAAGAATAGTGGCCGTAACCGATTGAAACATCGTGAATTGAAGACGCTGTAAGGTGGGCTGGCGCGAGGGCGCCTCCATGCGCCGCTCTGCAATCGGGCTTGGCTAGCCCGGTATTCGCCTCTCGTCGACTGACCTGGTGTTAACTGAATATCGGCAACAGGTTGAATGCCTTACCGAACCAGCAGGCGATGACCAACAAGCCAAACACCATCACCCAGATCGGGATGATCTTGCCGCCCCAGACGGTAAAGCGCTGCTGGGGGAACTTCTGACGTGATTTCAGCCCGAGGATCGCCGGGACGATGACCGCCCAGATGGTGGCGCATAGTCCGGCGCCGCCGATCCCATAGATGAAGCCGTTGGGGAACAGCAGATAGAGCAACGCTGGCGGGATGAAGGTCAACAGCACCGTCTTGAAGCGGCCGATAGGCGAGTTATCGATGTTAAACAGGTCGGCCAGGTAGTCAAACAGCCCCAGGGTGACGCCAAAGAAGGAGCTGGCGACGGCGAGGTTAGAGAACACCAACAGGAAGAATTCGATCACCCGGCCCGGCGTCGTACCGATAAAGGATTTCACTAGCGAGTCGACGTTGCCGCCCGAGGCGATGATGCCCTTAAACGCCTCGCGGGGGATGTTACCCATGGTGCAGTACAGCCAGAACAGGTAAACCACCAGTGCCAGGAGCGATCCGAAGACCAGGCTCTTGATCAGTTTATCCTTGCGCTTGCCATAGCAGATGATCAGGCTGGGAATGTTGCCGTGGAAACCGAACGAGGCGAGGCAGACCGGCAGCGCCATAAAGATATAGGGGAAGTAGTGGTTGCTCTGGCCCATCCCGGCGCTGGCGTCGGTCAGGGTGGCGTAGTCGACGCGGAAGAAAAATGAGCCGAAGACGATAACGAAGGCGAGGATCTTGATGCCGAGAAATAGCGAGGTGATCCGGCTGGCCGCTAACGAACTGAACCATAATACCACGCCGACGAACAGTGCCGTGGCGATGCCGACTAGGCGAGGATTAACCTGATGGCCCAACTGCATGGCGATGGTTTCGCTGAGGATCGCGCCGTTAGCGGAGATATAGGCGTAGGTCAGAATATACAGTACAAAGGCGACGGTAATACCGTTAATGATATTCCAGGTGTTACCCAGGAGATCTTTGGTGATGGTGTTAAAGCTGGAGCCGATAGGGTAATTTAAGTTTGCCTCAAGTAATAATAGCCCGGAATGCAGCATGGAAAACCAGGTGATAATTAAAATAAATGCACCCCAGAAAAACCAACTACCGGCCAGGTCGACGGGCAGCGCAAACATTCCTCCACCGATGACGGTACCGGCGATAACCATAATGCCCCAAAACGCAGAGTGTTTATTTTTAAACTCCGGCTCCATAAGACTCTCCTCTTATTCAGAGCGTGATGACTTCTTGTGGCGGAGAGGAGCCCGCGGCGAGGCGCAGGCTCCTATTTTCTAGGGTTAAACTTCTTTTAATTTGGCGGTGAAGTGGCGGAGAACCTTCGGCTCGTAAATAAACTCCAGTCCCTTAATATTCTTGGCATTCTGTTTGATCTGTTGGAATGCCTCGATAATAAAATCCATATGCGTCTGGGTATAGGTCGCGCGAGGAATGGTCAGACGCAGCAATTCGGCTGGGCAGGGTAGTTGTTTACCGGTCTTCGGATCGCGGCCGAGTAAGAAGGAGCCGATTTCGACGGCGCGGATTCCGGCCACTTTATACAGTTCGCAGGCCAATGCCTGGGCGGGGAATTGCTCGGCGGGGATATGCGGCAACAGCTTACCGGCATCGACGAAGGCGGCATGTCCCCCGGCCTGCTGGCAGGTGATGCCGATCGCCTCCAGCCCATCGACCAGGTATTGCACCTGGGCGATGCGGTAGGCCAGCCAGTCCTGGTTCATGCCATCGTGCAACCCGACGGCTAGACGCTCCATGGCTCCACCTTCCAGGCCGCCATAGGTCGGGAAGCCCTCTTGCACCACGCACAGCGTGCGGCATTCGGTGTAGACGTCGAAGAAGTGCTCATCCTTAAAGCACAACAGACCGCCCATCGGCACCATGGCATCTTTCTTCGCCGACATGGCCAGCATATCGGCAAACTTGTAGGTTTCGCGAGTGATCGCCTCAATGCTCCAATCGCGATATTCCGCCTCGCGTTGCTGGATGAAGTAGGCGTTTTCGGCAAAACGGGCCGAGTCCATCACCACCGGGATGTCGTACTTCTGGGCGACGGCATACATCGCCTTCAAGTTGGCGATGGAGACCGGCTGGCCCCCCGCCGAGTTACAGGTAATGGTCGCCACGATATAGGGCACATTGTTGGCTCCGACCTCACGGATACCTTGCTCCAGCTTGTCAATGTCGAAGTTGCCTTTAAAATCATGGCGTGCGGCGGTATCGAAGGCCTCTTCGATGTAGACGTTACGGATGGTACAGCCGTTGATCTGGCTATGACCCTGGGTGGTGTCGAAGAAGTAGTTGGAGAAGGCTACCATCTTGTTTCTATCCAACCCCTTCTCTTGTTCACGCTTCCTGATCAATACCGGGATATAAATCTGTTCGGCACCGCGTCCCTGGTGGGTTGGAATGGTGTATTGATAGCCAAAGATCTGGTTAACGGCATCGGCCAGCGCGTAGTAGCTACGGCTACCGCTATAGGCCTCGTCGCCACGCATCATGGCGGCCTGCATACTCTGCGTGACGGCGCCGGTGCCGCTGTCGGTGAGCAGATCGATAAATACGTCTTCGCTATCCAGCAGGAAAGGGTTCATCCCCGATTTGACGATCGCCAGCTCGCGATGTTCACGCGTGGTTCTTTTCACTGGCTCAATAACACGAATACGGAATGGTTCTGGTAAATGTTTAAAGTTATCCATGGTGCTTACCCTTTTAGCTATACAGGTAGGGGGTTCTTTACCGGCGGTAAAGAACGCTATAGATAAATAAAATATCGGGTGAATGCGCGTGAATATAACGAAATAGTTATATCGTAGAGCGCATGTCTATAGAGCAAATCCCGCAATGCGTTATCCTATGCGAGTTTGTCAAAGGTGTAAGTGTCGCGGATGAGATATTAAGAAAAGAATTCGACCAGGATGGTGTCGAGATTAAACCACTTGCTAGGAATGTATGTTTCACATAGCTTTTTCATGATATGCAAACATCCTTAGTGACTTTTGTAAGTATAAAATGCACACAGCCAATTTATTTGTCTATTGCTATATTAGTTAATTGTGATGGAATTCACGCGCCACAATTTAACCTCATCATTTCTCAGATAAAGTTAGATATTATTTTTAACGTTAGTTTGGCGAGGTAATACCCCGGGTGATAATTATCGCGAGCAAAGGGTTAAGAATGAGGTTAGCGCCGCCTTGGCCGGGCAGCGCGTGTATTACACCATGTTCATCTTGGTAAACACGACTGCCATTCTATTAGTGACGGGGGGCATGGGGGGGCGTCCCCTTAACCCTGTTGCCGATATTGCCTAGGGGTGAGGCCAAACTGCTGGCGGAAACGGGTGATAAAGGCGCTGATATTGGCGTAGCCGAGTTGGAGCGCGACGGCGCTGACCGCGTCGCTCTGGGCTAACAGCGGCAAGGCGTGTAATAGGCGCCGTCGCTGCCGCCAGGCGGTAACGTGCATCCCGGTCTCCTGCACGAAGCGGCGGCTGAGCGTGCGGCGGGAGAGGCTGACCACATGGGCCCACGCCTCAGCGCTGCGGGGATCTGCCGGTGTCTGTGTCAGGGCGTAGGCGATGCGTTGCAGGCGGGGAGCGCTAGGGTAGGCCAGGGCCAGAGGTGTGGCAGGAAGCGTCACGATCTCATCGAGGATCACCGCCGCCAGGCGTTGTTGCTGTGCGTTGAGCCGTTGCTCGTCCCATGTCAGGGCGCGTTGGAGCGCTGCCTGTAACTTGGATGGATCTGACGTATGAGCTCGCTGCTTGGCCGCCATGCCACGCACTGACAGCCGTGGGGGTGAGGAGGGACGGGTAGGTGGCGAGCTCTGTTCCATCGTGTGCGTCTTGCGCGCTAGGCGCGGATCGCGGACGCGCCAGGGCGGTGGGAGAGATTAGTCGATCAGTCCCTGGATCGTCGCGGCACAACGGCTGGCCTCGAAGGGGATGATGTCACAACGGGCCAATCCGTGCTGCTGGAACGGATCGCGCTGTAACCGGGCCTGTAAGGCCTCTAGCGACTCGCTACGCGCCAGGATCACGCCGCCATTGCGCGGAATACGTCGCCCGGAGCTCAGGAATACTCCCTGCTCATAGCCTTGATTTAACCAGTCAATATGCGCCGCCAGGTGCGCATCGATCTCGGATAGGGGTTTGATATAGGTAAGGACTACAACGTAAATAACGCTCATCGGATGATCTCGTGAAAAGAAGACAACGTGTTGCTCGGCCCACGGTGGTGCATAGTGGCGTGCCCCGTTAGGCCAGGCTTACCCGGCACCAGCGGCACCGTCGTTAAACGCTAGCACGTTAGCACGGCAGCGTCGAATCGCGATGAGCGTTATCGGGGCTTCGGGAGGCATACGTGTGGGGCGCCGTCCCAGTGGAACAACCGGCTTGCGTGGCATTTTTAACGTTAGTCCTCCTGTCGGGGACACTATTCTCAATATCTTTTGATTTTATCATCGCGGATGATAGAAACTCTCATTATGAGAATATATTGCGTCGGGTCAGGCTCAATGATTAGAGATAGTTATCTTATGCTGAGTTTTTCCCGTCAGCATTTATTTTTATTTGGGATAACCATCACAGGTATTAACCATCTGTTAATATTATCATCCAAATAAATAACATCTGGCATGATAATTGGATGTAAAAACTTTCCATGCATAGGACACTCTTTAATTTATTTATAAATAATAGTGAGGAGCGGAATAATGGGAAGCATTCCTTCAGCCTTATCAGGATGTAAGAATATTTACAATGAATACACCAAACCCGTGGTAAAGCGAACATGGGGTATCGGGAGTTTCGCCTCGCTGTGGATTGGCATTATGGTGTCGATTCCTGCCTTGATGTTAGGTACCGGTATTATACAGGTTGGTATGTCATGGTCGCAGGCACTTTTCACCGTCGTGTTGGGGCATACGATAGTGATGCTCCCCGCTGTTTTGCTGGGGCATCCTGGCGCCAAATATGGCATTAATTTCCCCCTGTTATCTCGGGCCGTATTTGGCATAAAAGGAAGTATCATACCGACCTTGGTTAGGGCTATCTTGGGTTGTTTTTGGTTTGGGGTGACGGCGTGGATTGGCGGTCAAGCCATTACTAATATTATCTCTATCTTTTTCCCAGCGTATTCCTCGCTAGGCTTTGTTTCAGCGTTTCTGTCTTTCTTTTTGTTTGTACTGCTCAATATTATCGTGGCGTTTAATGAAAACGCTGGGGTTAAATGGTTGGCAGATAAATCAGCGGTCATTTTGATTTTCCTTTCTTTACTGGTTATTCTGTGGGCGCTATCGGTGTCAGGTTGGAGTGTGAGCGAGCTTTTATCTCAACCGGCCGTCTCCGGGAAGGAGGATCTAGAAAATTTTTGGATAATATTTTTCCCTGCCTTATCATCATTTATTGCATTTGATAGTACCATTGCCCTTAATATGTCAGATTTTACCAAGAATGCTAAAAATCAACGTTCTCAGTTTTTAGGGCAAATAATTTTTGCGCCGTTAGCTACCGCCTATATCGTGTTTGTCGGTGTAGCCATGACTGCCGGGTCATCCATTACCTTTAACGAAATAATCTGGGATCCTGTCGTTTTAATATCAAGATTTGAAAGCCCATCCTTGGTTATTATCACTTCAGCATTTATTCTACTGGCTACACTGACGACAAACGTACCGGCAAACTTAATACCGCCAGCTAATGTGTTCAACACCTTAATATCAAACAAGGTAAAAGCTTTTAAATATTGGTATGCAGTGGTGCTGGTTGCCTTACTTTCCGTTTTTGGCATGCCTTGGAAGGTGTTGGCGGATCCCGACAATCTTATTTTTGTGGTTCTTGGTATGTTGGGTGCGCTGCTGGGGCCGATTACCGGGATATATCTGGTCTCCTACTGGATCGAGAATAAGACCAAAATCGACATGGTGGATCTCTACAAAGTGGATAGTGGCAGGTATCAGGGTGTCAATAAAAATGCGGTCATTGCCTTGCTGAGCGTTTGGGGCGGGATAATGCTATCAAAAAATATAGACGCTCTGGCTTGGCTGTATGATTCATCGTATGTTTTTGGCCTATTCTTAGGCGCGTTTGTCTATTTTGCATTGAGTAAAGTTAGCGCTAATGCGGCGAATCGGTAATCGTCAGTGAGCAGCGGGAGCGTGCCATGTCGCGCTTTACGTCGAGAGATGGCCATTGATGGCAGAATGAGTCTGCCGGAGGCATGCTAAACGTAAAGCGCGCAGGGTAATGCTAGGCTGAACGGGTAAAGCCGCTTGCCGATCCTGATGCAGTTGCAGGCTTTTGACGGTGGGTTAATGGGGTCTGTTGTTGATTGCCAATTTTGAAAAAGTGGGTGGTCAATTAGCCGCATGAAACGCTAGGTAGGGTGGCGTCAAAACGGTGTGGTTGCATCACATGAGGCAATTCATCACAAGAGCTGACACCCGTTTTTACTTCAACGTAATGCCTTCCGGTATACGTTCGAACTGCTCCTGAGTGAGGTAACGGATACCCTGCATGCTTGCTAGCGTTTGCAAGATCTGGGGGCATGCTGCTTTCACGGTGAATACCTGTCTCTCGTGATATGCCTCGCCTCCCAGCGCATACTAACGCCCTTACACCCTTCATCCCAATATTGTCCTACTACATCGGGAGTGGATGGTACTAAGGTGCAGCCCTTGATAACGACCCTTACCGTGTCTTGATATACCCCGACCCTGGTATCAATAAATGAGGCTTTGTCGCTATCAAGCGCCAAAGAAGAGCGCGCAATCAATAACGAGGCGGCTCGTTGGGTCGGTCTGGCATAGGTTCACCACCAGCACGTTTTTATTATTCATTTTTACTCTTTTCTAGCGATGAATTAAGCGCTGCTTGAGATAAGGCATCAGGCAAGGGAGCCATTCCACCAATGACTCGGCTAAGGGTAGTAGAGGTTGTTGGCTGGTTTGCCGACGAGATTGGGTTCGTGAGAGGGGCGTGTGACGCATACCATGCCTGCCGGTGCCTGGCCATAATGGATATACGCTTAATCGGCTACAGTATCGCGTATACCTAAACATATACCAATAATCATCGAATTCAGCCGGATCGCCTCGGGCGATGACAAACGATAGATACAAAAAAGCCCGCCAGACTTGCGCCGGGCGGGCTTTTCACTTTCCAAATTTGGTGGACCTGGCGGGAGTTGAACCCGCGTCCGAAATTACTACACTGTCGGTACTACATGCTTAGTCTGGTCTTTACATTCGCTTGCCAGCTGCGGACAGACACGCCACTAACAAACTAGCCTGATTAGTTTTAACGCTTCACCCCCAGGCAGGAGCTCCACGCGATCTCTTTTGGGTTTGACCTCTCTTGATCCCCGTCCTAAGAGCGGAGGCTAGGGAGAGAGGGCTCTGCGCAGGTTATTAAGCTGCGAGTGCGTAGTTTTCGTCGTTTGCGACTATTTTTTTGCGGCTTTTTACGAGGCAAACCGCCCCTCGGCATGCACCTTGAGTTTCGCAAATCCCGTCGAATCCAGAATCAGGCCCAAGTGTGTAGACGGCAGTATACCAGAGTTTACCGCCGTTGTGCCAGCCTTAGCGGTTGGCGTGTTTCATAATTCTCGCTTTGTCCTGCTTCCACTCGCGATCTTTGATGTCATCGCGTTTATCGTGCTCTTTCTTACCCTTAGCCACACCGATCTTCAGCTTGGCCCAGGCGTTCTTCCAGTACAACGACAGGGGAACGATGGTGTAACCGTCGCGGTTGGCGCTACCGAACAGACTCGCCAGCTCGCGCTCCTTGAGCAGCAGCTTACGAGTACGCGTCGGATCGCATACCACATGGCTGGAGGCGACGTTCAGCGGGGAAAAGGTGGCGCCGAACAGAAATGCCTCGCCGTTTTGCAGCAAGATATAACTTTCGCTGATGTTGGCCTTACCGGCCCGCAGGGATTTGACCTCCCAGCCTTGCAGCGACAGCCCGGCCTCGAACTCATCCTCGATGAAGTATTCGTGGCGCGCGCGCTTGTTCATGGCAATGGTTGCCGAACCCGGTTTATGTGCTTTTTTCTTTGTCATAGTAGCGTCATTATACTGTTACGACCGGCGCCTGAATACCCTTCGCCGCGGCGGGCCGCAGATTTATGGTCGGCATCCAGTGTGCGTAAGCCAATTCTCTCTGTCTAGCAATAAATGGTATTATGCCTAGGTTTACGTCGTCCAGGAATCGATATGCCCCAGATTAGCCGTTCCGCGCTGGTACCGTTCAGCGCCCAGCAGATGTATCAGTTGGTCAATGATGTTACCGCCTACCCGGACTTTTTGCCGGGCTGCGTCGGTAGCCGCATTCTGGAGAGCACGCCGAAGCGTATGACCGCCTCGGTGGATGTCTGTAAGGCGGGCATCAGCAAGACCTTCACCACCTGTAATACCCTGGACGACAGTCGTAATATCCAGATGCGCCTGGTCGAGGGGCCCTTCCGCCGCCTGATGGGGGACTGGCGTTTTACCCCGTTGAGCGAGGAGGCCTGTAAGGTCGAGTTGCATTTGGAGTTTGAGTTTACCAACAAGCTGGTCGAACTGGCCTTCGGCAAGGTGTTTAAGGAGTTGGCTGGCAGTATGGTGCAGGCGTTTACCCTGCGGGCCAAAGAGGTTTACCGTGTCTGAGATGAATATCGAGGTGGTGTACGCACTGCCGGAAAAACAGTATCTACAGCGTTTGACGTTACCGCAGGGCAGTAACGTCGAGCAGGCCATCGAGCGTTCTGGGTTGCTGAATCTGCGTAGCGAGATCGATCTGAGCAAGAATAAGGTGGGGATCTTTAGCCGCCCGGTGAAGCTCAATGATCCGTTGCATGACGGCGATCGGGTGGAGATTTACCGCCCGTTGATCGCCGATCCGCGCGAATTGCGCCGCCAGCGAGCCGAGCGCGCCAGCAAGAAGTAACACGGCCCTCCTCAGCGGTATAAAAAAGGCGCCATCGGCGCCTTTCTCATTATTTTTTTAGACGGCTAACGATCAGTCGTTGTCGTTGTCCGCATCCGGCAGTTTCTTGCTGTTGTCGATGCCGGTCAGGATACCGTTACCGTTGAAGGTCAGGGTTAACGTCTGCTGGCTGATGCCCTCATGGCTTGGCTCTTGGCGGAAGACGTAATACCAGGTGCTGCTGCCGAAGGGATCCTGCAACAGCGGCGTACCCAGGGTATAGGCGACCTGCTGCTGCGTCATGCCACGGTGGATTTTGGCAACTTCGGCTGCCGTCAGATAGTTGCCCTGATTGATATCGGGGCGATACACCACTTTTTCCACGGTGGAACAACCGGCGGTCAGCATCACCAGAACCACGGCGGCGGCAGTCAGCATTTTACAACGCATAGTTCATTCATTCCTTTTGGACACGAAGCCAGGGTAGCTGCGGCGCAACCCTGCATCTCGCTGCAGGATTCTCTGGGCGTCGAGATTACCACGCCGACGGGAGTATAGGCAACGGCGCGGCGGGATGGTTCCCTGATTCTCGGCCCTCCCGGCAGGCGAGAGCCACGCGCCGCCGGCCGGGGGAGCCAAGCACTACCGCTTAGGCCGCCAGCAGTTCGCGTGCGTTGGCCAGCGTGTTACGGGTGACGGCGCTGCCGCCCAACAGACGCGCCAGCTCTTGCAGCCGCGCCTTCTTGTTCAACGGCTGCATGCGCGTCTCCGTCTCTGCACCGTCGGTCTCCTTGCTGACGAAGTAGTGTTGGTGGCCGCAGCCTGCCACTTGGGGCAGGTGGGTGACGCACATCACCTGGGTCGACTCACCGAGTTGGCGTAGCAGACGCCCGACGATGGCGGCGGTCGGGCCGCTGATCCCCACGTCGACTTCATCGAAGATCAGCGCCGGGGTATCCATCTTCTGCGCGGTGATCACCTGGATGGCCAGTGCGATGCGAGACAGTTCGCCGCCGGAGGCGACCTTACCCAGCGGTTGTAGCGGCTGGCCGGGGTTGGTGGTGACGCGAAACTCGATGCGATCGGCCCCCTCGGCACTCAGCGCATCCGGGGTAAAGGTGACATCGATGGCGAAGCGGCCATGGGGCATCGACAGCTCCTGCATACGGGCGCTGATCTGGCTGCACAGCTCTTGCGCATAGGCGCTACGCTGCTGGTGCAGGGATTGCGCCAGGCTGAGGGCCTGCTGATGATAGTGGCGTACATTCTCCTCCAGCAGTGCCTCGTCATCCTGTTGGCGATCCAGCGCCTGCTGCTCATCCAGCAACTGTTGATACAGATGCGGCAGGGTTTCCGGCGCCACCTGATGCTTGCGCGCCAGGGTGATCTGGCGCGACAGACGTTGCTCCAGCTGTTGCAGGCGGGCGGGATCCATCTCGATGCTGTCGCCATAGTGGCGCAGTTCGTTGCTAGCCTCATCGATCTGAATGGCGGCCTCCTCCAGCATCTCCAGCAGCGGGGCGAAACGTGCATCGTAGCTGACGAGTTCGTTCAGGCTGTGGCGCGCGCCGTGCAACAGGCTGAGGGCATTGCCATCCTCGCCGTCGGCGAGCGCCGCCAGGATCTGCTGGCTCAGGCTCAGTAGCTGGCCGCTGTTGGCCTGGCGCTTGTACTCCTCATCGATCTGCTCGAACTCGCCGGGTTGCGGGGCGAACTCGTTCAGTTCTTTCAGCTGGTACTGCAACAGTTCGCGGCGCGCCTCGCGCTCGCTGACTTGACGCCGGTGGTCGGCCAGCAGGCGCACGCTGTGGTGCCACTGGCGATAGGCCGCGCGCATCTCCTGCAGCAGCGTCTGTTGCTGACCGTAGGCATCCAGCAGGTGACGCTGATGTTCCGGTTTTAGCAGCAGCTGATGGGCATGTTGGCCGTGGATCTGGATCAACAGCTGGCCGAGATCGCGCAGCTGGGAGAGTGGCACCGCGGTGCCATTGATAAAGCCACGTGAGCGGCCATCGGCGCTGATCACCCGACGCAACAGGCACTCGTTGCTGTCGTCCAGTTGGTTTTCCTCTAGCCAGGCGCGCGCCGAGGGGGTGTCCGCCAGCGAGAAGCGGGCACAGATGTCGGCCCGAGGCATATTCATCCGCACCATGGCGGCCTCGCTGCGCCCCCCGAGGCAGAGGGTGAGGGCGTCGATGGCGATGGATTTACCGGCGCCGGTTTCCCCGGTAATGGCGGTCATCCCGCGCTGGAAGTCGATCTCCAGTTCCCGCACGATGGCAAAGTTGGATATGGTGAGCTGCGTCAGCATGGCTATTCCCCTGTACGGAATCACACTACTGTATTTAATGCCAGTATAAACTGGTTTTTTATCCAGTAAAGTGAGCGACGCAAATTTTTACCTGCCGCGCCGTGGTGTGACGCGACGGCGGGGTTAAAACAGCTTTTTCGACCAACCCAGTTTGCTACTCAGCGTGTTGAAGTAGCTGTAATTCTTAGGGTGAATCAGGTTGAGGTGATATTGGCTGCGCTGGATGAGCACCTCCTCGCCGTGCTGGATCGGCAGGGCGATCTGGCTGTCACAGCTGATCTCCAGCTCACTGCTAAAGTGGGAGAAGCGCAGGTGGATTTTGCTGTTGCTGTCGATCACCAGCGGCCGCGCCGAGAGGGTGTGAGGGAACATCGGCACCAGGGCGATGGCATCCAGGGTCGGTGCCAGAATCGGCCCGCCGGCAGAGAGTGAGTAGGCGGTAGAGCCGGTGGGGGTGGAGATGATGAGCCCATCGGAGCGTTGCGAGAAAGCGAAGGTGTCATTGATATACACCTCGAACTCGATCATATGCGCCACCTTGCCGGGGTGTAAGACCACCTCGTTGATGGCGGTGCTGCGCCGATGCATCTGCTGTTCGCGGCACACCTGGGCCTCCAGGAGGAAGCGGCGCTCGTGGTTGTACTCCCCCTCCAGCACGCAGGAGAGCTGTTGCTTGGCGTTGTCGGGATCGAGATCGGTCAGAAAGCCCAGGTTGCCACGGTTGACGCCGATGACGTTGATGTCGTAACGCGCCAGGATGCGAGCCGCCCCCAGCATGTTGCCGTCGCCGCCGACCACCACCGCCAGATCGGCCCGTTGGCCGATGTCGGCCAGGGTGCCGGTCTGTGCGTTCTGTAGCTTCAAATCGCGGGCGATCTGCTGCTCCACGATCACCGAGTAGCCTTTACCCACCAGCCAGTGAAACAGCATCTCATGGGTGGCCAGCGCGGCGGGATGGCGCGGGTGCCCGACCAGCCCGATGGATTCAAAGCGTTTGTTCATGTTCCGGTTTTCCTGGTACGGACGACAGAATGACGCCCATTATGCCTGGCTCTCTTGAATCGCCAACTTTCATCCCCATAATAAGCCAAGTAGCGAGATAAATGCCAAAAACCGCGGAGAATTCCATGAGCAGTGAACAACAAAACATGACGCAAGAGCCGGCCAACGCAGAACAGGTTGAAAACGCAGAGCTTCAGGCTGAGACTCAGGCTTCCGGGGCAGAGCCGGATGCGCGTGATGCCCGCATCGCCGAGCTGGAAGCTCAGTTGAAGGCCATGGGGGACAAGGAGCGCGACATCATGCTGCGTGCCCGTGCCGAGATGGACAACGTCCGTCGTCGTGCCGAGCAGGACGTGGAGAAGGCGCACAAGTTCGCCCTGGAGAAATTCTCCAGTGAACTGCTGCCGGTGATCGATAACCTGGAGCGCGCGCTGGAAGTGGCCGACAAGTCCAATAGCGAGCTGGTATCGATGATCGAAGGCGTGGAGCTGACCCTGAAGTCCCTGCTGGACGTGGTACGTAAGTTCGGCGTTGAACAGGTGGCCGAGGTGAATGTCCCGTTTAACCCAGACGTTCACCAGGCGATGACCATGCTGCCGTCCGAGGAGCATGCGCCGAATCAGGTGATGATGGTGATGCAGAAGGGCTATACCCTGAACGGTCGCCTGATCCGCCCGGCGATGGTGGCCGTCTCCAAGGGCTAATCCCGCCCCCGATTCAGCCTGTCCCGCCGCTATCGGGGACAGGTATCGCGCTTAACCAGCCCTCGGGCTGGTTTTTTTATGCCGGTACATCGTCCGCTTGCGGCAGTTGGGGTTGCCAATCGATGGGTGCCAGGCCCTGTTCTTGGAGCAGGCGGTTGGTGGCCGAGAAGTGGCCGCAGCCGAGGAAGCCGCGATGCGCCGACAACGGGGAGGGGTGCGGTGCCTTCAGGACATGGTGACGCTGGCTATCGATGATGCGCCCCTTCTTCTGGGCATGCGCGCCCCAGAGCAGGAAGACGATACCCTCACGTTGGCTATTCAGCGCCGCCACGACACGGTCGGTAAACTGCTCCCAGCCGAGATGGGCATGGGAGTGAGCCTGGCCGCGTTCGACGGTCAATACGGTGTTGAGCAGCAACACCCCCTGATCGGCCCAGCTCTTCAGATAGCCGTGAGGTGGGATGGTGAAGCCGGGGATGTCGTTCTGGAGCTCTTTATACATGTTTTGCAGCGAGGGCGGCGTCGCGACACCGGGACGGACCGAAAACGACAGGCCATGCGCCTGATTCGGACCGTGGTAGGGGTCTTGCCCGAGGATCACCACCTTGACGTCGTTAAACTCGGTGAAGCGGAAGGCGTTAAATACATCCTGCTGCGGTGGATAAATGGTCTTACCATTTTGCCGCTCGGCGGCGACAAAGGCCAGGGTGTCGCGGAAATAGGGTTGCTCTTTTTCGGCACCGATTACGTCATGCCAGGTGAGTGACGGGGTCATCTGCGCTTCCTTTGTCATTTATTCATAGCTTATCAAATAGTTGCCACTTATTCCCGCCACGCTGATTGCCTGCGTATGGCGTGGAGAGGCCATGTGGCTAGCTTACCTTGTCGCCGCAGGGAGGGAAACCGCCGCGCCGCGCATTTCTCTGCCGCTTCTTGGCGTGCGGCCGCCGCCCGGCGCTCCGATGGCGAAAAATTTACCCTTTTTTAATTATGCGTGTTTTTACCTAAATTGATGTAAAACATAAAATTGCCGATATGGTAAAAATGACAGACCGAATAAAATTGATTTAGATCAAAGAATGCGGCTGTTTTAACTGGTATATAACACATCAAGACAACATTGGTTTTACCAAATGGCCCATGATGGGGTCGCAACCCTGACCGAATTAGTGGATTTTTGCTCTATCTCAATTGGAGGCAACAAATGATTAAAGGTATCCAGATCACCCAAGCTGACAACGCCGATCTGCTGAACTCATTCTGGCTGCTGGACACGGAAAAGGGCGAAGCCCGTTGCCTGTGTGCCAAGGCGGGCTACGCTGACGATCAGGTCGTCGCACAGAGCGAGCTGGGCAACTTCGAGTACCGTGAAGTTGAGCTGGACGTCGCCCCGACCGTGCGTGTCGAAGGCGGTCAGCATCTGAACGTGAACGTGCTGCGTCGCGAGACGCTGGAAGATGCCGTGAAGCATCCGGAAAAGTACCCGCAGCTGACTATCCGTGTCTCCGGTTATGCGGTGCGTTTCAACTCCCTGACCCCGGAACAGCAGCGCGACGTTATCGCCCGTACCTTTACCGAAAGCCTGTAAGGGCGGCGGCGTAAGCCGCACGGTGGGACGCGTTGAACACAAAGGAGCCGAAAGGCTCCTTTGTTCGTTTTGCGTTTCGTCGCCGGCATTGGCCTGAGCCCGGTTGCGGCGTAATAAAAAAGGAGCCGGGTGGCTCCTTGTTGTTTGTTGTCGTGGACGCGCGCGTGCAGTGCTGAGGGGAGCGGGCGATTATGCGCCTTGCTCCTCGCCGCCCTCGGTCGCCGGCTGGTGGCCGGTACTAGGCTGACGGCGTTTACCGACGTTTTTGCTGTCGCGATGGCGCACCTTCGTCTTGCCCTTCTTCTTCTGCTCATCGAGCTTCTTCTGGGCCCGCTTGGCCAGCACCTTCTTCGACGGCTTGCCCTTGTTCTTCAGGCTGGGAGCCTTGGTCTCGGGGCGTAGCTCATCGACGACGCGTGACTTCATCGGCTCCTGCACGTAGCGGCTCACCTTGCCGAGCAGCAGCTGGTCGTGCGCCTCGATCAGCGAGATGGCGGTACCCTTGCGCCCGGCGCGAGCGGTACGGCCGATGCGGTGCAAGTAAACGTCGGCGCTGCGCGGCATGTCGAAGTTAAATACATGGCTGATGTCGGGAATGTCTAACCCGCGTGCGGCCACGTCGGTGGCGACCAGCACGTTGACGCGCCCGTCTAACATCCGTTTGATGGCTTCGTTACGTTTGGCCTGTACCAGTTCGCCTTCCAGGAAGCAGGCCTGAATGCCGGCCTGGTGCAGCCAGGTGACCAGCTCATGGACGCGCTCTCGTTTACGGACGAAGATCACCGACTTGGTGACGTCCGGCTGGCGCAGCAGGTGGCACAGCAGGGCGGTCTTATGCTTCAGGCTGTCGGCACGGTAGTACCACTGCTGGATCTTCTTGCGCTCGCGGCGCGGCGGTTCGGCGCTGACATCGACCGGATCCTCGAGCAGACGATCGGCGAAATCATGCACCGCGTCCGATTCCAGGGTGGCGGAGAACAGCAGGGTCTGCTTACGCCAGCGGGTCTCGGCGGCGACGGTCTCGATGTCTTTGGCGAAGCCCATGTCGAGCATGCGATCGGCTTCATCCAGGATCAGGGTCTCTACCGAGCGGCAGTCGAAGTTCTCTTCTTTAATATATTGCAGCAGACGGCCAGGGGTGGCGACCACCATATCTTGGTTGGTGCTAAAGATCTCGGCGTGGTTGATGTAGGAGACGCCGCCGGTGATGGTGGTGATGTCCAGCGTGGTATGACGCGCGAGTTCTCGGGCCTGATCGGCTACCTGCATGGCCAGCTCACGCGTCGGCGTTAAGATCAGGATGCGCGGCGGGCCGGACTTCTTACGTGGGAAGTCGAGCAGGTGCTGCAACGCGGGCAGCAGGAAGGCGGCGGTCTTGCCGGTCCCCGTCGGCGCGGAACCCAAAACGTCCCTCCCGTCCATGGCGGGCGGAATGGCGGCGATCTGGATGGCGGTTGGGCGCTCATAGCCTTTATCGCGCAGGGCGTCGAGCAGGCGCTCGTCGAGTTCGAGTTCGGAAAAGTTGGTTGCTGTCATGGTCTACCTCTGCTTGGGGCGCAGATTATAGACGGGTTGGCGGCGATCTTCACCCATTAAAGCGCATGGCGCGCGTTCATCGTTATCTGCGCTCGGGTCAATACCCCATTCGCAGCCTGTCACGGCGCGCTTTTCGCGCATTTCCTTTTTATAGCCGGGCAGGTATGGTATGCCGGAGATCGAACTCGTTCCAAGGAGCCCGCTGTGCCGTGTCCGACCCCAGCCGACCAACCCCTGCCACGTAATGGATTTACCCTGAAGCGTTTCTTTGTCGCCCACGATCGTTGTGAGATGAAAGTGGGCACCGACAGCATTTTACTCGGCGCCTGGCTAACGCTATCGGGCGACGAGCGCCATATCTTGGATATCGGTAGCGGTAGCGGGGCTCTGGCCCTGATGATGGCGCAGCGGAGTCGTGCACAGATCGATGGCGTGGAGATCGAGCCGCTGGCGGCGGGGCAGGGGGCGGAGAACTTTCTCGCCTCACCCTGGCCGGATCGGCTGACGATGCACCCGCTCTCCTTACAGGCGTTCGCGGCAGTCACGACGCGGTGCTACGATCTGATCGTGAGTAACCCGCCCTATTTCTCTCCTGGCGTTGCCTGCCGCACGGCCGCCCGCGCGACGGCGCGCTATACCGACTCCCTCGATCATCAGACGCTGTTGCGTCAGGCGGCGGCCTTGAGCTCCGCGCAAGGGCGACTGGCGTTGGTACTGCCGATTGACGCCGCCGAGGCGGTGATCCGCCACGCTCAGGCCTGTGGTTGGTTTCCGCTGCATCAGACGGCGGTACGCGACCGGGCGGAGAAGCCGGTACGCCGTGCCTTACTGTTGCTGGGACGTACTCCGGGGCCCTTTCAGTCAGATACACTGGTTATCCGCGATAATAGTAGTGAATACTCCTGTATTTTTCGCTCACTCACGAAAGATTTTTACCTTTTCTTCTAACGCTGTTGCTTTAGTCAGCACGTTATTCCAATATGCCCCTTAGGGCAGGGATGATCCTGCCTGCTATCCCACCAGGAGGGTGGGATATTTCAGGGATTCAGGGAGTGATCCCCTACGCACCTCTACGAGAGAGCGCGACACCTGAATTTACCTTTGGACAGACAGCGTTTCGATGCGGTACCCCCGTGCGTTTCTGCGGCGTATGCGGCGGGTAAAAAGAGATAAGAGGGCAGAATATGCAACAACGTTTATCTATGGCGGATACATTAGGATTAGGGTTGATGACCTTTGCCTTCTTCCTGGGCGCCGGCAACATTATTTTCCCCCCGTTAGAAGGTCAGATGGCCGGTGAGAACGTGCTGTATGCCATGAGCGGCTTCCTGCTGACCGCCGTCGGCCTACCACTGGTTTCCATTATTGCCGTCGCCAGCGCCGGTGGTGGTCTGCCGGCGATGACCCGTGACCTGCCGCGCGGCACCGGTACCTTCGCCGCCGTGCTGCTGTTTATCATCATCGGCCCGGCCTTCGCCGCGCCGCGTACCGGTTTGGTGGCCTTTGAGATGGCGATCAAGCCGTTGCTGGGCAGCCAGGGCGAAAGCCCGTTCCAGTTGGCGGGTGTGACGCTGGACGGCGTACAGATGGGTGTCACGGCACTGTTCTTCCTGCTGACCCTGGCGCTGGCCTGGAGCCGTGGCAAGCTGATCGATAGCGTGGGTAAGCTGTTGACACCGATGCTGTTCCTGCTGCTGGTGGTGTTGGCGTTGGGCGTCCTGTTCCGCCCGCAGGGCGAGATCGCCGCTCCGGTCGAGGCCTATCAGACGATGGCATTTAGCAAGGGCTTTATCGGTGGTTACAACACCATGGATACCTTCGCCGCGCTGATGTTTGGCATGCTGTTGGTGGATGTGCTGCGTGGCAAGGGGGTGACCTCACCGCGTGCCTGCTTCCGTTACCTGAGCATCGCCGGGGTGATCGCCGCCATCGGCCTGGCCTTTGTTTACGTCTCGCTGTTCTGGTTGGGCGCGACCTCTTCCACCATCGCCGCTGGGGCGAACAATGGTGGGGTGGTGTTGGCGGCCTATGTTCAGGCGCTGTTCGGTCAACCGGGGCAGTGGATCCTGTCGCTGGTGGTGCTGCTGGCCTGTCTGACCACTGCGGTCGGCCTGGTGAGCGCCTGCTCCGATTATTTCTCGACCCTGACGCGTCTGAGCTACCGTCAGTGGGTGGTGGTACTGAGCATCACCTGTGCGGTGGTGGCTAACGTTGGCCTGAGCCGTCTGATCGCGCTGTCGGTGCCGGTGTTGATGGCGCTCTACCCGCTGGCGATCGCCCTGGTGGTATTGACCTTCATCCGCCGCTGGTTACGTAATCCGGTGCTGGGTTATCGCCTGGTGATGTTGGTGGCACTGCTGTGCAGCCTGATGGATGGTGCCCGCGCCGCCGGTGCCGAGAGCGGCTGGTTGGGCGAACTGCTGGCTTGGCAGATGCGTACCATGCCGTTGGCCGCCGATGGCATGGCTTGGGTCCTGCCTTCCGCGCTGGCCTTACTGGTGGCGTTGATGCTGCCGGGTGCGCGTGATGCCGGTGCGCCGCAGGCGGCGTAAAACCGAGCACGCATCTCCCCCTCATCGCGGGCGTCCTTATGGGCGCCCGTTTTTTCTGGCGCTTTCCGATTTTTTAGGGCAGGCCCGTCTGAGTGCAGCCGAATGAGAAAAATCGTGTTAGCCTATGGCCGGTATTGGGGATGGCATCTCGGGGTGTGAGCTGCCGCCGCCGGACTGTCTGCCTGTATGGAAAAATAACGGGCAGGGAACTTTTGGGCGCGTATGAACTCTAACTTAATGCTTGCTCAAGTTTTTGTGACGACTGGCAATCTATTTCATACGTGGAGACAGATTTGGGGAGACATTACCTCGGATGAGCGAGCAGTTAACGGATCAGGTATTGGTCGAACGCGTCCAGAAGGGGGACAAGAAGGCGTTTAATCTGCTGGTAGCGCGCTACCAGAATAAGGTTGCGAGTCTGGTATCCCGTTATGTGCCGTCGGGCGATGTGCCGGATGTGGCGCAGGAGTCGTTCATCAAAGCCTATCGCGCGCTGGATTCCTTCCGCGGTGATAGCGCGTTTTATACCTGGCTCTATCGTATCGCCGTGAATACGGCAAAGAATTATCTGGTTGCTCAGGGGCGCCGTCCGCCATCCAGCGATGTGGATGCCGGCGAGGCCGAAAATTTTGAAGGTGCCAGCGCGCTGAAAGAAATTTCGAACCCTGAGAACTTAATGTTGTCAGATGAGCTAAAGCAGATCGTTTTTCGCACCATTGAGTCGTTGCCGGAGGACTTACGCATGGCAATCACGCTCAGGGAGCTGGATGGGCTGAGCTATGAAGAGATAGCGGCCATCATGGATTGTCCGGTGGGTACGGTGCGTTCGCGCATCTTCCGGGCGAGGGAAGCGATCGACAATAAAGTTCAGCCGCTGATTCAGCGTTAGTCATGCGGTCACAGCAAAGGGTATAAGGCATGCAGAAAGAAAAACTTTCGGCTCTCATGGATGGCGAATTGCTGGATAGCGAGCTGATTGGTTCGCTGGTCAAGGATCCCGAGTTGCAACAGACCTGGCAGCGCTACCACCTGGTTCGTGACACGCTGCGTGGTGACGTCGGCGAGACGATACAGATCGACCTTACCGATCGCATCGCCGCCGCGTTGGACGCGGAGCCGGTGCGCCTGGTTCCCAATGCGATCCCCGAGTCTCAACCCCAACCCGCCCAATGGCAACGCATGCCTTTCTGGCACAAGGTGCGCCCGTGGGTTGGTCAACTCTCACAGATGGGCATCGCCGCCGGGGTTTCGCTGGCGGTTCTGCTCGGTGTGCAGCATTACAACGCGCCGCAGGAAGGGGTGGCCGAGCCGGAATCACCGGTGTTCAACACCCTGCCGTTAGGCGGGCAAGCGTCGCCGGTCAGCTTCGGTGTACCGAACGAGGGTAACAACGCCCAGCAGCAGATCCAGCAGCAGCGTAAGCGCATTAATGCTATCCTGCAGGACTACGAGTTGCAGCGTCGTCTTCACGCCGAGCAATTGCAGGCCGAAGATAACAATGCACAGGCATCGATTCAGGTGCCCGGTACGCTGTCATTAGGAACCCAGCAGCAGTAATGAAGCAATTTTGGTTTGCCCTGACTCTGTTGACCGGCAGCCTGTTTATCTCTACCTCAGCCCTGGCCCAGGATACTGCGCCGGGGCTGATGTTGCAGCAGATGAACCAGGCCAGCCGCTCACTCGATTACGAACTGGCCTTCATCAATATCACTAAGCAGGGCGTTGAGTCGTTGCGCTATCGCCATGCGCTAGAGAACCAACAGACTCTGGCCCAGCTGTTGCAGATGGACGGTCCGCGCCGCGAGGTGGTGCTGCGCGGCAATGAGATCAGCTACTTCGAACCCGGTCTGGAGCCGTTCACCCTCAACGGCGATCACATCGTCGATGCCTTGCCGTCGGTGATCTTCGCCGATGTTAAACTGCTCGCCCCCTACTATAACTTCATCTCCGTGGGCCGCACGCGAGTGGCCGATCGCCCCTGCGAGGTGATCCGCGTGGTGGCGCGCGATGGCATGCGTTTCAGTTATATCGTTTGGATCGATGAGGACTCCAAGTTGCCGTTGCGCGTCGATCTGCTGGATCGCGACGGTGAAACCCTGGAGCAATTCCGCGTAATCGCCTTCGATGTCGGCCAACAGGTCGCCAATGAGATGCGCAGTTTCTCGCGTCTGACCTTGCCGCCGTTGCTGCGCCTGCCGCCGAACGACAGTGTTAGTTTCAACTGGCGCGCCGGTTGGGTGCCGGATGGCTTCAAAGAGATTTCACGCAGCCGCCGTACTCTGCCCTCGGTGGCCGAGCCGGTCGAGTCCCGTCTCTACAGCGACGGCCTGTTCAGCTTCTCGGTCAATGTGAGTCCGGCCCGCGCGAGTAGCGGTGACGGCCAATATCTACGCCAAGGGCGGCGCACCATCCATACCGAGGTGCGTAATAACGCCGAAATCAGCATCGTCGGCGAGTTACCGCCGATGACCGCCAAACGGGTGGCAGAAGCCGTCCGCTTTAATCGGTGATGCCGGTATGATGCGCGAATGGGCGACGGTGATCAGCTGGCACGCCGGCGAGGCGCTATTGCAGTGCGAGGCGCACGCCGGTTGTACGGGGTGCCGGGCGCGTCATGGCTGCGGCACGGCGGCCTTGGCCGAGCTGGGGCCGCAGACACTTCATCAGCTACGCCTGGCGGTATCACAACCTCTCCAAGTCGGTCAGCGAGTCGAGATTGGCCTGCAGGAGGCGAGTGTGCTGCGTTCGGCGCTGTTAGTCTACCTGACGCCATTGGTCGGCTTGTTAGGCGGTGGCGCCATCGGGCAGCTGTGGCTGGCATCGGATGGCGCCAGTGCGTTGGGGGCCCTGTTAGGGGGCGTGGCCGGTTTTGCGCTGGCGCGTCGTCAGGCCCGCCGCATGGCTCGGGGTATCGACTATCAACCGGTGCTGTTGCAAGTCGCCTTGCCGTCCAGTCAGTTGCGTAGCGTAACGAATCCATCCGATCGCGAGTGAAGAGCGCTAGGTTTTGACCGAGGGGCTGTGTAAAATGCAGCGATTCGGCGCCTGGCGCCACAAACCCAAAATCATCGCTTTGAGCCCGTCCGCGTGTCCTTAGGCGAGTCATTCAGAAATCATCAGGCAAATATATTAATAATGAAGAACATACGTAATTTCTCCATTATCGCGCACATTGACCACGGTAAGTCGACGCTGTCTGACCGTATCATCCAGCTTTGCGGTGGCTTGTCCGACCGCGAAATGGAGGCTCAGGTATTGGACTCCATGGATCTGGAGCGCGAGCGCGGCATCACCATCAAGGCGCAGAGCGTCACGCTCGATTACCAGGCGCAGGATGGCCAGGTGTATCAGCTGAACTTTATCGACACCCCGGGGCACGTGGACTTCTCCTACGAAGTCTCCCGCTCGCTGGCCGCCTGTGAAGGGGCGTTGCTGGTGGTGGATGCCGGGCAGGGGGTTGAGGCGCAGACGCTAGCCAACTGCTATACCGCCATCGAAATGGATCTCGAAGTGGTGCCGGTACTGAACAAGATCGACCTGCCAGCCGCCGATCCGGATCGTGTATCTCAGGAGATCGAAGATATCGTCGGCATCGATGCCACCGATGCGGTACGCTGCTCGGCGAAGACCGGCGTGGGCGTGGGCGATGTGTTGGAGCGCCTGGTGCGTGACATTCCGCCGCCGGAAGGCGATCCAGAGGCACCGTTGCAGGCGTTGATCATCGACTCCTGGTTCGACAACTACCTGGGCGTGGTGTCGCTGATCCGTATCAAGAACGGTAGCCTGCGCAAGGGCGATAAGATCAAGGTGATGACCACCGGGCAGACCTATAACGCCGACCGTCTGGGGATCTTCACCCCGAAACAGGTTGACCGCGACGTGCTGAATTGCGGCGAGGTTGGTTGGCTGGTGTGCGCCATCAAGGACATCCACGGCGCGCCGGTAGGCGATACGCTGACTCTGGCGCGTAACCCCGCCGACGCGGCGTTGCCGGGCTTCAAGAAGGTGAAACCGCAGGTGTATGCCGGTCTGTTCCCGGTAAGCTCTGACGACTATGATGCGTTCCGCGATGCGTTGGGCAAGCTGAGCCTGAACGATGCCTCGCTGTTCTATGAGCCGGAAACCTCGACGGCGCTGGGCTTCGGCTTCCGCTGCGGCTTCCTCGGCCTGCTGCACATGGAGATCATCCAGGAGCGTCTGGAGCGTGAGTACGATCTGGATCTGATCACCACCGCGCCGACGGTTGTGTATGAGGTGGTGACCACCCGCAATGAGGTGATCTACGTCGATAGCCCCTCGAAGCTGCCGGCGGTGAACAACATCCAAGAGTTGCGCGAACCGATCGCCGAGTGTCACATGCTGTTGCCGCAGGAGTTTCTGGGCAACGTGATCACTCTGTGCGTCGAGAAGCGTGGCGTGCAGACCAACATGGTCTACCACGGTAATCAGGTGGCGCTGACCTATGACATCCCGATGGCCGAAGTGGTGTTGGACTTCTTCGACCGTCTGAAGTCCACCTCGCGTGGCTATGCTTCGCTGGATTATAGCTTCAAGCGCTTCCAAGCCTCGGACATGGTGCGTGTCGATGTGATGGTGAATAGTGAGCGGGTTGATGCCCTGGCGTTGATCACCCACCGGGCGAACTCGCACACGCGTGGTCGTGAGTTGGTGGAGAAGATGAAAGAGCTGATCCCGCGTCAGCAGTTCGACATCGCCATCCAGGCGGCGATCGGTACCCAGATCATCGCCCGTTCGACCGTGAAGCAACTGCGTAAGAACGTCTTGGCGAAGTGCTACGGCGGTGACGTCAGCCGTAAGAAGAAATTGCTGCAGAAACAGAAAGAAGGTAAGAAACGCATGAAGCAGATCGGCAACGTCGAGCTGCCGCAAGAAGCGTTCCTGGCCATTCTGCACGTCGGCAAGGATTAACAGCGATGCAGACGGGCGCGGTCGATTCCGCGCCCGTCGTGTTTCTGCCTGCTTGAGTCATGTTAGGTATTGAGTGTAAGGAGTGATGGACATGGCAAATATGTTTGCCTTGATCCTGGTTATCGCCACACTGGTAACCGGTATCGTGTGGTGTATCGACCGTTTCAAACTGGCGCCGGCGCGGCGTGCCAAACTGGCGGCGATTAATAGCCAGACCGAACAGGGGCTGGATGTAGAAAATGCCCGTCTGGCGACCAAGGCACCCGGTTGGATCGAGACCTGTGTCTCGGTATTCCCGGTGTTGGCCCTGGTATTGGTGATCCGTTCCTTTGTCTATGAGCCGTTCCAGATCCCTTCGGGATCGATGATGCCGACCCTGTTGATCGGTGACTTTATTCTGGTGGAGAAATTCGCCTATGGCCTGAAGGATCCGGTGACGCAAACGACGCTGATCCCGACCGGCCATCCCAAGCGCGGCGACATCGTGGTGTTTAAGTATCCGCTCGATCCGCGTCTGGATTATATCAAGCGCGCCATCGGTCTGCCGGGCGACAAGGTGGTGTATGATCCCTATAGCAAGGAGTTGACGGTCTACCCCGCTTGCCAGCAGGGCGAGCGCTGTGATCGCCTGCTGCCGATCACCTATAGCCCGTCGCGTCCAAGCGAGTGGGTGCAGACCTTTAACCAGATGAGTAGCAATGAGCCGAGCAGCGGCTTCCACCAGTATCCGATCGACGAGAGCGTGCCGAACGGTTATCGCATGGATCAGCGTCAGGAGACGCTGGGCACGGTGACCCATAGCATCCTAACGGTGCCGCAGGCTCAGGACATGGTTTCGCGCTACTACCGTCAGCCGGGTCAACCGCTGGGGGCCTGGGTGGTCCCGGCCGGTCACTACTTCATGATGGGGGATAACCGCGACAACAGCGCGGACAGCCGCTATTGGGGTTTTGTGCCGGAGAAGAACCTGGTCGGTAAGGCGACTGCCATCTGGATGAGCTTCAAGAAGCAGGAAGGCCAGTGGCCGACCGGCGTACGCCTGGAGCGGATCGGGGGAATTCATTAAATAACCCCCCTATTTACGCAGCATTCTCCCTCCAGTCGTTGTAGAATATTCCGCGTGACATGTTTGGCCCCCTCTAGTGGGGGCCACTGCAAACGAAACAGCTTTGGATTGGCTAATGGCAAGGCAGGCCTGTTCCGTATGCTGCGGTTTTTGACGCATTCTGAATTTATTGGTATCTCATGAACCCCATCGTAATTAACCGGCTGCAACGCAAGCTGGGCTACACTTTTAGACAACAGGATCTGCTGATGCAGGCGCTGACTCATCGCAGTGCCAGCAGCAAACATAATGAACGGCTTGAGTTTTTGGGCGACTCGATTCTGAGCTTCGTCATCGCCAATGCCCTGTATCACCGCTTCCCGCGCGTGGATGAGGGCGACATGAGCCGCATGCGTGCCACGCTGGTACGCGGCAATACCTTGGCGGAGATGGCGCGCGAGTTCGATCTGGGCGAGTGTCTGCGCCTGGGGCCGGGCGAGCTGAAGAGTGGCGGTTTTCGCCGCGAGTCGATCCTGGCGGATACGGTTGAGGCGCTGATCGGCGGCATCTTCCTCGACAGCGACATTCAGACCATTGAACGCCTGATCCTCGCCTGGTATCACTCCCGTTTGGAGGAGATCAGCCCGGGGGACAAGCAGAAAGATCCCAAGACGCGCTTACAGGAGTTCTTGCAGGGGCGTCATCTGCCACTGCCTTCCTACCTGGTGGTGCAGGTGCGCGGCGAGGCGCATGATCAGGAATTTACTATTCACTGCCAGGTCAGCGGGCTGTCCGCGCCGGTAGTCGGCGTCGGCTCGAGCCGGCGTAAGGCCGAGCAGGCCGCCGCCGAGCAGGCGTTAAAACAGTTGGAGCTTGAATGAGCGAAGAAAAAAACTACTGCGGCTTTATCGCCATCGTTGGCCGTCCCAATGTCGGTAAGTCAACGCTGTTGAACCAGTTGTTGGGGCAGAAAGTCTCCATCACCTCACGTAAGCCGCAGACCACCCGTCACCGCATCATGGGCATCCATACGGAAGGCCCCTACCAGGCTATCTATGTGGATACCCCGGGGCTGCACATCGAGGAGAAGCGGGCGATCAACCGCCTGATGAACCGTGCGGCCAGCAGCTCCATCGGCGATGTCGAGTTGGTGATCTTCGTGGTTGAAGGCACCCATTGGACGCCGGATGACGAGATGGTCGTCAACAAGCTGCGCGATCTGAAGTGCCCGGTGATCCTGGCGATCAACAAGGTGGATAACGTGGTCGACAAGACCGCGTTGTTGCCGCACATTCAGTTCCTCAGCCAGCAGATGAACTTCCTGGACGTGGTGCCGATCTCGGCGGAGAAGGGCACCAATGTGGACACCATCGCGCGCATCGTGCGTCAGCGCCTGCCGCAGGCGGAACACCACTTCCCCGAGGAGTACATCACCGACCGTTCCCAGCGCTTCATGGCCTCGGAGATCATCCGCGAGAAGCTGATGCGTTTCCTCGGCGAGGAGTTGCCCTATTCGGTCACCGTGGAGATCGAACGCTTCGCGCCTAACGAGCGCGGCGGCTACGATATTCACGGCCTTATCCTGGTGGAACGTGATGGCCAGAAGAAGATGGTGATCGGTAACAAAGGCAGCAAGATTAAGACCATCGGTATCGAAGCGCGCCAGGATATGGAGGCGATGTTCGACGCCAAGGTGCATCTTGAGCTGTGGGTGAAGGTGAAATCCGGCTGGGCGGACGACGAACGTGCACTGCGTAGCCTGGGTTACGTCGACGACCTGTAAGTCAGATGATGGACGGCTGGCAACGCGCCTTCGTGCTGCACGCGCGGCCCTACAGTGAAACCAGCTTGCTGCTGGACACCTTCACCGAGGGGCAGGGGCGGGTGCGGCTGCTGGCGAAAGGCGCGCGGAGCCGTCGTTCTCAACTGAAGGGTGCCTTGCAACCCTTCACCCCCTTGCTGATCCGCTGGGGCGGTAAGGGGGAGGTGAAGACCCTGCGCAGCGCCGAGGCGGTTTCGCTGGCGCTGCCGCTGAGTGGCATCACCCTCTACAGCGGGCTGTATGTCAACGAGCTCTTGGCCCGAGTGCTGGAGCAGGAGACCTGCTACAGCGCGCTGTTCTTCGATTACCTGCATTGCATCCAACAACTGGCCGGGCACAGCGGTTCGCCGGAGCCGGTGTTGCGGCGTTTCGAGTTGGCGCTGTTGGCTCAGTTGGGCTACGGCATCGACTTCCTGCACTGCGCCGGCAGCGGCGAGCCGGTGGCGGATGGTATGACCTACCGCTACCGTGAAGAGAAGGGCTTTATCGCTAGCCTGGTGGTGGATCAGCACAGTTTTACCGGGCGCGATCTCAAGGCGCTGGCCAGTCGTGAATTCCCTGATGTCGCCACCCTGCGCGCCGCCAAACGCTTTACCCGCATGGCATTGAAACCCTATCTGGGCGGTAAGCCGCTCAAGAGTCGCGAGCTGTTTCGCCAGTTCGTCCCGCGTCGCCCCTCGGCGACCTCCTCGGCCTGAGCCGAGCGCACTGTCCCCCTGTTTGCCTCATGGCTGTCCCACTCGTTGTGGCTGCGCTGAGGGTAGACTAGTCAGATGGCTGGTCGCCGCTTGTCTGCGCGCGACGGCTGGGTAATATGGTGTCTGATAACCGGGTTATCCCGACCGATCATCCTTGAGGAGCTGTCATGGCCGATATTCTGCTGGGCGTTAACATCGATCACATCGCCACACTGCGTAATGCGCGCGGGACTCTCTACCCCGATCCGCTACAGGCGGCCTTCGTCGCCGAGCAGGCCGGCGCCGACGGTATCACCGTTCACCTACGTGAGGATCGTCGTCATATCACCGACCGCGACGTGCGCCTGCTGCGGCAGACCATCCAGACGCGTATGAACCTGGAGATGGCGGTGACCGATGAGATGCTCGACATCGCCTGTGAGCTGCGCCCGCACTTCTGTTGCCTGGTGCCAGAGAAGCGCCAAGAGGTGACCACCGAAGGGGGGCTGGACGTCGCCGGTCAACGCGACAAGATGGCGGCGGCGGTGGCGCGCCTGAGTGCGGCGGGGATCCAGGTTTCGCTGTTTATCGACCCCGATGAGCGCCAGATCGAGGCCGCGGTCGCCGTCGGCGCGCCCTACATCGAGATCCACACTGGCGCCTATGCCGATGCCGAGAATGCGTTGGTTCAGGCGGCGGAGTTGGCACGGATCGCCGTCGCGGCACGTTTCGCCGCCGGGCGTGGGCTGAAGGTCAACGCCGGTCACGGTCTGACTTACCACAACGCCCAGGCGGTCGCCGCCCTGCCGGAGATGCATGAGCTGAATATCGGCCACAGTATCATCGGTCGCGCGGTGATCGATGGGTTGAGTACGGCGGTGCGTGACATGAAACAGCTGCTGCTGGAGGCGCGTCGCTGATGGCGCTACGGGGGCTGGGTACCGATATCGTCGAGATCGCTCGTATCGCGGCGGTGGTGGAGCGCAGCGGCGACCAACTGGCGCGGCGCATCCTGGCACCGGCGGAGTGGCAGCAGTACCAGGCGCATGCTCAGCGTGTTCGCTATCTGGCTAAGCGCTTCGCCGTCAAAGAGGCGGCGGCTAAGGCGCTGGGCACTGGCATTCGCCAGGGGCTGGCCTTCGCCCAGTTCGAAGTGGTCAATGATGCGTTAGGCAAGCCGGGGCTGGTACTCCATGGCCGGGCCGCCGAACTGGCCGCCGAGCTGGGGATCCGCACGCTGCATGTCTCGCTGGCCGACGAGCGCCGCTACGCCTGTGCCACGGTGATTGCGGAGGGGGAGTAATCCTCCCTCCGCCAGACCATACGCCGCCTGCTGGCCGTGCGGGTGGCGTTAAGGCGTCGTCTCGCTGGGCCCGTGGGCCGCGCCGCTGTCGGCTGAGGCCTGCGGCGGCGTCGCCTTCAGATAGGGCTGGGCGCTGCGGATGACATTATCGATCTCGTCCAACAACTCCAACCATTCCGGCTCCAGATCGCTGGCCGGCGTGCCGTCGCGGAGCTGCTGCTCCAGGTAGTGGCACAGCCGCCGTAGACGCGGTACCCCACTGTAACTACTGCTTCCGTGCAGCTTGTGGATCAGCGCGCACAATTCCCCCGCCGTCTCCTCGGCCTCCCCGGCCAGTTGGCGCTCGATGCGCTGGCGAACTTGCGGCAGAAACTCGATGAGCATCTGTAGCATGTCACGCGCCAGATCGGCCTTGTTCGCCGCCTGACGCAGCGCCAAGGCCCAGTCGAAGGAGTGATCGCTGGCCGTCGCCGCCGTCGACGCCGCGCTCGCCGTGTTGGTGCTCCCCCCGGCGCTATAGCGGGTGAGCAGTTGGCGCAGGCGATTCTCGTCGATCGGTTTCGCCAGATAATCATCCATCCCGGCGCGAAGTAAACGCTCACGCTCACCATTCAGCGCGTGTGCGGTGACGGCGATGATCGGCGTATGGGCGTGGATCGGCTGTTGGCGTAGGCGTTCGGTGGTGCGAATCCCATCCATCTCCGGCATCTGGATATCCATCAGGATGATGTCTAACGGGCGATCGCGCGCGGCGGCCAGCGCCTCTTCGCCGCTGTGGCAGAGGAGCGTGTGTTGCACTTGTTCGCCGAGTAGCGCGCCGATCAGCTTCAGGTTGGCCGGGTTGTCATCCACCGCCATCACCGTTAAGGGCAGACGATCCCCCGATGGGGAGATCACCTGCGGCGCGCGGGGTGGTAGGGCGTTGTCCAGCAGAGCGGGTAACAGGCGGCTGCTGGCGAGCGGCTTGAACAGACAGCGGCGGATGCCGCGCGCCTTCAGGGTGTCGCTGTCGTGCAGCGTATGGCTGGGCAGCGCCAGGATCACCCGATCGGCCAGACGCAGCGCCCGGCTCAGTTTCTCCTGCATGTGCTCCGACGTGAGGGAGGTCTGTACCGGCAGGCCGAACAGCAGGATGTCGTAGTGACTGTCCGGGATCACCTGGGCAAACTGCGGGCAGTAGGTGACCTCCAGCGGGGTGACCTTCAGCATGTCGAGGGTACACTGTGCGGCGACGGGGTTGCTCTCGATATACAGCAGCGTCTGGCCGTCGAGCCGCTCCAACGGCAGTGAGGCCGGGGGCGCGTTGTGGTTCAACTCCAGACGGATGTGGAACCAGAAGGTCGACCCCTTGTGCGGCTGGCTGTGGAAGGCGATATCGCCGCCCATCTCGTTGATCAGTTTCTGGGTGATCACCAGCCCCAGCCCGGTGCCGCCGTGACGGCGGGTGATGCTGGCGTCCGCCTGGCGGAAGGCTTGGAACAGCTGCGACTGTTGGCGTTCGGAGATCCCGATGCCGGTATCATGCACCTGCACCTCCAGCTCCACGGCTTGCGTGTTCAGGCTACGCTGTTCGATGCGGATGTCGATGTTGCCCTTCTCGGTAAACTTGATCGCATTGCCTAACAAGTTGGTGAGTACTTGCTGTAGGCGCATCGGGTCACCCAGCACGTGCTCCGGGACGTCGTTACGCACGTTCAGTGTCAGCTCTAACCCCTTATCGTGGGCGCTAGGCGCCAACAGGGTCGCCACCTCGTCGATGGTCTCGCGCAGCATGAAGGGAATATGCTCCAGCACCAGCTTGCCCGCCTCCAGCTTGGAGAAATCCAACACGTCGTTGATGATACTGAGCAGGTTGTTTGCCGAGCGTTCAATGGTATGCAGGTAGTCTATCTGGGTGGCACTCAGCGGCGTCTTCAACACCTGGCGAGTGAAGCCGATCACCCCATTGAGCGGGGTGCGCAGCTCATGAGACATGTTAGCCAAGAACTCGGACTTGATGCGCGCCGCCTCCTGGGCGCGCTTCTTGGCCAGATCTAGCTCGACGTTCTGGATCTCCATCTGTTCGAGGGTCTCGCGCAGATCCGAGGTGGCCTGGTCGATATTCTGCTGCATCTCCTCGTGATAGGCGGTGAGCGACATGGCCATCGAGTTAATTCCGTTCTTCAGCATGTCCAGCTCGCCCAGCATATGGCCCTCGACGCGGCTGTCGAGTTGGCCGCGCCGGATGCGGTCGACGGTGTTGACCATGTTACGGATCGGGCCGGTGACGTCGCGCATCAGCCGGTAGGAGAATAATAGGGCGATGCACATGCTGATCAGCAACAGCAGGGTGGCGACGAACACCTCTTTATACTGCTGTAATCGCACCGAGCGCAGATCCAGCTCGATGGCGATGTAACCCAGCGAGTCGGCGCCGTTGGGCGTCTGCGCCTGACTATTCTCCGAGATGATCGGCGTGCGCAGGATCAGTGCGTCACCCTGCTTGCTGAGCATCAGATCCGTCGGTGGCGGGCTGTTCTCCGGTAGCTGTAGCGGGGCATAGTTATGGTGGTAGTTCGAGGTGACGAACAGCTGGTTCTGACCATCGAAGACGGCGATGGCGCGCACGATGTCGGAGTGGCGGCGATGTAGCAGGCCGATTAATTGACGCACCGCCTCACGATTACGCGAGGTCATGCCATATTCGCTGGCGACGGCCAGCGGTTCGATGATGCTGGCGCCGGCATCGACCAGTTGATCCTGGAGTTCGTTATAGCGGTGCACAACGAAGAAGGTGCTGAGCAGTAATCCGATCAGGAGCGTCGGGGCCAGCGTCAGGATCATCATGCGCGCCCGCAGGCTATATTTGGTCATGGCGTTCCGATGTGGGAGAATTGGCGGTAAACACAGACTCGGTTAAGCCTAAGCTTAACCCACCGCACAGATAAGCAATCGACATGGCTCAATTTTACACACCGGGGCGCCGTACTGCGACCCGGAAAACCCTGATTGTGACCGCCAACGATCTGGATGCCTTCGGCCAAGGGGTGGCACGCGATCACGGTAAGACGCTGTTTATCAGCGGCCTGTTGCCCGGCGAACAGGCCGAGGTGATCCTGACGGAGGATAAACGCCAGTTTGCCCGTGGGCGCGTTAAGCGTCTGCACAGCCAGAGTCCCGAGCGGGTGGCGCCGCGTTGTCCGCACGCTGGCGTATGCGGCGGGTGCCAGCAGCAACATGCGTCAATCGCGTTGCAGCAGCAGAGCAAGTCGCAGATGTTACAGCGTCTGATGGCGCGTGAGACGGGCGTCACCATCACGCCGTCGGCGCTGATCGCCGGCGAAGCTTATGGTTATCGGCGGCGCGCCCGCTTCGGCCTGCAATTCGACGCCAAGCGTCAGCGGGTGATTTTGGGCTTTCGCCAGGCGGCCTCGAACGATCTGGTGGCGTTGCGTGCCTGTCCGGTATTGGCGCCACCGTTGGAGGCGTTGTTGCTGCCGCTGGGGGATTGCTTATCGGCGCTACGCGCTCGCCGTCGTCTGGGCCATCTGGAGTTGGTGCTGGCCGACAACGGGCCGCTGATGGTATTACGCCATCTCGACCCGTTGCACTCCGCCGATCAGGCGGCACTGGAGGCGTTCGCGCGTCAACATGGCTTGGCGCTCTATCTGAGCGACGGCCAAGGGGCGCCGCGGCGCCTGCTCGGCGAGGCCCCCTATTATCAGGTGGCCGATGTCCGCCTCGCCTTCGATCCGCAGGACTTTATCCAGGTTAACGGCCAGGTCAACCAGCAGATGGTCGCCCGCGCCCTCGATTGGCTCGATGCGCGTGCCGACGAGCGTGTGTTGGATCTGTTCTGCGGCATGGGGAACTTTACGCTACCGTTGGCCCGCCAGGCACAGTGGGTCGTGGGCGTCGAAGGGGTCCCCGAGCTGGTGGCCCGAGCGCAGAATAATGCACGTCACAACGGGCTGAGTAATGTAGAATTCTTCCATCAGAATCTGGAAGAGGACGTGACGTGTCAGCCTTGGGCGGCGCAGGGGTTTGATAAAGTCCTGCTCGATCCGGCTCGTGCCGGCGCTCCCGGGGTGATGCAGCATATCGTCCATTTGGCACCGCGTCGGGTGGTCTATGTCTCCTGTAACCCGGCCACACTGGCGCGGGATAGCCGGGTGTTGTTACAGGGCGGTTATCAGCTGACACGATTGTGCCTGTTGGATATGTTTCCCCATACGGGGCATTTGGAGTCGATGGCGCTGTTTGAGTCTACGGCGCCATAGACAGTGGATTAGCGGTTAAGCAGTCAGAGGGAGAGTACCATGGTCGCGGTAAGAAGCGCTCATTTGAATACGGCTGGTGAATTTGTCCCTGAGCAGTGGGTGGCAAGCTTAAATATAGCCAGCCCCGAGTCGTGTGAGCGTCTCACCGCCACCTGGCGCTATTGTCAGGAGAAAACCGCCGGTAATGCGGCGGCGCCGCTGTTGCTCTGGCGCGGCGTCGAGATGGTCGAAATCCTCTCGACCCTGAGCATGGATAACGACAGTCTGCGCGCTGCGCTGCTGTTCCCGCTGGTGGATGGCGCCGTGATCGACGATCAGCAGGTGCGCGACGACTTTGGTGGTGCCATCGCCGATCTGGTGCGTGGGGTGATGGAGATGGACGCCATCCGCGAGTTGAAGGCGACACAGAGCGGGGCGGCCGGGTCGGAGCAGGTGGATAGCATCCGCCGTATGCTGCTGGCCATCGTGGAAGATTTCCGCTGCGTGGTGATCAAGTTGGCGGAGCGCATCGCCCACCTGCGCGAGGTGAAGGATGCGCCGGAAGAGGAACGCGTGCTGGCGGCCAAGGAGAGCTTCAACATCTATGCGCCGCTCGCCAACCGCTTAGGCATCGGCCAGCTGAAGTGGGAGCTGGAGGATTATTGCTTCCGCTATCTGCACCCGGAGGAGTACAAGCGCATCGCCAAGCTGCTGCACGAGCGGCGCATCGATCGCGAACAGTTTATCGACGACTTCGTGCATGATCTGCGCAAGGCGATGGCGAAAGAGGGCATCAAGGCGGAGATCTATGGCCGTCCCAAACATATCTACAGCATCTGGCGCAAGATGCAGAAGAAGTCGTTGGCCTTCGACGAGCTGTTCGATGTACGCGCGGTGCGCGTGGTGGTCGAACGGCTGCAAGACTGCTATGCGGCACTGGGGATAGTACACACTCACTATCGCCATCTGCCCAGCGAGTTCGACGACTACGTAGCGAATCCTAAGCCTAACGGCTACCAGTCGATCCACACGGTCGTGCTGGGCCCGCACGGCAAGACCCTCGAGATCCAGATCCGCACCCGTCAGATGCATGAGGATGCCGAACTGGGGGTGGCGGCGCACTGGAAGTACAAGGAGGGGCCGCAGGCGGGGGGACGTGCCGGTTACGAGAACCGCATCGCCTGGCTGCGTAAGTTGCTGGCTTGGCAGGAGGAGATGGCCGACAGCGGTGAGATGATCGACGAGGTGCGTAGCCAGGTGCTGGATGACCGGGTGTATGTCTTCACGCCCAAGGGGGATGTGGTCGATCTGCCCGCCGGCTCTACGCCGCTCGACTTCGCCTATCACATCCACAGCGATGTCGGCCACCGCTGTATCGGCGCCAAGATCGGCGGGCGCATCGTCCCCTTCACCTATCAGTTACAGATGGGGGATCAGGTGGAGATCATCACCCAGAAACAGCCCAACCCGAGCCGTGACTGGCTCAACCCCAACTTGGGCTATGTCACCACCAGCCGCGGGCGCGCCAAGATCCATAACTGGTTCCGCAAGCTGGATCGCGACAAGAATATCCTGGCCGGGCGCCAGATCCTGGACGATGAGTTGGCGCGGCTGGGCATCAGCCTGAAGGAGGCAGAGAAGCTCCTGCTGCCGCGCTACAACGTGCATAGCCTGGATGAGGTGCTGGCCGCCATCGGTGGCGGCGACATTCGGCTCAACCAGATGGTTAACTTCCTGCAGGGTAAGATCAACAAGCCCAGCGCGGAGGAGGCGGATCGCGCGGCGTTGAAGCAGCTGACGCAGAAGGGGACCTCCAGCACACGCAGCGATAAGAGCAGTGGCCGGGTGGTGGTCGAAGGGGTCGGTAACCTGATGCACCACATCGCCCGTTGCTGCCAGCCGATCCCCGGCGATGAGATCGTCGGCTTTATCACCCAGGGGCGTGGTATCTCGATCCACCGTGCCGACTGTGACCAGTTGGATGAGCTGCGCCGCCATGCGCCGGAGCGCATCATCGACGCGGTGTGGGGGGAGAGCTACTCCAGTGGCTATGCGCTGGTGGTGCGGGTGACGGCCAACGATCGCAGCGGGTTGCTGCGTGACATTACCACCATCCTGGCCAACGAAAAGGTGAATGTGTTGGGGGTGGCCAGCCGCAGCGATACCAAGCAGCAGATGGCGACCATCGACATGGAGATCGAGATCTATAACCTCCAAGTGCTGGGCCGAGTATTGGCCAAGCTGAATCAGTTGCCGGACGTGTTAGACGCGCGTCGGCTGAATGCCGGGCGCGGCAGCGCCGTGTGACCGGATGACCCTCTGCCCGGGGTGGCCTTCGCCGCACCGGGCTTCTCGCCGCCTCTGCGGCGGCTTTTTTGTGAGTGGAACGACTGCGATGACCCCCCCAGCCTTACAACGCCTCTTGACCATCATGCGCACGCTACGCGACCCACAGCGTGGCTGTCCATGGGATCTACGTCAAACTTTTGCCACAATCGCCCCCTATACGCTGGAAGAAACTTATGAAGTGCTTGACACGATTCAGCGCAACGATTTCAATGGACTGAAAGAAGAGCTAGGCGACCTGTTATTTCAAGTCGTGTTTCACGCACAGATGGCCCAGGAACAGGGGTTGTTCGACTTTGACGCGGTATGCGACGGCATCTGCGACAAGTTGGAACGCCGCCATCCTCACGTGTTCGACGCGGACTACGACGAGAGTGCTCAGGCTTCCGTGGCGCGTTGGGAACAGCGTAAGCAACAGGAGCGAGCGCAGAAGGCGATGGACTCGCTGATGGATGATATCCCGTTGGCGCTGCCGGCGCTGATGCGCGCCGATAAGATCCAACGGCGTTGCGCCTCGGTGGGCTTCGACTGGGACACCTTGGGACCGGTGCTGGACAAGGTGTACGAAGAGATCGACGAGGTGATGGAGGAGGCGCAGCAGGCGGTGGTGGATCAGGCGCGACTGAGCGAAGAGGTCGGGGATCTGCTGTTTGCTACGGTCAATCTGGCGCGTCACCTCGGTTGCCGCGCGGAGAATGTGCTGGAACAGGCCAATCGTAAGTTTGAACGCCGTTTTCGTGCGGTAGAGCAGGCGGTGATCGCCGGGGGAAGCACCCTGGAACAGGCCTCGCTCGCCGAGATGGAAGCGGTATGGCAACAGGTAAAACAGCAAGAAAAACAGTAGGGTGGAGCGCCTTGTTCGGTGAGTTTTCCACTTTATTTTACCGGGTTGACATAAATTGATAGGCATCAATGGGATTTTTTGGAGTTTTTTCCATTTATCTTTTTGATTAAGAAGTAAAAGTAGAATATTGCGGGCGGTGTTTTAGCGCAGTAAAGGGCGCGGGTGGGATCAGATCGTTTGTGGCAAATAAAACCTTCGGGTATACTACTGTCCCGTCCTGGTTCTTCCATCGTCTTTAAACCTAACTCTCAGGTTCAGCATGACAACGAATTATATTTTTGTGACCGGCGGGGTCGTATCCTCTCTGGGTAAAGGCATTGCCGCAGCCTCCCTGGCGGCCATTCTTGAAGCCCGTGGCCTCAATGTATCCATGATGAAGCTCGACCCGTACATCAACGTCGATCCGGGTACCATGAGCCCGATCCAGCACGGGGAAGTTTTCGTCACCGAAGACGGCGCGGAAACCGATCTGGACCTGGGTCACTACGAGCGTTTCATTCGCACCAAGATGTCCCGCCGCAATAACTTCACCACCGGGCGTATCTACTCCGATGTGCTGCGCAAAGAGCGCCGCGGCGACTATCTGGGCGCCACCGTGCAGGTGATCCCGCATATCACTAACGCCATCAAAGAGCGCATCCTGGAAGGAGGCGAAGGCCACGACGTGGTTCTGGTCGAAATCGGCGGTACCGTCGGTGATATCGAATCGCTGCCGTTCCTGGAAGCCATCCGTCAGTTGGCGGTCGATGTCGGTCGTGAACACACCATGTTCATGCACCTGACCCTGGTGCCGTATATGGCGGCAGCCGGTGAGGTGAAGACCAAGCCGACCCAGCACTCGGTGAAAGAGTTGCTGTCCATCGGTATCCAGCCGGACGTGCTGATCTGCCGTTCCGACCGTGCCATCCCGGCGAACGAGCGCGCCAAGATCGCGCTGTTCTGTAACGTACCGGAGAAGGCGGTCATCTCCCTGAAGGATGTGGACTCCATCTATAAGATCCCGGGTCTGCTCAAGTCTCAGGGCCTGGATGAGTTCATCTGTAAACGCTTTAACCTGACTTGCCCGGCGGCCGATCTCTCCGAGTGGGAACAGGTGATCTTCGAAGAAGCCAACCCGGCCGGTGAAGTCACCATCGGGATGGTCGGCAAGTATGTCGAGCTGCCGGATGCCTATAAGTCGGTGATCGAAGCGCTGAAGCACGGTGGGCTGAAAAACCGTGTTAGCGTGAACATCAAATTGATCGATTCGCAAGATGTGGAAACGAAAGGCACCGAGATCCTGAAAGATCTGGATGCTATCCTAGTACCGGGTGGTTTTGGCTACCGTGGTATCGAAGGAAAGATCGCCACCGCGCGTTACGCGCGTGAAAACAACATCCCGTATCTGGGCATTTGCCTGGGTATGCAGGTTGCCCTGATGGAGTTTGCTCGCAACGTCGTGGGCATGGAAGGCGCCAACTCAACGGAGTTCATGCCGGACTGTAAATACCCGGTCGTGGCGTTGATCACCGAGTGGCGTGACGAAGAAGGTAATGTTGAAGTGCGTGACGAAGCGAGTGACCTGGGCGGTACCATGCGCCTGGGCGGTCAACAGTGCAACCTGGTGGACGGTACGCTGGCCCGCCAGCTGTACGGCGCCCCGAGCATCGTTGAGCGTCACCGTCATCGTTACGAAGTGAACAACATGCTGTTGAAGCCGATCGAAGCCGCAGGCCTGCGTGTCTCCGGTCGTTCAGCGGACAACAGCCTGGTGGAGATCATCGAGCTGCCGAATCACCCGTGGTTCGTCGCCTCGCAGTTCCACCCGGAGTTCACCTCCACCCCGCGTGATGGGCATCCGCTGTTCTCCGGCTTTGTTAAAGCGGCGGCGGAATACCAGAAACGTCAGGTGAAATAAGTGATTATGGGCAGGCGCGGGACTTTTGTTCCGCGTCTGTCGTCTGGAGTTTTAGTTTAACTTGTATCGAGGAAAACCTAATGTCCAAAATCGTTAAAGTCATCGGTCGCGAAATCATCGACTCCCGCGGTAACCCGACTGTAGAAGCCGAAGTTCATCTGGAAGGCGGTTTCGTCGGTATGGCTGCTGCGCCGTCAGGTGCTTCTACCGGTTCTCGCGAAGCGCTGGAACTGCGCGACGGTGACAAGTCACGTTTCCTGGGTAAAGGCGTCCTGAAGGCGGTTGCCGCCGTCAACGGCCCGATCGCTGAAGCCATCATCGGCAAAGACGCGAAAGACCAGGCTAACATCGACCAGATCATGATCGAACTGGACGGTACCGAAAACAAATCCAAGTTCGGTGCTAATGCCATCCTGGCGGTTTCCCTGGCTAACGCGAAAGCTGCCGCTGCCGCTAAAGGCATGCCGCTGTACGCGCACATCGCCGAACTGAACGGCACTCCGGGCAAATACTCCATGCCGCTGCCGATGATGAACATCATCAACGGTGGTGAGCACGCCGACAACAACGTCGACATCCAGGAATTCATGATCCAGCCGGTTGGCGCTAAGACACTGAAAGAAGCGGTACGCATCGGTTCTGAAGTGTTCCACAACCTGGCTAAAGTTCTGAAAGCCAAAGGCATGAACACCGCTGTGGGTGACGAAGGTGGCTACGCGCCGAACCTGGAATCCAACGCCGCTGCGCTGGCTGCCATCAAAGAAGCCGTTGAGAAAGCCGGTTACGTGCTGGGTAAAGATGTTACCCTGGCGATGGACTGCGCCGCTTCTGAGTTCTACAACAAAGAAACCGGTATGTACGAACTGAAAGGCGAAGGCAAATCCTTCACCTCTAACGAGTTCACTCACTACCTGGAAGGTCTGACCAAAGAGTTCCCGATCGTCTCCATCGAAGACGGCCTGGACGAGTCTGACTGGGACGGTTTCGCTTACCAGACCAAAGTGATGGGCGACAAGCTGCAGCTGGTCGGTGACGATCTGTTCGTAACCAACACCAAGATCCTGAAAGAAGGCATCGAGAAAGGCATCGCTAACTCCATCCTGATCAAGTTCAACCAGATCGGTTCTCTGACCGAAACTCTGGCGGCTATCAAGATGGCGAAAGATGCTGGCTACACCGCTGTCATCTCTCACCGTTCTGGCGAAACCGAAGATGCCACCATCGCCGACCTGGCGGTAGGGACTGCGGCAGGCCAGATCAAGACCGGTTCCATGAGCCGTTCTGACCGTGTTGCCAAGTACAACCAGCTGATCCGTATCGAAGAAGCGCTGGGCGCGGCTGCACCGTTCAACGGTCTGAAAGAAGTGAAAGGTCAGCACTAATCGCTGCCGTTTCACCGATGCAAAAAACCCGCCATATGGCGGGTTTTTTTATGTCCGCGGTGTAACGATCAACTGACCGCCTCCTCACTGCGCAGGATCTGGTACAGCTCATCCTTGATCCTCAGTTTTTCGCGCTTCATGGCGGCAATCTGCTCATTGAATAGCGCGCCGGGTCTGTTTTCGGCCCTTCTGATTTCATGATCCAGCTGGTTATGCTCATGGAACAGGGTGGCAAATCGGACGTCTTCGGTTTTCAGACGGGAGATCAGATCACGATACTCTGGGAACATAAGCCCTCCTTTTGGTCAGAACCCATCGTTAACTATGGCACAGAAATGGTGGCGAGTTTGTAACCAGGCTCTCAGCTTGTCGCTTCGCCGCGCAGGATCAGCGCAGGGAGGGGGATAAAAAAACAGAGGCCGTGCCTGGCACGACCTCCGGGTCTTGTTGCGGGAGATTACAGGCCAGCGATCACTCGGCGCAGCAGGCGTACGCGCGGGGCGATGCTCTCCAGTTCCAGGTACTCCGCCGGGCTGTGGAAGCCGGCGCCGATCGGGCCAAAACCATCCAGCGAGGGGATTCCCAGCGCGGCGGTGTGGTTGGCATCGGAGCCGCCACCGACCGCCTGCCAAGTGATGGCGATCCCCTCTTCACGCCCCGCCTGCTCGACGCGCGCCATCAGGGCTTCGGTATCTGCCGACGGTGCCATGGCTGGCGTGTGTGCGTCCTGATGCAACTCACAGCTCACGCCTTCCAGGAAAGGCTGCTGGCAGCGCGCCTGTAACGCCTGGCTGACGCGCTGGTATTCGTCGTTGCACCAGAAACGCAGATCGACCACCGCCTGGGCGTGATCGGGGACGATGTTCGCCGCGTCGCCACCGCTGATCACCCCGACGTTGAGGGTGGTGCCTTTAGCGCTATCCGCCAGCTGGTTGATGGCGATGATGGCGTGAGCCAGGGCGGTGATGGCAGAGCGCCCCTTCTCCGGATCGTTACCGGCATGGGCGGCGACGCCGTGGAAGTCGAGGCGATAACGGGCCATGCCCTTACGCGCCTTGACCAGCGAGCCGTCGGCTCGTGCCGCCTCGCACACCAGCACGCAGCCGCTGCGCTTAGCCAGCTCACCGATCCACTGATGAGAGTGCACCGAGCCAGTCTCTTCGTCTGGGTTCATGGCGACGGCGATACGCAGACGCTGACGATCGGTCTCTTCCAGGCCACGCAAGGCCCACAGGATGTTGAGGAGCCCGCTCTTCATGTCGGAGACCCCCGGCCCATAGGCTCGCCCGTCACGCACGCTCAGCGGGCGTTCGGCGGCGGTACCCGGCGGGAAGACGGTATCCATATGGCCGACCAACAACACATCGTAGTGTTCGGCCTGCGGTTGGTTGGTGACAAAGACCCCCGGCCCGACCTGCTCGCCGAGATCGACCTGCTCGGCGTGCCAACCGGCGTCGCGATACAGGCGGGTGAAAATGTCGGCGATCTGGGCCACACCCTCACGGGTCTGAGTGCCACAATCGACGTTGACTACGCTACGCAGTTCGTCCAGATACTGTTCCATTTGCATCGTCTTATCTCTCCGTGACGTTACAGGATGACGCGCATGATCAACATGGCGAGGAAGGCGTTGACGACGGAGATCCCGATCATCAGCGGAATACGTTTCGCGGCGGTACCGATCACCCCGAGGATGCGCCCGGCGTACTGGATCTGCGAACCCATCAGGTAGATGGCCGGTGCCAGGATCGCCAGGTGGGTCCCGGTGAGCATGCCCTGGTCGAACAGCGCCACGGCGACGCCGACGCCACCCCCCATCGACATCCAGCCGCCGATCAGGACGGCGGCAGCCTCACCCGGCAGGCCGAATAGCCCCATCAGTGGGCCGAAGACCAGCGCCAGTCCCTTCAGGGCGCCGGTGATCTCCAGCGCCTTGATCAGCACGAAGGCCATCAAGACGTTGGGCAGGGTACTGGTGGTCGCGATATTCCAACCTTTGCGCGCGCCGGCGACAAAGACATCGGTGATCATCGGATTTGAGGTTGGTGCAGACATTAGGCTTCTCCCTGTGCCGGAGTGGTATCAGTTTTAACGCGGTTACGCTCGGTGAAACGCAAGATCAGGCGTAGCAGGTTGGCGCCGAAGATCTTCATCACGAACATCACCGCCACGCACAGGCCGATGGAGGCCGGTACCGCCGGGGTGCCGTCGATGGTCATCAGGGTGAACAGGACCGCGCCGGAGGAGAAGAAGTTGGTGATCATCGCGCCGGCAGAGAACTGGAACATGGTGAAGACATCGCGCTCATGTTCGGCGATCTGCCCTTCATCGGACAGATTACGGGTCAGCGAGGCACCGACGTCGGTGCTTTGCAGGGAGCCGATCATTGCCAGGCCTGCGGAGCCCGGGATGCCCAGCAGCGGACGCAGCAGCGGGGTTAACAGCTTACGCGCCGCATTCAATGCACCGTAGTGCTCCAGCACGTTGATCATTCCCAGGGCAAACATCACCGCCGGGATCAGACCGACGGCGAACAGAAAACCGTCCATCGCGCCGGAGCCGCCCTTACCACGGAAGGAGCTGGTGGCGGCGTTGATGGCCTCGCCTGCGCCGTTGACGCCGGTGACGACTTTACCGAACGCACCATTCAGAGTGGTGAAGTCGAATACGCCATACCACTCTTTTCCGCCCAATAGACCGGAGAAGAACACCATGGCAAACAGCAGGGCGATATAGGCCCCTAAACCGACGCGCGGTTCGCTCTCGCTGGGCGGTACATGGGGGGAGATTGGACTACTCATGGATCATTTCCTTATGCCTGGGGTAGAAGTGTTACAAAATACAAGATTTAGAATATTCAGCAATACTTTTGCAGAATATATGACCTCGCTCAATAAAAAGAGTAGTTATTTATATGATTTATCGAGAATTTGAGGTCTGGCATGTGGAAAAATTGAAATTCCGTGCTAACCCTTCGGTATCACAGAAATGTTACCGGGAACGTTTGGCGGCGAGCGACAAAAAACCCCGCCGGCGGGACGCGGGCGGGGGCGTGATTAACAGCATGCGGCGCGGGGCACGGCCGCGCGATCAATACATCAGGGCGTAGAGTTGACGGCGGAACTTACCGGCGAGCGCGTCACCGGTGCCCAGGGCCGCCAGGATATCCATCAGCGTCTTACGCGCGGCGCCGTCACCGGCGTTCAGATCGTGGCGCAGGTGATCCATCAGCAGGGTCAACGCCTCTTCGTTACGCCCCACCTGGTGCAGTTGCAACGCCAGTTGCACGGCCAGGGTGATGTCTTGCGGCTGCTCGGCGACCTGCTGTTGCAACAGCTGGATCTCCGGAGTATCGGCCGCCTGCTTCAGCAGTTCGATCTGGGCGATGAGGCTCTGATAGTGGCTGTCCTGATCCTGCAACGGAATATGGCTTAGCAGCTCGCTGGCATCCTCGCTACGGTTGAGCGCGATCAGCACCTCCGCCAGCGCCAGGGCGATGTCGCTACGGGTTGGGGCCAGGGCATGGGCCTCCTTCAGCAGCGGCAGTGCGCCGGCCATATCACCATTGGCCATCAACTCGGCGGCTTGGGCGGCCTTCAACTCTTCCGCTTTGGGCAATACGCGGGCCAGCAGATCGCGGATCTGCTCTTCCGGTTGCGGCCCCTGGAAGCCATCAAGCGGCTGACCATCCTTAAACAGGTAGACCGTGGGGATGGCGCGCAGGCCGAACTGTGCCGCCACCATCTGCTCGGCGTCGCAGTCGACTTTCGCCAGGATAAACTGCCCGGCGTATTCGTTGGCCAGCTTATCCAACAGCGGCGTGAGCAGCTCGCAATGCTGGCTGCGAGCCGACCAGAAATAAAACAGCACCGGCACGGACATGGATTGTTCCAGGGTCTGGTGCAGGTTGGCTTCGGTAATATTGACTACGGTAGCGTTGATCATGGTGGTTTCTCTCGATCCCTTCGGCTAGATAACGGTAGATATGGGGGCGCTCGTCACGATTGCAAGCCTAGCGCGCCGTCGAATGGCCGCTGAGGAGTCTATCCAGCAGTCGACCGGGCAAGAGGCGCCGTAACAGGCTGAGTACATGGGCGATCACGGTGACGGGATAGCGTTGGCGCGGGCGTGGGCTTTCCAGCGCGTGGCGTAGCTTGGGCAGCACCGCCTCCGGCGTCAGGGTGAAGCGGGCGGCGATACCGGGGTTGGTGACCGGCTGGTCGTGATCGCACTGGCGTACATTGTGGCTGAAGCGGGTGGTGATGGGGCCGGGTTCGATCAGCGCCACATGTATCCCGCTGCCACGCAGTTCCATGCGTAACGCATCCGACCAGCCCTCCAGGGCAAACTTACTGGCGGCGTAGGCACCACGGCCCGGCGTCGCCACCACTCCCATAATCGAACTGGTCTGAATGATGCGTCCTTCGCCTTGCGCCAGCATCGCCGGCAGCAGTAGACGCGTCAGTTGATGGGTGCCGAATAGGTTGGTGGAAAACTGGCGCTCCAGATCCGCACGGCTGATCTGGCTGAGCGGCCCATAGAGGCCGAAGCCGCCGTTATTGAACAGGGCGTACAGATGGCCATCGGTCAACGCGAGCACCTGCTCGGCGGCCTGCTCGACGCTGTGCGCGTCGTCGAGATCCAGTTGGATCCCCTCCATGCCCATGGCGTTCATCGCCGCCACGTCGTCGGCTTTGCGGCAGGCGGCCAGTACCCGGTAGCCGCGCAACTGTAGGTCTGCGCCGCGGCCAGGCCGATGCCGCTAGAACAACCGGTGATTAAGATGGCTTTTTGCATAATTTTACTTAAGTCGCTCTGTTGGTCGCTGAATATTCATGTTTAATTAATGGGATGGCGTGCTTTTTTCCACCGGCCTCAGCAAGGGCAGAAGGTGTTGCTCCATCCAGTCGGTGATGAACGGCTGCGCCTGCGCATTGGGGTGTAGGCCATCATCCTGCATCCATTCGGGGCGGGTGACCACCTGCTCCATATAGAAGGGCAGCAGTGTCAGATGGAGACGCGCGGCCAGTTGGGGGTAGAGGGCGGCGAAGGCCTCGCCGTAGCGTCGGCCATAGTTAGGGGGCAGGCGGATCTGCATCAACAGTGGCGTGGCTCCGGCTTCGCGTATCTGAGCGACGATCGCCGTCAGGGTGGCGGCGATGGCATCGGGGGGAAAGCCGCGTAGTCCATCGTTGGCGCCTAACTCGATCAAGACCCAGCGGGGCTGGTGTTGGCGTAGGAGCGCCGGTAGACGATGCAGTCCCTGCTCGGCCGTATCGCCGCTGATGCTGGCGTTGATCACCGTCAGCGGCGGCGTCAGGGTTTGTCCACGGAGGGCGAGGCGGGCGACCCAGCCTTGCTGTTCCGGTAAGCGGTAGGCGGCGCTCAGGCTGTCTCCTAACACCAGCAGCGTGTCGGCGCGCGCCGTCGTCAGGCCGAATAGGAACATCACAAACAGGAGCGGGAGATGCCAGCGCAAAACGTTATTGAAGTTCATCATGTTGCCAAACGCGTCGGTGAGGGTGAAAGTCAGATCTCCATCCTCACTGCTGTCGAGCTGGTTGTCAAACGCGGACAGAGTCTGGCGCTGATTGGAGAGTCCGGCTCGGGGAAATCGACGCTATTGGGGATCCTCGCCGGATTGGATGATGCCAGCACCGGCGAGGTGTGGTTACTGGGGCAATGTCTGTCGCAGCTTGACGAGGATCGGCGCGCCGCGCTGCGGGCCCACGACATCGGCTTTGTCTTTCAGGCGTTTATGTTGGTACCGACCCTGACGGCCGTAGAAAACGTGCAACTCCCGGCGCTGCTGCGCGGCGAGGGGGAGCGCGAGAGTCGCCAGCGGGCCGAGGCGTTGTTGCAACAGGTCGGGCTAGGGCAACGCCTGCGGCATCTTCCGGCCCAACTCTCCGGTGGCGAACAACAGCGGGTGGCGCTGGCACGCGCCTTCAGCGCCCGGCCGCAGATCCTGTTCGCCGACGAGCCGACGGGTAATCTGGATCGCCAGACCGGGGAGCGGGTCGCCGATCTACTCTTCGAACTGAACCAGAGCCAGGGGACGACCTTGGTGATGGTGACGCACGATGCGCAGTTGGCGGCGCGTTGTCAGCGGCGTTTGCGCCTGCAGGATGGTTGCCTGCAGGAGGTGGCGTGATCCGGCGCTGGTTCTGGCGCGAATGGCGCACGCCATCATTACTGATCGTCTGGTTGGCGTTGGTGCTGGCGGTGGCCTGCGTGTTGGCGCTGGGACGCATCGGCGATCGTTTGGATCAGGGGTTACAGCGTCAAGGGCGCGAGGCGATCGCCGCCGATCGGGTGTTACGCAGTTACCAACCGTTGGCTGAGGCGTGGCTGACGCAGGCGCGTAACGATGAGGTGCGCGTCAGTCAGCAGTGGGTCTTCTCGACCATGGTTTACGCCGCCGGCCAACTCCAATTGGCCGAGGTGAAGGCGGTCGATGCCGCCTATCCGCTGTATGGTCGCCTGGCGACCCAGCCGCCGGGGTTGGCGCTGCGCCCCGGCGAAGCCTTGCTCGCCCCGCGTCTGATGGCGCAATTAGCCCTGCGGCCCGGCGATAGCGTAGAGGTGGGCGATATCACCCTGCGTGTCGCCGGTGAACTGACGCAGGAGCCGGATGCCGCCTTCAGCCTGCTGCGTACCGCCCCGCGTCTGTTGATCACCCTGGCGGATGCCCGGCGCAGCGGCATCGTGCAACCGGGGAGCCGAGTGAGTTATCGCTATGGCTTGGCGGGGAGTCGTGCGGCGTTGGCGCGTTACGACGCCTATCTGAGTACGCGTCTGCAGCCCGATCAGCGGTTGACTCAGGCGGCGCAAGGATCGAACGTGCTGGGGCGTACGCTGGCGCGCGCGCAGCAGTTTCTGCTGTTGTCGGCGCTGTTAACGCTGCTGTTGGCGATGGCCGCCGTCGCCATCGCGATGAATCATTATTGCCGTAGCCGCTATGCCCTGGTGGCGTTGTTGAAGACGCTCGGGGGAGGTCGGCGCACCCTATTTCGCTGGATCGCGGGCCAGTGGCTATCGCTGCTGGCCTCGGCGTTGCTGGTCGGCGCCGGGGTAGGGCTCGCCGTCGAGGCGGGGCTACTGCGGTTGCTGGCGCCCATGCTGCCTGCTGCGCTACCGGCCCCCAGCGCCTGGCCCTGGTTATGGACCTTGGTAGGCATGCCGCTGATGGCGTTACTGGTGGGGTTGCGCCCCTATCGCCAGCTGTTGGCGACGCCTCCGTTGCGGGTACTGCGCGCCGATGCGCTGCATCCGCTCTGGCCGTTACGCTACTATCTGCCGACGATGGCGCTGTTACTGCTGGCGGTATTGTGGGGGCTGCTAGGCGCCAGCCCACTGCTCTGGGCGTTGCTAGGCGGCATCGCGTTGCTGGCGGCGCTGTTGGCCTTGGTCGGCTGGTTGGCGCTCTGGGGGGTACGCCGCCTGGTGCCTGGGCAGTTGGCGCTGCGTCTGGCGCTGGGGCGTCTGTTGCGCCAGCCCGGCGCGACCCTGAGTCAGATGGCGGCCTTCTCCCTCTCTTTTATGCTGTTGGCCCTGTTGCTGACGTTGCGGGGGGATCTGCTGGATCGCTGGCGTCAGCAGTTACCCGCCGATAGCCCGAACTACTTCCTGCTGAATATCGACGCCGATCAGCGTCCCGCGCTGGCGGCGTTTCTGCAACAGCATGGGGTGACTCCATCGCGTTTCTATCCCATCGTGCTGGCGCGTCTGACGGCGATCAATGGTCAGCCGCCCGCGCTTCAGGGGCAGGAGGAGTCGCTCAATCGCGAGTTAAACCTTACCTGGCTGGCGGACTTGCCGGCGGGGAATCCCTTGACGGCCGGTCATTGGCCGCCGGGCGAGGGCGGGGTCTCGGTGGAGCAGGGGCTGGCCGGACGCCTGGGATTGAAACTGGGGGATCAACTGACCTTTAGCGGCGATAGCCGCCAGTTTAGCGCCGAGATCACCAGCCTACGCCGGGTGGACTGGGAGAGCCTGCGCCCCAACTTCTACTTTATCTTTCCCCCCGGCGCGCTGGATGCGCAACCGCAGAGCTGGCTGACCAGCTTCCGTTATCAGGGGGATACGCGTCTGCTGGTGCAGCTGAATCGTCAGTTCCCGACGCTGACCCTGCTGGACATGGGGGCGATCCTGCAACAGGCGCAACAGGTACTGACACAGGTTGGCCGCGCGTTGGAGGTCATGGTGGCGCTGGTGGTACTGTGCGGCGTGTTGTTGCTCTTGGCACAGGTTCAGGTCGGCATGCAGCAACGGCGGCGCGAGCTGTGGGTGTACCGTATCCTCGGCGCACCGCGCCGCCTGTTGCATACCACGTTGTATGCCGAGTTTATCCTGCTGGGGGCGGTGGTCGGGCTCGTGGCCGCCGCCGGCGCCGAGGCGGCCTTGTGGCTGTTGCAGAGTCGGGTCTTCGACTTCCCTTGGCAGCCAACCTGGTCGCTGTGGCTGCTGTTGCCACCGGGGGCGGCGTTGCTGCTAGGCGGTTGCGGCGCGCTGTTGGGCGTGCGCCTGCTCGGGCGTCGGCGGGCGCGTTGAGGTTGTCGCTTGCCCGGCATGCGGTGTGGGGAGCGGGCGGTTGTCCGCTGAGGCGGCGATCCCTGCGTGACGGCTGGCGATCGGCATGGTTGTGGCGTGTGGTGACGCAGGATGGCGCGGAGCGTCGGCCTCACTGTTCGTCGCATGGGGGAACCTGCGCCGCAGGGGCCGTTGGCGAGGGGGCATGGGCGCCCCCTGCGTTAGGGTTAGCTCAAGTGGGCGATGGCCCAGGCTAAGCCGCTCTGGTACTCCGCTGGCAGTTGGCCGCGCAGGGTTTCCAACGCGCCGACCAAGCGCTGAGACTGGAAGTGGTTCAGGTTGAGGTGGCCGACCTTGCGCCCGGGGAGCACCGCCTTGTGATACCAGTGCAGATGCACCAGCGCGCCCGCCAGCCAGGCGGTGTCGTAGTCGGTGCCGATCAGGTTGATCATCACCGAGGGGGTCGAGACATCGGGGTGCGGCAGCGGCAGATCGAGCAGCGCCCGCAGATGTAGCTCGAACTGGCTGATGGAGGCGCCGTTCTGCGTCCAGTGACCGCTATTGTGTACGCGTGGGGCTAACTCGTTGATGAGCAGCGTGTCATCATCCACCACGAAGCACTCCATCGCCATGACACCGACATACTCCAGGCGCTGCATGAGACGTTGCAGCATCGCCTGCGCCTTCTCTTGCAGGAAGCTCTCTGGCTGAGGGAAGACCACGCTGGCGCGCAGGATTCCGTCCTGATGCAGGTTATGGGTGAGCGGATAGAAGACGCAGCGGCCGTCGCGTCCGCGCGCGCCGATCAGCGACACTTCGCCGCGAAAGGCGATCCCCTGCTCGACGATGCATTCGCCATACAGTGCCGGATCCAGTTGCTGTTGTTCACCGGGGCGAACCCGCCACTGGCCGCGCCCATCGTAGCCGCCGGTGCGCCGTTTGACGATGGCTAACGGACCGAGGCGTGCGAATAGCGCCGGCCACTCCTCGGGATGGGCGAGTAACTGCCAGGGCGCGCTGGGTAACGCCAACTCATCCAGTAGCTGTTTTTGGCTGTAGCGATCGGCCAGCAGTGGGAAGACATCGCGGTTGACGAAGGCGGGATGGCGGGCCAGCTCGCGGGTCAGTGGCGTGTCGGGCCAGCGCTCGATCTCGGCGCTGATCACCGCCTGTTGCCAGGGGACAGAGTGCGGATCGGCCTCGATGCCGACGGGATAGACTGTGATGCCCAGCGGCTCTCCGGCCTGGCGCAACATGCGCCCTAATTGGCCATCACCTAAGACGCAAACCGGCTTCATAGCGCCTCCCGCGGGTCGGGATGGTTGAGTACGTCGTCGCTCTGGGCTTGACGCCAGGCGGCCAGGCGGCCTGCGAGGGCGGCGTCATGCAGCGCCAGGATCTGGGCAGCCAGCAGCGCGGCGTTAGCGGCGCCGGCCTTACCGATTGCCAGGGTGCCGACCGGAATACCGCGCGGCATCTGGACGATGGAGTAGAGGCTATCGACCCCGCTTAATGCGGCGCTCTGCACCGGAACGCCGAGCACTGGCAGCAGGGTCTTGGCCGCGAGCATGCCAGGCAGATGCGCGGCGCCGCCTGCGCCAGCGATGATCACCTGAAGCCCGCGCTCCTCGGCCTGTTCGGCGAAGCGAAACAGCTTATCCGGGGTACGGTGTGCGGAGACCACCTCGACGTGGTACGCCACCTCAAGCTGGCTCAGGATTTCGGCGGCGAACTGCATGGTGGCCCAATCGCTTTTCGATCCCATGATGATGGCGATCTTGGCCGGTGCGGCGCTGGCGGACATAGATGGCGTGCTCCTCTCGTGGCTCAGTTATCGATAGATACCGCCGATGAGCGGTATTCAGTGGGGGCAAGGATAACATAGCTATTCCGCCCAGGAAAACGTTTGCGTAGCCCTCAAGAAGGGAAAAAGAGGCGATTAGGCACCGTTTTTGCTCGGAAGCGCGCGAGGACGGGTCGTTGGGTGAGTGGGGAAGGGGGATGATGGCCTAGATGAATATTATTAATCTATCCACGATAGACACTATACTAAGCTAAAAATAGTAGAGTAATGACCCCCGCCTATTATTGCGTTGTGCTGTCGGAGGAATGCGAATAAGCGGGAAAATATGTTGTGAATTAAGGAATGCCATGGAAGGAAAAGCGTCGCTAGTATCGCGTTGTGGGGGGCCGCTCGGCGTCTCGTTATTATTGCTGACGATCGTTAGCTACCTATTGATACTGTATGCCGCCGCCTATCCGATTACCTTATTGTATGGCTTTGTCGCGGTCTGTAACGCCGTTTTGCTTATCCTTCATATATTAATTGCGCTATTTATTTTTATGCAATTTAATTGCGAGCGGGCGCATGTATATAAGTTACCATTGATCGCTGCCTATATTCTTTCGGCGCTTATTTTAACCTATAGTTTATTATTTTATCCCGATGTATTTCAGAGCCGGAATGCCCACTCGCTGACACTGAATGACTTCGTGCTATTTTATCTACTGCGCTACGGTGGCATGGGACTGTTATTCCTGTATGCGCTGTATCTGTTTTCCCGTCGCGGCCCGGTTCAGCCGCGCTCGGTGTCCGTGATCTGCACGCTCGCCGTCGTGCTGGTCACGGCGACGGCGCTGCTACTCTCTAGTCAAACGGCCTGGCTGAGTCCTACTCTCCTGCAGGAGAGCCTCGCTTATCGCGCCGATTACCGGCGTCTCCTGTTACCGACGATGTGTACCCTATGGTGGGGATTAGCGTTATTGCTGGTGTGGCGGACGCGTCTGGCGACGCGCTTTTGGCTGGCGGTGACGTTGGCTTGCCTGGTCATCGTCGGCGGCTTTCTCTTGCAGTGGCGCGCGCCGCAGGTAAACAGTGTCGGCTGGTACGGCTCGTTGCTGTTTGGCCTGTTGGCGAATTTCTGCGTGATGGAGATCTTCCTCTATGACATCTTTCAACGCTATCGCCGCATGCAGCATGCCTATGTCGTCACTCACGATAACGCGATTCGTGATGGATTAACGCGTGCGTATAACCGTAGTTATTACTACGACGCCTTGCAGCATGCCTTACAACGGGCGAGTGTCGAGTATCCACCGGCGATCCTGATCATGGATATCGATCACTTTAAACAGGTGAATGATCGGTATGGTCATCTGAGCGGCGATCGGGCGTTGATCGCCGTAACGCGGGCGATCGAGCAGGTTCTCGCCACCGGGGATGTCCTGGCGCGTATCGGCGGCGATGAGCTCTGTGTGTTGTTGCCCGCGGTGGAGAATGAGGCGGTACTTCAGGCTCGGGCGGAACAGATCCGGGCGCGCGTCGCCGCGCTGACCCTCAGCGCGCAGGATGGGCGGCCCGTGACGGTAACGCTAAGCATCGGGGGCGTGCTCTGCCGCCCCGCGCGGTGTAGCGCGGAGGCGTACATGGTACGAGCGGACAGTGCGCTGTACCAAGCCAAACAGACGGGGCGTAATCGGGTGGTCTTGGCCGCCTCGACGCCTTAGGCGGGATGGCTAGGCAGATCGATCAGCGCCAATCCCTCGGCATCGACGCGGATCATCGAACCATGCTGGTGCCAGGCGCCGAGTACCGCGCGTTGAGCACCGCTGCCGTCAGGCAGACAAAAATGGTGGATCGCGGGGCGATGAGTGTGGCCGTGGATCATGCAGTGTACCGCGTGGCGCTGCAAGGTGGCGCAGACCGTCTGTTGATTGACGTCCATGATGGTCATCGACTTGGCGCTATTGCTGCGTGCGCTCTGTTGACGCATACCGGCGGCGATCTTCAGGCGTAGCCGTAGGGGGAGGCGGCGGAACAGCCACTGGAGTAACGGGTTATGCACCTTACGCCGATAGCGTTGGTACGCCTGATCATCGCTACATAGGGTATCGCCGTGTAGCAGCAGGATACGTCGCCCATATAGGGTGATCACCTGCTCTTGCGGCAATAGGGTCATGCCGCAGCGTGCGGCGTAGCGCTTGCCCAGCAGGAAGTCGCGATTGCCGTGAATGAAGTAACAGCGTACACCGCTGTCGCTCAGGCGACGTAGCGCGTCGGCGACCTGTTGGTGTAGCGGTTGCGGATCGTCGTCGCCGATCCAGTAGTCGAAGAAGTCGCCGAGGATATAGAGCGCCTCGGCCTGGCGCGCCTCCGTGGCGAGAAAACGCAGAAAACCGGCGGTGATCGCCGGTTCCTGTTGGCTGAGATGTAAATCAGCAATGAACAGCGTTGCCATTCGGGCGATTAGTCGCTCACGGTAACGCGTTCGATGATCACGTCTTCACGCGGGACATCCTGGTGCATGCCGTGACGACCGGTGGAGACGCCTTTGATCTTGTCGACCACATCCATACCCTCTACCACTTCGGCGAATACGGCATAACCCCAGCCGTCCGGGCGCTCGGAGCGGAAGTTCAGGAAGTCGTTGTCGACGACGTTGATGAAGAACTGGGCGGTAGCCGAGTGCGGATCGTTGGTCCGCGCCATGGAGAGGGTGCCGCGGCTGTTCTTCAGGCCATTGTTGGCTTCATTCTTGATCGGTGCCTTGGTGGCCTTCTGCTTCATGCCCGGCTCAAAACCGCCGCCCTGGATCATGAAACCATCGATTACGCGGTGGAAGATGGTGTTGTCGTAGAAGCCTTCGCGGCAATATTCCAGGAAGTTGGCAACGGTAGCCGGTGCTTTGTCGTCAAAGGTTTTGATGACGATGTCACCATGATTGGTGTGGAAAGTAACCATAACAATAATCCTGTTTTATGATGATTGAAGCGAGCGGGATGATTGTAGCCGATGCCCCTGCCGCTGGCACCTCTTTCTCGGGGAATATTCGCCAGCCGCGCCTGTGTGGGCTTCATTCTCCCTTGGCGCTGCGTTAGTATAACTCCAACGTTTCCTTGTTATCAGCAACCATCACGGATACCCCCGATGCTTAAAATCTTTAATACACTCAGTCGACAGAAAGAGGAATTTAAACCCATCCATGCCGGAGAAGTCGGCATGTATGTGTGTGGGGTAACCATTTACGATCTGTGTCACATCGGGCATGGCCGTACCTTCGTCTGTTTTGACGTGGTGGCACGCTATCTGCGCTACCTGGGCTATACGCTGAAGTATGTGCGCAACGTGACCGACGTGGACGATAAGATCATCAAGCGTGCGCTGGAAAACAAAGAGAGCTGCGAGCAGTTGACCGAGCGCATGTTGGCGGAGATGCATCGCGATTTCGACGCCTTGAATATTGCCCGTCCGGACGTGGAGCCGCGCGCCACTCACCACATCGCCGAAATCATCGCGCTGGTGGAGCAATTGATCGCCCGTGGTCACGCCTATGTGGCCAGCAACGGTGACGTGATGTTCGCCGTCGATACCGATCCGGACTATGGCCTGTTGTCGCGCCAGGATCTGGAGCAGTTGCAGGCCGGCGCGCGCGTCGAGGTGGCAGAGGTGAAACGCAACCCGATGGACTTCGTGTTGTGGAAGATGTCCAAGCCGGGTGAGCCGAGCTGGCCGTCACCGTGGGGCGAAGGGCGTCCCGGCTGGCACATCGAGTGCTCGGCGATGAACTGCAAGCAACTCGGTTCCCACTTTGATATCCATGGCGGCGGGTCGGATCTGATGTTCCCGCACCATGAGAATGAGATCGCCCAGTCGACCTGCGCCCATGACGGCGCCTACGTCAACTACTGGATGCACTCCGGCATGGTGATGATCGACCGTGAGAAGATGTCCAAGTCGCTGGGTAACTTCTTTACCATCCGCGACGTGCTGGCGCACTACGATGCGGAGACGGTGCGTTACTTCCTGATGTCTGGTCACTATCGCAGCCAGCTGAACTACAGCGAAGAGAACCTGAAGCAGGCGCGTGCGGCCCTGGAGCGTCTGTATACCGCGCTGCGCGGTACCGATGCCACGGCCCAACCGGCGGCGGATGAGGCCTTCGAAGGGCGTTTCCGGGCGGCGATGGATGACGACTTCAATACCCCAGAGGCTTACTCGGTGCTGTTCGACATGGCGCGCGAGGTGAACCGCCTGAAAGGGGAGGATATGGCGCAGGCTAACGCGCTGGCGGCGCAGCTACGTCGTCTGGCTGGGGTGCTGGGTCTGCTGGAGCAGGATCCGGATGCCTTCTTGCAGAGTGGGGCGAGCGCCGATGACGGTGAAGCGGCGCAGATCGAGGCGTTGATCAAGCAGCGTAACGATGCTCGAGCCGCCAAGGATTGGGCGCGTGCCGATGATGCGCGTGACCAGTTGAATGCCTTGGGGATCGTGCTGGAGGATGGCCCGCAGGGGACCACCTGGCGTCGTAAGTAAGCGCGCCAGCATGTAAAAAGCCGGACTCTGGGGTCCGGCTTTTTTACGCCTGGCGTTTGGTTTAGGCGACGACGCGCGCCTGTTGCCCGGCGAAGTCGACCACCTGACCGGCGACAATCTTGGCGCGTTTGCGCGTCTCGATGGCGCCATCGACCTTGACCTGCCCGTCGGCGATCAGGTTTTTGGCCTGGGCGCCGCTGTCACACCAGCCCTGTAGCTTCAGCAGATCGCACAGCTCGACGTGTGGGTGATTGTCCAGATGGAAAGTTTGCATGCTTTTGTCTCTTGCCTGAAAAATTAACCGCCGCACGGGCGGACACGGCACTATTGTGCCAGTGTGGGACGCCGGGCGCACGGGAAAGGTGCGCCCGGTGCGGCGCAGGCGGCTATCAGCAGTCGTGGAACGCTTCGCAGGCCTGCAAGGTGTTTTGCATCAGCGTGGCGACCGTCATCGGCCCGACGCCACCGGGTACCGGTGTGATCCAGCTGGCGCGCTGAGCGGCGGCGGCGAAGTCGACATCGCCGACGACCTTACCGTTCTCCAGGCGGTTGATACCGACATCGATCACCACGGCCCCGGGTTTCACCCATTCGCCGGGAATAAAATGGGCCTTACCGACGGCGGCCACGATCAGATCGGCGCGCTCGACGTGTTGCTGCAGGTTCCGCGTACGGCTATGGGTAATGGTGGTGGTGCAACCCGCCAGCAGCAACTCTAGCGCCATCGGGCGCCCAACGATATTGGAGGCGCCGACCATCACGGCATCCAGTCCCTGGGTTTCGATAGCGCAACGTTCTAGCAGGGTGATGATGCCGCGCGGGGTGCAAGGGCGCAGCTTGGGGGTCCGCTGACACAGACGCCCCAGGTTATAGGGGTGGAAGCCATCTACGTCTTTATCCGGACGGATACGCTCCAGGACCAGGGTATTGTCGATCCCGTCGGGCAGCGGCAACTGCACTAAAATGCCATCGATCGCCGCGTCGGCGTTGAGTGTATCGATCAGCGCGAGCAGGTCGGCCTGGTTGGTGTCCTCCGGTAACGCATAGGAGCGCGAGAGGAAGCCAACCTCCTCACAGGCACGTTTTTTACTACCGACGTAGATTCGAGAGGCCGGATCGTCGCCGACCATGATGACGGCCAGCCCTGGCGCGCGTTTACCTTCCGCTAGGCGCTGTTGTACCCGTGCCGCGACTTCACTTCTGACTTGCTGCGCAATCGTTTTCCCATCAATAATTTTTGCTGTCATGGTGAGTTGATCCATCCTGGTTATGTTGCGGGGGAAGCGACTATTGTCGCAGATGGTCGGCGTGCTGTCAGGTAAATGTTGATCTCTATCAAGAGTGCGCGTAACGAGGAGTCTGTTGTATAGACTCCCATTCTCGGGCGGAAATCCGTGATTTCCCGTGAAAGGCATTGACTCATCAGAGTGGGGCCGTATAATCCCATCCCGCTTGAAACATCAGGCAGATGCACCGGTTACCCCCGATGCGCCCTTAGCTCAGTCGGATAGAGCAACGGCCTTCTAAGCCGTGGGTCGCAGGTTCGAATCCTGCAGGGCGCACCATTGAAAATCAATTGATTAAGCGGTTTTCAATCCTACTTGCTTTTCCTCCTGTGTCGTTTTTGTGTCGCAACCTCAGAAAGTTGGTCGAATTCGGTCAGGTGATTGACGGCCAGACGTGCCTATCTGCGCAATCAGAGTGATTGATCCCCATCCGCCCATTTCTTGCAAGACAGTGCGGGGTACGTCCGCTCGTTTAGACGAGGCGCTGTGCGTGAAAACGACGCGCTTTGCTCGTCGCGTGGGACGAGCTGCCTTAACGCTCTGCGAGAGGGCGGCGATAAAACCTAAAGAGACGAGCTCTCAGCAGGCCGATGGGCTGAGTGCGGTTATCCTGCTTCACTGAAGGCCATCGATTGACGCGCCCTTCGCGCCCTTACGGCCTAATCAGTGGGCGCGATGATGGGGGAGGATGGTATCTTGCGGCGTCATGCCGAGGGGGAAATGTCGCGCCTCTGGGGCATATAAGGGGGGCGCGCGTCTGGCGACACGGGGTAGGGAATGTCTGAAAATTTCCTCGAGCCATTGTTCATCGCCACGACCATCGATAACATCCTCCTCCGCTGTCATGGGGCCCTTGGTTAGCGTCGGGTGCTTCAGTCTGGGGATAAGCCACCTCATTATGGCACTCGGCCCTTTAGCTCAGCGGTGAGAGCAGTCGGCTCATAACCGATTGGTCGCTGGTTCAAACCCAGCAAGGGCCACCATATAGGCGGGCATCGTATAATGGCCATTACCTCAGCCTTCCAAGCTGATGATGCGGGTTCGATTCCCGCTGCCCGCTCCAACCTATCCGCCACTAGCTCAGTCTGGTAGAGCCGATAACCTTGAGGTTGTAGGTGCGAGGTTCGAGGCCTCGGTGGCGGACCACCTTTAGCACGGCCTTCGGCGATGAAGGGGATCCCGGTGCATCTTGCTGTCAGGCACATTTTCTCCGTTTAGCCATGTGACTGACCATCGAGCCAGGATGGGGGGGAATTCTGGCTTGTGACATGAGAGGCGTGAGTGGGGAGCGGAGGTCAAAGACCTCCACTGAGCAAGGAACGGGGTGGCATCAAGGTGATCGTCGGCGTATCTCGGTCTCGGTTGATGTGCGCCATCATGGCGTCAGACACACAAGCGGCGGGCGTCATGGCCGAGTTGCGTTGCATGGTATCTCGCAACCCGACCATGATATGGATTTATAGCCCCTGTCGGCAGACGACATATTCCACATTGCTGCTGACGTTATAGGTTATAGCGCCGCTGGCGAGGACGACATCGTAGTGGTAGGCCGTATCGTATATTTCACCCGTCCAGTAGACACTGAGAATAAAGCCGGCATTCAGTTGGGTGAGATCGCCCCACTCACTAAACAGCGAGCCACTACCGCGTACACCCTGGCCCAACGAAACCTGACTCCTGAGCGGCAAGGCGCCTCCGTTGGCGCGGCAATAGGCATCGGCATTGGCCCAGGGGATCGGCGTGCTGCCACCGCTGGCGAACCATCCCGCCAGGGTGAAAGACCAACTGGCTAAGGTGTCTCCGGTGGCGCGAGATTTCACGCTGACGGTTTGTGTCCCTATATGCGCGCTTTTGAGTGTGACGACGCCATTTGGGCTCACCGCGGTGTAGCTGGTTCCGTCATTTTGTCCATCGACAGCCCATTGATATGCCGTTGGGGCGTTGTCGCTGAGGTTTAGCTTAAACGTCGCTCCCGCGAAGCCCGTCGTTGGAAAGTTTGTGAGGAAGGTGTGGGGGTTCTTCTCCGTGGTGGCGCTGAGAATCGTCAACGGCGCGGTGAGTGTCAGCTGAAGCATGGCAGGAGTGGTGGGCAGTGTGGTGCCATCCAGTGTGGGTGTCACGGTGATCTGCCCCACCGATGTGCCGCTGACGGTGGCCGTATAGACTCCGCTGCCCTCGCTGGTTTCGCTGGGTTGACTAATTTGCAGCGCTCCACTGGTGATGCCGCTGTTAACGCTATAGGAGAACGTTAAACGCGGACTAATTCCGCTCACCGGTCGCGTGGCGTTGTCGATCAGGCTAAGTGTCAGTTTCGCGCTGTCGCTGTTATTCGCGGTAAGCGTCATCTTATCACTGTTAAACGTTGAGCTCACCAACGGGCGACCGACGATGGACGGGGTTGCGGGAGCCCGTACTTCACGCCCTAAATAGGGATCGGTTGATAGCGGGTCGGTTGCCGGAGTATAGCCAAATTCAATGTTTTTCCCGATGTCGGCATCGACCAATGTATATTGCCCGCCTGAGGCAATAGGCGTAGGGCTCCCCTCACGGTACCACTGTAAGAGACTACCGAATTCGGGATCATTATCGGGATCGCTGAACAAAGGAGAACCATATGATTGTAGGGTATCGCCGACCATTGGACGACCAATGGGCATGGCGATGGCGACTCCGTCGATAGTCGGCGCATGCCCTTTGACGGGCGGCGTATTGTCGGATGCCGACCATACCGCCAAGCTTGTCATTAGCCCCCATATCAGTGCCATGACCGGGCTGCCTCCCACTCTGCGGAATTTACACATGTAGTTATCCCCTGCTGCTGGTATTAAGTGCGTTGTCGCGCATCCTCCCTCCTGTTGCATGACGAGAGGGAGGATATCGTTATTACCGTCGGGTAAATCGATGATTTATCCGATGTTGGCGGTGGTAAGAAGAACGGGTCAGTCGGTGTCGTGCCCGTTTATTGTTTCGTCGCAATTACCTGGATCTTGCGTTTCTGATCAGTGCCTTGAACGGTGTAAGTGTTAGTATTCGAGCCGATATCTTGATAGTTACCGGAGCCAGGTGTGGTTTCAATCTGCCATTGGTAGTTGACCGGCCCGCTACAGACGGAGCCCGAGGTACAGGTAGCCGTGGCGGTCAGTGTCTCGTTGACGAGAGGGTTTGCGCCGCTCATGCCGCTGATGACCACCGAGACGACATCGTTGGCATCGGTGACAACACTGCCGTTACCGTTGTCTGAACCATCGGTAGCGCCGCCATGGCTGGAGTACATTTCATCGCCATCCGCCGGGTCGGTTACCGTGGGATCGGTGTGGGCAATGACGCCGACCTTGATCGTGTGACCGATATCGCCTTGGCTCAGTGTATAGCTATCACCGGTCGCACCGCCGATGGGAGAGCCGTCGCTATACCATTGATAGGTCGAGCTGTTCTCGCTATCGCCATCCTGATCGTTAAAGATGCCTTTCGTCACGGAGAGGGTATCTCCGACGCTGGCGACCTTATTGCCATCAAGATCATGAAACTGAATCCCGATATCGTTATATGCTGGCTTATGTCCCTTTACGCTTTCCGTCGGGGGAGAGGTGGCCGCCAAGGCGGCACCCGAGATAGCGAGAATGAGCGAGGCCGATAGCGCTCGTTTCTTAAATTGCATGATTCCTGTCTTCATTACCTACTCCAGTTTTTTCATTTGATTGACTGCTTGTGAATAGATCCACACGGCATTGCTCGTTGCGCGCTAGCCGCCTATCTTCGCCATTGGACGCGACGACGGGGCGCGCTCCGCATGCGTGCGGTACCGCGCGCTATTCTGGATTGACGATGACCTGAATACGGCGTTTCTGATCGCTCCCTATGGGGGTATAGGTCGTAGCGTTGGCTCCCGGAATATCGCTATAACGCCCACTGTTAATGGCGTCCTCGATTTGCCATTGGTAACGCAACGCGCTTGGGCATCCAGCCGTTCCACAACTGACCTGTGCACTCAACGTCTCGCCGACCAAGGGATAGCCCTTCACTAGTCCGCTAATGGTGATGCTGATATCCGGGTGGACAAAGGTGATATCTTGGTACTGTGTCTGGCCATCTATTTCCGCAGTTACGCGGGTGATGCCTGCATTCGTGTTGGTGACAGCGATGTGGGCGATGCCACGGGAGTCGGTTTTCACGGTGAGCGTGGTAGGTTGTGCGCCATTATTGGTATGGAGGATCACCTCGCGATCGACCAAGGGATTGCCTTGGCTATCTTGCACGATAAAATCCACACCGATCTGATCCCTGCCGTTGGCAAGGGCATAGTCGCCGGTAACGATTGGGGCGCTGCGCAATACCGCCTGGAGCGGCTGTACGGTGACCACCAAGGTTTCGCTGTTGGACGGGTTGCCCTGGCTATCGAAAGCTATCGCCGTCAGATGGTAGGTATTAGCGGCGATCTCCTCTGCCGTGGGCGTGGGGGCGGCGTTGCGCGCGCGCGCTACCTTATAGGGCGGTAGCGTTAAGCGAAAATGCGTTTTATCGAGTGCGATCAACTGGCCACCGGCGGCGGCGAGGCCGCCATCCTGCCAGCTTATCTGCTCAATGCCATATTTACTTTGCAGTATTGCGCTGAGTGTATGTACGCTTCCAGGCCAAGCGCGGATAGCATGACTCGATAACGCCAGATGGATAAGATCTTGCTTCTTATACTCCAACACGATGTTGTTATTCCGTTCGACGAGATTGTAGCGTGCCTCATCGATACGGCGGGTTGCTGCGACGGCGCCGGGATCAATTTGTGACTGCCATTCGGCACCAGGATGATAATTTAATTGGATGTTAAATTGGGTGTCATTATGCCCCTCTTTCCCTAGACGTTCATCGATGCCGATCGTTAATAATGGGAAGGGGGTGTAGTTAATTCCAGCAGTCAGTGCGGATGGGTTGCGCTGGAGATTATCTTTGCCGAATAATGCGACGTGCTCCCCCTGATATTGTTCATAAACCAGTTTGGCACCTAATTGAGGTAATGCCGGTAGCCAACCATTGGCGCGTAGGTCAAAACCATTGGCGGCTCGTTCATCGTAGTCGGCAAAATCATGTGACTGATGCCAACTACCCAATCGAAAATAGCTATTCGCCGATAGCTGTAAATAATCGGTCCATGCTTCGGCTCCTATGCCAATACGTGAATTATGGCCAGTGAGATCGCGATCATAAAAAGTGTTGAGGCCGAATAACCAGTTGCCGAATAAAGTTCGAGCGCCTACGCCGATATTCATAGTATGACGATGATCCTTATTTCGAGCACCGAGCTGAGTAAAGAGCGTTAGGTTGGGGGTATCCGAGAGCGGGAGTAACCAATCCAATGCACTTTCTTGCAGGGAGAAGTTCTTATCGACGTTTAACTGAACACGTGCTGTGCCATATTGTTTCAACCAGGTTTGAATTTCCTCATTGGCTGCGCTGGTAGCCAGCGTGCGTGCCAGTGACGTGGTCGCCTCAGAGGGATGGGATGAGGCGAGCGCCATGCCTGCCTGCATCAGCGGTGCTGGCGGCTGCAGCCAGGTTTCTCGGCGTGATGAGTCCACGCGACTCCGTTGTGCCGCGCTCTCCTCGTCATGTTGCCGCCGCTTCTCCATCGCTGGGTTAGGGACATCGATTTCATCCCCGGGCCCTACCTGCATAAAGCCATGCGCAAAGTGGCGAAATTGATTGAGTTTCTCGAGCTGAGCTGGTGTTGTGTTAAATTTAGCCGCGATACTAGCGATGCTGTCATCGTTGCGTAATATATAAGGCTGCGTGGATGTATAAACTGGCCGCGGCGGCACCTCGGCACGCGCAACGATAACGGGGGTAAATGTCATGCTGATAGGGGAAAGGATCTGGCAGATCACGTTAACCCAAGTCAGCATTTGTCGACGCTTTTTGACGCTTGTCGACGTAGAAACGATGGCACAACTTACCCTGTTTTTCATATCGCCTATCTCATGCAGCAGATCCAATCCTAGTCGCTTACTCATCAACGCCTCATTTGAATTGGCGTGATGTGATGCGCTTAACATATTATTTTTAGTGTCTGTTAATGATTTAAAATGTGCAGATTTTATAGATTCATGCATTTTTATTTTTTTCTAAAAACGCTGCACTTTGTTGGCTTAATTTCGTCAGATGAATGTGCTGATATTACTAATGATGATAGAAAAACAACCAATTCTCTAGAGGTGTTCAGCATGAATACTCTGACTAAATCACTTACCGTGCATACTATTGAAGATATTAACCAATGGGTCGTTTTTCTAAAAGAGAATACCTATTGCGGTGATATTCAATTGTTTACTCCGGAGCATTTGGACTTTTATGGTGAGGTTAACTTATCAATTACACCTGATAAGGGAACGATCATGAACGTCTTTAGTACACCGAGTAGTGTGGTAAAAAATGAGAGAAGCAATGATGTATTTGCCTTGATTTATATGGATACGCCACTTTATTGTGTCTATCGTGATAAGTTGATTGAGGGGGCGGGGAAGGATACATTGCTGGTAAATGGCGGCAACCCATTTACCCTAGGTTCGAAATATCTTCGTCATTCCACGACGGTGATTTTTACGCTATCACAACTAGGGTCGAATAACGCATCGATTACTACGCTGTTCGATGGCCGGATGGCCTCTACACTTCAGTTTGGTTCGCTGATCAACAAAGTGATGGCAGAGATTTCGAGTCAGCATGCTCAACGAGAAAAACTACAAATACTTATTGATATACTTAACTTATCGACGGGCTCAGCCAAGCGTTACCATAGCTCACGGTTTAATAAACTATGTGCATTAATACAACAGAATAGTCATCTAGATGATTTTTCATTGAAGGACTTAGTCGATTTGAGCGGTCTATCACTACGTACGATTCAATACATATTTTCTCGTGAGCAGACGCGATTTAAGGATCTCATTACCAAATTTCGTATCGAGGTTGTACAGCAACAGATTCGCAGTGATCCCGCCCGGCCATTACAGGATATCGTAGTGAACAGCGGCTTTCGTTCGGTGTATGCGGCCTCCCGCCTGTTTCATCGTAAGTATGGCGAGTCGCTGTTTGACTATTATGCAAAATATAAGCTTTGAGACGGTGTGAAAAGGAAAGGTCTTCCTCATGATGGATGGTGGAGACGGTATGGGATCCTCTTGGTTAGACCCCGCCTTTGCCGCGAATGTCGATCGGTAAGGCGGGGCGCTGCGGGGTTAGAGCTTGAAGCTGCGGACAACCTGTGCCAATTGCACGGTCTGTTCCTCCATGGATTGCGCGGCGGTTGCGACCTCTTCCACTAATACGGCATTCTGCTGGGTAGTGCTGTCCAGCTGGGTGATGGCGACATTGATCTGTTCGATACCACGGCTTTGCTCATCGCTGGAGTGGCTGATCTCCGAGATCAGCAGGTTGACGCCTTCTACCTTCTGCGCCAAGGCATGCATGCTGTCGCCGGCTTGACGAACCAGATCGCTGCCTTGCCCAATGTTGCTGACGGACGTTTCGATCAGTTTCTTGATCTCCTGTGCCGACTGGGCGCTGCGTTGCGCCAAGGCGCGGACTTCGCTGGCGACCACGGCGAAGCCTCGACCATGTTCTCCCGCTCGTGCCGCCTCGACGGCGGCGTTAAGGGCCAGGATATTGGTCTGGAAGGCGATGCCATCGATGACGGCGATGATCTCGACGATTTCTGCTGAGGAGTGGCTGATGTGCCCCATGGTGGTGACGACCTCATTCACCACGGCGGTGCCCGCCTTGGCGGCAGTGGTGGCCTGGGTAGCCAACTGATGAGCCTGTTGGGCATTGTTGGCATTCAGGCGTACGGTACCGGTTAACTCCTCCATCGAGGCGGCGGTTTCGACGATGGCGGCAGATTGTTCCTCGGTGCGTGAGGAGAGATCGATATTCCCCCCGGCTATTTGGCGTGAGGCGCTGGAGATGGCCAAGGCGCTTTGTTCCACTTGGCGCATCAGGTGATGGAGGAAACTGATAAACGCATTAAAGCTATCGACCACCTGATTGAATTCAGGGCTACGGCTGGCGGCGAGTCGACGCGTCAGGTCGGCTCCTCCGCTGGAGAGCGCCTTAATATTGTTATTCAGCAGAGTCACGTTAGCAAAGACGTTACGAATGATGGCCATCAGGATGAGTACGATGATCACCCCCATCACCCCCTGTATGATGGCCAGTTGGCTCAGCACCTCGAAGGAGTGATGCTCTAAGAGGCGATTAGTGACGTCGACCGCCAAATACCAAGGCGTCCCGGCGATGGGGAGCAGGAAGAGTGAATGACGCCCATCCTCCCCCTGGTATTCGCCTTGCCTCTCCCCCTTGCTCTCTTGCTTGAGTAGCGTCAGTAGCGGTGTCGCCAATGGCAGGGAGAGATCGCGCAAGTTAGCCAGTGTAGCGTGTTCGGCATTGGGGGTGCCGTCGCCGATGATTTTACCATCGGCCTCGACGATCAACACCGTGCCGTCAATCGTCTTGCTCATCTGTTGGGCGAGTTGATTAAAGAATCCCAAGGTCACATCGATGGTCGAGACACCCCAAGGCTGGCCATTTTTACTTATCGCCATGGCGCAGTTGGTTCTTGGCTGTGAGCTCGCCGCATCCTGGTAGGCATTGGCCCAGGCGCATTCGCCGGCGGGCGCGTTTAATCCCGCCAGATACCAACTCTGTTGCCAATATTTCTGGGAGGTGGGCTGATTCCATACGCTATTGAGCTGGAGTACACCGCTGGCGTCACGGGCATAGAAGGTGCTGAAGCGTTCTTTAGCCGGATCGCGTTTTCCGGGTAGCGGCCAGATCCCACCGCCAAAAATATTGCTGTCGCCATATTGATTAATCAGCGGAGGTAATAGGTGATCGAGTTGTTCACTGGGGAGGTTGCTGACCAACTCGGTGATAGCGCGTTGTTGCGCCTTTACCCGGTTCATCTGCTCTTTAATGATATCGCTTTGTGCCTCAGCGCTAACCTTGATATTTCTGACTTCGGTTTCGACCAGTTGAGGTGAGATGAATAGCTTGATAATGATATTGCTGACAACGATCAACACAATAAAAAAACTAATGAATAACAGGACGATCCTTCCCTGCGTATTTTTCCAGGTCATGATGCGCTATCTCTTTTTTATGGGGGTAGCGCTTACAACGGCATTTTTTACTATTCCTTTAATTCATTTTTTTAATGGCGTGAGCGGCGTGGCGATCTTTAAATAAGAAAGTAATTTTTAGATGATAATATTCTTTTTCTTCCCCATTGCTTTACGAGGTAAAAACTGACTAGGTGCTAGGGCTGCCGTTTATTATTCCTGCTCATATGAGTAGGCTAGATAAAGTATGCCCGAGAGGAATTAAATATTGCTATGGAAATTATTCTGGGCGGAATTAAATTCTGGCACGGAGCTCAGCAAGGATAGCGGGCATCACAGGCGCGAGGGAAAGCACCTTCCCGGCGTGAGCCGGGAAGGTGGGATAACTCAGAAGTTCCAGGAGGCGCCTCCACCGATGGCAACGTTGCTGTCGGTAGCGAAGGAGGCGGAGGCTTTGATGGCCAAGCCGTTCTCGAAGCCCTTGCCGATCCCAATGGCACCGGCGCTCTGGCTATCGTAGTAGCCGACACCGACGCCGACAGTGAAGGAGCCTTCAGCATAGGGAATGGGGATATTGCTCATCGCCGCCACGCCGGCGATACCCGCGGCCGCTTTTTTGCGATTCTCATCGATGCGTCGGCTTAGGGAGTGGCTATTCGCCTGGATAGCGGCGCTCAACTCGCGCTTGCTGTCATTTAGGGCAGTGTTAAAGGCATGACTGCTGGCATTGCTGCTCCGTTGGAGATTTTGCAGCTCTGTCGTCGTCTCCTGGACTCCTTTGAGTGCCCCCAGCGCCATCAAGTTTGCCGCTAGCGTATTCTGTTGATTCCCGTGGATGTCTTGACTTAATGCCTCCTTGGCCTCGTGGATGGCATCCGCATTGGCTTTCTGGGCTACCCGCAGGGCTGCCTCATTCGCCTTCTTCACCTTGTCGGCGGTAGTGGCGATGTTAGCCTCATTCGCCTTCTTCACCGCATCGGCGGCACCGATGGCGACGACATGGGCCATCGTCAGGTCGGCCTGATGTGCCTGTTGCAGTTGGGTGAGCGCCCGTTGGTTGCTCTGTACCCCCTGGTAACTCTCCTGTACGGCGGCGACCAAGGCGGCGCGATTAAGCTTATCGGCAACCTTATTGTCGGTGAGATAAGCCGAATACTGTGCCGTATTTTGTTGTGCGTTTTGAGTAACGTTACTAATGGATGAGGCCAGTGAAGACTTGATGCTGGCATCGGCTTGCTGGAGCGAGGCTAATAAGCCGACCACATTCTCTTGATAGACGGGTTGAAAGACCGTTTGGATCATGTTCCCCAACAGGGTGTCGATCTTCGGCTGATCGACAAGCACCCGTTGCGCGAGTTTACCAAGGTTATAATCAACCACGTGCGTCGAGGTGTAAGCATGCAGCGTATCATACACTTGATGTGCGCGGGCTTGATTCGATGTCAGGGCATCATGCAACGCGGCGTTAAATAGAAAACTTTGCTGATTAGCCTCGCTTGCCGCCTTTAACGCGGCGATGGCTGCCATATCGGCACTGGATCGATAGACCGAGCTCATATAGCCCGCATAGTTTTCTACGGCTTTGATCCCATCGACTTGGACTTTGTATTTTGCCGCCGGTTCTAATATAGAATTACGGATTAGTGGGGTATTCACTGCCGCATTGACTATATTTCGAAACTCTTCCGCCTCACTGCCAGCTTGAATGACTTTTGCTATCTCGTCATGAAAATAGGTCGGCGCTTTTAATGACTCCCGAATAGACGCCTGCAGCGCGGTTTGGATCGTTTGTTCGGCTTGCGCTTGGATAAGATAAGTACCGATCTGTGGCAGTCCTTTGGCAACCGCCGCCAGTTCGGCAGCGTTTAATGTTGCGGGGGCGGCTGGTGGGGCGACGGGCACCTCGGGAGAGAGCACCGGTAGCGTTGCCGTGGCATCGGGGATCGTGTCGTCGGCATAGCCATAAGCGCTGCTGAGGACAAATAGCGATGAAATCAGCGCAGCAAGGGTGTGGCGTTTCATATTATGATATCCTTATATTATATTCCAATCGTTGGCCTAATATCTTGGAGGCGCAGTGATATTGCCGAAAAAAGAATATCAATAAAGACTATTATTGAATAATTTATTTGATGCATGTATTAATTGATAATGTTATTTTCTCTTTATTATATTTCTTATTTTGTTTTATTTATTCGATTTAAAAATTGCCATGATATTTTTATTAAGAGCGTCTATTCAGGTAACGGCGATATTTGTCCAGAGCTGATGTCTCTGACGTGACTAAAAATAGCGATGGGCGTGGGAAATGCTGTGCATGCCGCGCTATGTCTCCCTGGCGGCTATGCCGTCGATGAGCCTTATGGCGTGTCATCTTGCCCAGGTAAGAAAAGATAACAATTTCACGCCATGGCGGGCGGCCGAAGATTCGCTGTGATGTGTTATTGTCACCGAATGTTAGCGTATCGGTGCAGTGAGACGTGCAGAAGCCTTCCTCCCCCTTGCAATCTAAACGTGTGGCCGTCGCCAGCCGTGAGGCCGTGGCGATGTTGGCGATCGGCGTGGTCGCCGGCCTGGCCGGATGGCTGGTAGCCTTACTGCTGCATAGCGTGCAGCATCTGGCCTATGGCTACAGCCTCCATGCGGTGATCAGCGAGGAGTCCTTCTTGCAAGGGGTGAGCGCGGCCACGCCGGGACGCCGCTTTGTGGCATTGATGACGGCGGGGGTGGTCGCAGGGGTTGGCTGGTATGCGTTGTACCGTTATGGCCGCCCTTTGGTGGGCGTGAGGGCGGCGCTTCAGCGCCCGGCCCAACGTATGCCGGGGTGGGAGAGTGTGCTACACGCCATCTTGCAGGTGGTTACCGTCGGGATGGGTTCGCCGTTAGGGCGAGAGTCGGCGCCACGTGAGATGGGGGCGCTGGGGGCGGCGCGTCTGGCCAGCTGGCTGGGGATCGGCGCGGGGCAGACGCGTACCCTGATCGCCTGTGGTGCGGGCGCAGGGCTGGCGGCGGTGTATAACGTGCCGTTGGCTGGCGCGTTGTTTACCCTGGAGGTCCTGCTGCGTACTTGGCGGGCGAGGGCCGTGCTGCCGGCATTGGCCTGTAGCGCCATCGCGACCGAGGTGGCTCGCTTCGGCCTGGGCGACGAGTATCAGTACCATTTTCCCGCTTACCCGGTGACCGCGAGTTTACTGCTCTGGTCGCTGCTCTTCGGTCCCCTATTGGGTTATGCGGGGGTCGTCTTCGCTCGCTTGGGGCGCCTGGCGGAGTCCCATTCAGCGCGGGATGGCCGCCTGGTGCGCGATAATCTGCTGGCTTTCCTGTTGCTAGCCTTATTAACCCTGTGGCTGCCGGCCTTGCCGGGGAACGGCAAGGGGGCGACCTGGCTCAGTTTTAACAGCGATGTCGGCATCGCCCTGGCCGCCCTGTTGCTGGTCGCTAAGGTGGCGGTACAGTATGCCGCCTTGCGCGCCGGGGCTCGCGGTGGCCTGATGACGCCCGCCTTAGCCAATGGTGCCTTGCTGGCCTGTATCCTGGGGAGTCTATGGTTGCATTGGTTTCCGGGCACGGCGTTGGGCGCCTTTGCCGTGGTGGGGGCGGCGGCCTTCTTATCCGCCTCGATGCGGATGCCGCTAACCGCCCTGGTCTTGGTGTTTGAATTAACCCATATCGCTCAGGATTTCTTGTTACCGTTGAGCTTGGCCGTCTCCGGCGCCACGATGGTGCGTCTCTGTCTGGAGCGCTAAGCGCTCGATGTATGCTGCACGTGCGTGTTTTTCCGCGCTTGGCACCGGTTGTTGTGCGCTGTCCGTGTTCAAACTGGCGGCAACCATACACGCCTACTGGGATAGGCGCTAAGCAAGAGAGGTACGGTTTGCCGCCGCTGTGCGTACCGTGGGTCATCGACGCTTGCCTATACCTTGATGGGTTTTTATTGCCGAGAAGGGGATGAGACATCTGGCGGAAATATTTTGTTTTGTTTTATTAAGGCGAGTTATTTGACTTACTGTAGTTATCTCGAGCTTATAATTAATTAGGCGCTATCTTTATACAATAAATGCGCATTGGCTTTTATTCTATAATCATATAATGATAGTAGGGGTGCTTTTATTTATGCTGTCAATAAAGTTGTACGCCGCGCGAGGATGTTTTTCATTAATTTAATTATACAAACGTGCAAAAACTGATAATGATTAACGGGTCAATATCGAGCGTGTCCGACGCGGATATTATTTTCATTAAGGAGTTTACGATGAAAGCTAAAACTACATTTCTCGGCGCTTCCGCATTAGCATTGACGCTGGCGCTGTCTGGCAACGCTTTGGCGCAAGAGATGACCATGACCACCGTAACGACGCCAGAAACCATGACCTGTCATGAATTTACTCAGATGAATCCTAAGGCGATGACGCCGGTAATGGTATGGGTCGTCAATCAGGATCGCCAATACAAGGGTGGTGACTATGTTGATTGGCAGCAGATCCAGACTATCATGGTGCCGAAAGTGGTGAAGATTTGTAAGGAACAGCCGGGTAAAAAGATCGTCGAATTCCGTAATCAGATTCAAGATCTGATCAGTGAATAAAGCGCTGAGCGTATTCTCGCAATAATAACGGCCCGGCACGCGCTGGGCCGTTATTTTTTTATTGTCGCCCGCCGCATGGACGGCGGGCTGCGTACTTACTTAGCGCAAGAACTCACTATCGTTGAGCACGACTAAGGGTTCGATATCGCTCTCTTTCTTGATCACCAGCGAACTGTCGGAGCGCAGGCAGGCACCGCCGTAACTCCCGCCGACGGTAAAGGTACAGACCTGAATATGCTTATCCGCCACGCGTGGCAGGCACCAGAGCTGTTGGTAGATATTTTTCTGATCGTGGAATTTCCCGCTGGTGGTATCGAGCACCTCCTCATGGCGGCTCACCAGATCGATATTGCTACCGCAACGCCCGCCGATCGGTTTGACCGCATAGCCACTCTGGGTTAATGCCTCGTTGGGGGTGAAGTCGGTGTTCAACAGGTAACGGTGATTGGGGAACAGCGACCAGAGGATCGGTAGGATGGCCTTGTTGCCGGGGATCACCGTCCAGAGCGGCTCGAATACCATGATTTCCGGGCGTAGCAGCACGTCGATCAGCCGTACCTGTTTCTCCGGTTTACCGGTGCGGATCGGCACGGCGGCGTACTCGGCATCGCTGACTTCGCGTACCTGTTCGATGGCCGTTTCCCAGGCCCAGGTCTTCCAGACGCAGTTGACCAGGCGTCCCTCATCATCGATCAATTGACCGGTGTTATCCCAGCGTAGGGCGTTCAGTCCCTTGACGATCTTGCTCTCGAAACCGGCTTGGCTCAGCGCCCGTTGCATAAATAGGGCGTGGTAGCTCTCCTCTTCGTCCTCATCCTGCATGATGTGGACGAATGGCCGCGCGTGGCTGTGGCGCCAGGCTCCCGCTAACTCATTGAGCAGATCCTCGCCTGGGTTATACCCCTCGACGCCGTTGCCCCGCTCGGCCCAGTGTTGCAGGATCAATCCGGCCTCGGTATGGCAGGAGGCGGAGTCCGCGTTGTATTCGTAGACCTTCAGCCCGCGCTCATCCATGCAGAAGTCGAGACGCCCGGTGATCATGCAGTGGCGGCGTTGTTGCCAGGAGAGGCGTAGCCGTGGCCAGAGGATCTTCGGAATGTCGAACAATTCCAGCAGGCTGTCGTCGCGTAATACTTTGTCCGTCGCGTGCAGATACATCAGGTGCAACTCGTTGGTCGCCTTGATCAGCTCCTGCTCGGCGCTTTCCGAGATGGTGAAGTATTGGCTGGGGTCCTGGTTGATGACATGCCCTTGGTTGGCCTGGACATAGCTTTGTTCCACGGGGTCACGCTCGTTCAGCCAGTGGCCGTCGAAGAGAGAGCCATCGTGACGCTGGGCGGCATGGATCGCCAACGCCTCGGGAGCCAAGGTCGGCTGAGGCAGGCTGTCGCGTGCGTCATCGGTGTGGATCATCCAACCGAGGATTTCGGTATCGTCGAAGGTGTCTTGGATGGTGTAGCGGCCATCGTCGAGGCGTAGCGTGAGCTCTCGCGTCCACTGTTGTCCCGGCGGCAGCGGAGCATGAATGACATTCTGCTCGGCGATCCTGACCTTGTCGCCACGCAGTTGTGTGATCACCGCGACGTGACCGGTACCCTTGAACTCACCGCCTTTTTGCCAGATCAGCAGCGCTCCCGCGACCGGTGGGCGTGGTGAGCCGTTGGCGAACGCGCACAGTGGCAGGAGATTGTCGTTAACCACCTGGCGCAGAAAGCGCAGAGAGAAGATTTCGTAGGCCATGCCGACATCGGTAAAGACGACGCCATAGTTAATAAATAAAAAACGGCGGGCAAACTCGACGCATTGCCACTTGTGGCCCATATACTCGTCGTCGATGTAGCTGCGCAGGGAGGCTTCATCCGGGTAAACCCGGGGATCCAGCGTGCTATAGTCGGAAGAATAAATTGCGACGCCACCCGGCGCATAGCCAAGCAGGGTACCGAAAGGGGCGTCATTGTGGTGTGTATCTACGCTCATGATCCTGACCTCAATATAACGCTGCTGGAGCTGACGGGCGGTTAAAAAATAGACGCAATACTCGGTTTTTTCCCCGTCAGGCAGAGGTGAATTCATCATAGCACTAACTCGCCGGGCAGTAACGGCGGCGAGCTAAGGCAGCGCATTGCATGGTGTTTATGGTTTAAGACGCGGCATCGATGGCTGGTTATCCCGGCGCGGCGTCGGGCACTCGCGCTCAATTCCCTTTACTTTTCTTGGCGCTATTTTCTCGCGCGTCTGAGTATTTCCCCCCGCCTTATCCCTCTTTCGGATTAGGGGGGCAATCCTTGGCCGTAATTCTCCCTATGCGCTAAGCAGAACCGGAGAAATATATCTTGGAGAATTGTCTGATAGTGAAAGCGCGTTAGTGAATTGTTCAGCTTAATATCGTTAGGCTGACTAGCCTATAACTCATACCGTACATTCGTGAGAAATCACTATCGTGAAAATGCATCGCTATATTTCCGCGCTGGCCTCGCTCTGCGCGTTTTCCGCCTGGGGGGCGTCTGCGGCATCGCCGAGCGTATTGGATACCCTGCGCGATAATGTGGTTCAGACCTGGCAGCAACCGCAACATTATGATTTTTACCTCCCCGCGATTACCTGGCATGCCCGTTTCGCCTACAGTCGCGAGAAGATCGACAGTTACAACGAGCGGCCATGGGGCGCGGGTTTCGGCCAGTCGCGCTGGGACGAGAAGGGGAACTGGCATGGCCTGTATCTGATGGCGTTCAAGGACTCGTTTAACAAGTGGGAGCCGATCGGGGGCTATGGCTGGGAGGCGACCTGGCGGCCGATCGACGGCGCGGACTTCCACTGGGGGGCGGGTTATACCCTGGGGGTCACCATGCGCGATAATTGGAAATACATTCCCATTCCGGTGGTGTTGCCGATGGCCTCGTTGGGCTATGGACCGGTGACGATGCAAATGACCTACATTCCAGGTACCTACAATAACGGTAACGTCTATTTCGCCTGGCTACGCTTTCAGTTTTAATCTCCGCTAGGCTACACCGGCCGGGTCGTTGACAGAGAAAATCCGCGGCAAAACTTGGTGTGTCGCTGGGTTGTTATCTATCTTTGCTACAGGGAATCCGCTGAGAGCTGATAACGGGCGTGGCCCGGAGGATGGGCGTGGTGGCAGAGAACTCCTTGCTGGCCGACACGGTATTGATCGTGGATGATTCGCCGGGCTATCGTCGCCTGTTAGCGACGATCCTGGCGCGTTGGCACTACCGAGTGATCGAGGCGGAGGATGGCGAGCAGGCTCTGGCCTGTTTGGCGCGCCACCAGGTCCACATCGTGATCAGCGACTGGGAGATGCCGCTGATGGATGGTGCCACGCTGTGCCGCGCCATTCGCGCCCGGGATTATGGTCACTATGTCTACCTGATCCTGCTGACCATTCGCCAGTCGAGCGAGGATCTGGTGGCGGGGATGGAGGCCGGCGCCGATGATTTCCTGACCAAACCCCTCAATCAAGGACAGTTGCGGAGCCGCTTACATGCCGCGCAGCGCATCATCTCATTGGAGAGTACCCTGGCGGCCCGCAACGCCACCCTGGCGCACGCCTACCAACAGATCGAGTCCGACCTTCAAGCCGCCGCCGCCATGCAGCGTAGCCTGCTGCCTGGTCACGATCAGATCCTCAACGGCGTCCATGCTGACTGGTTGTTCCTGCCTTCGACCTATGTGTCCGGCGATCTGCTGAACTACTTCATGTTGGATACCCATCATCTGGGATTTTATTGCGTGGATGTGGCCGGTCACGGCGTCAGCGCCGCGATGCTGGCGCAGTCGGTCGCGCGCGAGTTTAACAGCGCCTTATTGACGCACAGCCTATTGTTTAGCGCGCAGGATGCCAGCCCGGCGCCGCCACAGGCCGTCGCCGGGGAGTTAAATCGCCGCTTCTGTCTGGAGCAGCAGGATGATGGCATCGTGCGTTACTTCACCCTGATCTATGGGGTGCTGGATACCCGTGACGGGCGGCTGCGCTTATGTCAGGCCGGGCATCCGACGCCACTCTGGTTGCAGGCGGAGGGCGGGCTGCGTCGCGTCGGTGACGGCGGTTTGCCGATCGGTTTATTCGACTGGGCAACCTATGAGGAGCAGGCGTTGACCCTGGCGCCGGGCGACCGCCTCTGTCTGTACAGTGACGGCATTAGCGAATGCTATAGCCCGCAGGGCGAGCAGTTTGGCGAGGCGCGCCTGTGCCAGCTATTGCAGGCGCAGCGGCGGGCGACGGTCCCCGAGGCCTTGGCGACGTTGGCCGAGGCGCTGGCGCAGTGGCATAGCCCTGAGGCGGCGATGCCGCGTCAGCCGTTTGCCGATGATATTTCCTTGTTGATGATTACCCGTTGCGCCGCCTCAGGCGCCTCGCGGGAGGAGCGCGTATGAATATTGCCGTGGAAGAGTGGGAAGGGGTGACCGTCGTTGCGCCCTTGATTCGCCGTTTGGATGCCTCGGTGGCCGGGGTCTTTCGCCAGGAGGTGGTGTCGCTGATCGAGCAGGGGCACCACCAGTTACTGCTCGACTTTAGCCAGGTGGATTTTATCGATAGTAGCTGCCTGGGGGCGTTAGTCTCATTGTTGAAGTTATTGAATAATCGCGGCGATCTGCGTTTGTGTGGCCTAAATGACAATATCCTCGGCATGTTTCGCATTACACGCATGGATCGGGTCTTTCACATCGGCGCCGATCGGCAGCAGGCGCTGGCGCGCCCTCATACCTGAGGCGGCGCGATGAAGCTGCGTAGCTACTCCTTTCCGCTGGCGGCCAACCTGGAGAGCCTGGCTCTGCTGGGGGCGGCGTTGCAGGAGTTTTTTCAGGGTGCGCCGCCGGATGCGTTGTTTCAACTCGAATTGGCCGCCAACGAGGCCTTTAGCAACATCGTGCGCCATGGTCAGTGTGGGGCGCATCCGGTACGGGTGACGCTGGCGCGTAAGCCGCGTTACCTGGAGGTGGTGTTGCTCGATCGTGGCCGCCCGATCCCGGCGGCGGCGTTGCAGCCGATGGCGCCCGATCCACAACGCGACGATCCACAGAGTTGGCCGGAGCATGGGATGGGAATACTGCTGATCCGGCAGATGACCGACGAGTATCGCTATCGTCCGGGTGGGATGGGGAACGAACAACGTTTGATTAAGTATGTGCTGCCGCGTCGGCAGTCGTGAGTCGGGCGGCCGAAGTCGGCGATCGACGGGGCGAAGGGGCCCGTGTCGTCTCGTCGTGGCGCGGTCGAAGCGGTCGCAGGACGGCGTCAGGCCGCCGGGCCAAGGGCGGATCTCGCCGTAATTACCGAGGGGCGGCTTATGTCCTATTCTGAAGTAGCCGAAAGCAGTGAAAGCCGGATGCAACGTCAGGTGGTCGATGCATTGCGCCATCGTTTGGGCATCGAGTCGGCGGCGGCCAACACGCGCGATTGGTTCAATGCCTTGGCGCTGGTGGTGCGGGATCGTCTGTATGACGCCTACTGCCAGACCTATCAACGTCACTGCCAGCAACAGCGTAAACGGGTCTATTACCTGTCGATGGAGTTTCTGATCGGACAGTCGTTGCGTTTCAACCTGCAGAATCTTGGGTTGTACGCGACGGCGCAGGCGGCGTTGGCGGCCGAGGGGCAGGATCTGGAGGCATTGTTTGATAGCGAGCCGGATGCGGCGCTGGGCAACGGTGGCTTGGGGCGTCTGGCCGCCTGCTTTATGGATTCGTTAGCCACCCTGGATGTCGCCGCCAGCGGCCACGGCATCAAGTATGAGTATGGCCTGTTCCGCCAATTGATCATCAACGATCAACAGATCGAGAAACCGGATGAGTGGCACGCCACCGCCTCGCCCTGGATGGTGCAGCATCAGACTCAGAGCATGCTGATTCCGATCTATGGCCGCATCGAACACGGCTTCGATGCCCAGGGAAACTACAACCCGATGTGGTTGGAGTGGAAGGTGTTGCTGGGGATCCCGAACGACTACTATGTCAGTGGTGGCGAGGGCAAGGGGGTCAATCGCCTGCGGCTGTATCACGCCGCCGCATCCGACTCCTTCGATATCGCCATCTTCAATCAGGGCGATTACCTGCAGGCGGTCGGGGAGAAGATCAGCAGCGAGAATATCTCCAAGATCCTCTATCCCTCCGACGAGATCCTCAGCGGTAAGGAGTTGCGTCTCACCCAAGAGTATTTCCTGGTGGCCTGCACCGTACGCGATCTGCTGCATGACTTTTTCGCCGAACACGACGACATTCATCAGTTGTCCTCCTGGGCGGCGGTGCATATCAACGATACCCATCCAGCGTTGATCGTGGTCGAGCTGATGCGTGTGCTGGTCGACGAGTACCGCATCGGCTGGGATGAGGCCTGGTCGTTGACCTGCCGCACCTGCTCCTTCACCAACCATACCCTGATGGCGGAAGCCTTGGAGTGCTGGTCGCTGCCGCTGGTAGAGCGTTTGCTACCGCGCCATCTGCAATTGATCTATGAGATTAACCACCGCTTCCTGACGGCGGTCAGCCGTGGCTATCCCGATGAGGTGGCCCGCCTGCTGCCGCGCTTGTCGTTGATCGATGAGAGTAGGGAGAAGCGCCTGCGGATGGTCAACCTAGCGACCCTGGGGAGCCACCGGGTCAACGGCGTCTCCGCGATTCATTCGGCGTTGGTTCGTGACCTGCTGTTGCCGCAATTTAGTCGTCTGTCACCGGAGAAGTTTGTTAACCAGACCAATGGCATCTCGCATCGGCGCTGGCTGCATTTGGCGAACCCGCGTCTGGCGGCGCTTTTCACCGAGCTGATCGGGCCGGATTGGCTGGATGATCCCCGCCGTCTGACGGCGTTGTCGGCCTATTGCGCAGACGATCAGGTGGTGGATCGCATTCGCCGTATCAAGAGCGACAATAAGCTGGCGCTGAGCAACGAGGTCTACCGCCGCTACCGCCTGGCGCTCGATCCGCTGGCGATGTTTGACGTCCACGCCAAGCGTTTCCACGAATACAAGCGTCAGCTACTCAACGTGCTGCACATCATCTATCAATACCAGCGTATTCAGGAGGGGGCGGAGCTGGCGACGCCGAAGATCTACTTCTTCGCGGGGAAGGCGGCGCCGCGTTACACCCTGGCCAAGCTCATCTTACAGCTGGTCAACTGCGTGGCTCGGCGCATCAGCCAGTTGCCTCGGGTCAATGGGGTGATTCGGGTGATCTTCCTGGAGGATTACAGCGTCTCGCTGGCCGAGCGCTTGATCCCGGCCTGCGACCTGTCGGAACAGATCTCGATGGCCGGCACCGAAGCCTCCGGCACCAGCAACATGAAGTTCGCCATGAACGGGGCGTTGCTGATCGGGACGTTGGACGGCGCCAATATCGAGATCCGCGAGGCCGTGGGGGCCGAGAACTTTTATCTGTTCGGCCACGACACCCTGCAGATCGCCCAATTGAAGGCGCAAGGCTACCGCCCTTATGAAGTACTGTGGCAGCAACCCGCACTCCAAGCGGCGATCGATACGCTGATCTCCGGCGAACTGTGCGCCGATCGCACGCGCTTCCGGCCGCTATACGAGATGCTGACCGCCACGGATTACTATATGCATCTGGTCGACTTCGAGGGCTATCGTCAGGCTCAGCAACAGGCGCAGAGCGACTTCAGCCAGCATCGGGAGTGGTATCGTCGCACGCTACAGGGGATGAGTCAGATGGGGGGCTTTTCGAGCGATTACACCATCGAGGGTTATTGCCGCGACATCTGGCATTGCGTGTCTCAGCGCTGAGTTCGTCGATCGCGTAAGGAGAACAGGGCGCCGAGGGGCGCCCTGTTGTTTGCTTGGATCTCGGCTTACATCGCCACGATGCGGTTGAGTTCGACCACCTGATCGCTGGGTAGGTAGTAGTAATCGGTGACATGGGCGCTATTGCGCATCATGACGTGGAAGATCTTACGCTGCCAGTTCGGGAAGGCGCGATTGCGCTCCTTGAGCATCAACGACTCGTGGCCGATGTAATAGGTCAGGGCCGCGTTGTCGATCGCGCAGTGATCGAAATCCGGCATGCTCAACAGCTGTGGAATGTTGGGGTGCTCCATAAAGCCGTAGTGGGCGGTGCAGCGCCACAGGTTGGCGGTGATCTGGGTCAGCGTCACCCGATCGTGCGCGGCGATGTAGGGGACGTTGTCGACCTGAATCGTCAGCAGCAGGACGTTGCGGTGCAGTGAGCCGTTACGCTGCACATGCAGGCGCATCACCGACGGTACCCCCGCCGCCGAGCGGGTCAGGAACACGGCGGTGCCGGGAACGCGTGGGATGTTCTGTGCGGCGATGGTGTTGAGGAAGGTGGCGAGCGAGATCATGCGCTCCTGCGTCTTACGCCGGATGAGTACCCCGCCCTGGTGCCAAGTCAACATCAGGGTGAAGATGGCCAGCGCCAGCAGCAGGGGAATATAGCCGCCGTCCAGGAGCTTGGTCAGGTTGGCGCCGAGGAAGAGCAGATCCACACACAGGAAGAAACCTGCGGCACACAGGCTGCGCGGCAGCGACCAATGCCAGATTTCCCGCATGGCGATAAACAGCAACGACGAGGTCAGGGTCATGGTCAGCGACACGGCTATGCCGTAGGCGGAGGCCAGGTTCTCGGAGGTCTTGAAGAAGATCGCTAACAACAGGGTGACGATCATCAGCATCAGGTTGATGCTGCCGATGTAGATCTGTCCATAACTCTCTTCGGTGGTCTGCTTGATCTGTAGGCGCGGCAGCCAGCCGAGCTGGATGGCTTGGCGCGTCATGGAGAAGGCGCCACTGATGATCGCCTGGCTGGCGATGATGGTCGCCAGTGTCGCGAGAACCACTAATGGCAGGACCAGCGGCGAGGGGCAGAGCAGGTAGAAGATATTCTGGCTGAGATCGGCGCCGGACAGTACCAGCGCCGCCTGACCGGCGTAGTTTAGCAGCAGGCTGGGGAAGACGATGCCGAACCAGGCGCACCAGATGGGGCGACGGCCGAAGTGACCCATGTCGGCGTATAACGCCTCCGCCCCGGTGACGCACAGGAAGACGCCGCCGAGCACCACGAAACTCAGCATGCCGTTGCTTAACATAAAGTGAACCGCGTAGTAGGGGTTCAGCGCCAGCAAGACGGCGGGGTGGCGGCAGATGCCCCAGATCCCCAGCACGGCGATGGAGAGAAACCAGAGCGTCATGATGGGGGCGAACAGCTTGCTGATCTTGGCGGTGCCCAAGTGTTGCAAGGCGAACAGCACCACCAGGATCACCACGGTCGCCGGTAGAATATAGGGGTTAAGCTCCGGCATCACCAGGTTTAACCCCTCCAGCGCCGAGAGCACCGAGATGGCGGGGGTGATGGCGCCATCGCCATAGATTAGCGCCGCGCCGAGTAGGGCGGCGGTCACGATGGCCGGGCGTGAATGCTTGTGGCGTACCAATAACGACATCAGTGCCAGAATTCCCCCTTCGCCGTGGTTGTCGATGCGCATCACGCAGAGCGCATACTTGAGGGAGGTGATGATCACCAAGGTCCAGAACACCAAGGAGAGGAGGCCCAGGACCATCGTGGGGGAGTGGGGATTACCGGCCAGGGTGAGAACCGTTTTCAGGGTATACAGTGGGCTGGTGCCAATGTCGCCGAAGACGATGCCCAGCGCACCAAATACCAGGATCGGCAGACGCTTGCCGTTCGATGCGTCCGCATCCATACGCTCGGACATTATCGATCTCCTTATAATTACTTGATTTACATAGTATAGCATAGGGGATTTCGGCGATGTGGCTGCAATTGATAGATATTGTTATTCGTCTGGCTATCAATGTAAGAAATAAATAATGAATCATATCTGAGAAATGATTTATTTCACTTTATATATTTCTGACATTTATATGTTAATCGGTCATGGGAAATAAAGTGTGATCTGATTTGCTCTTTGCCATAAAAAAGCTGGTATAGGATGGCGGTAAGTTTTAAGAATATTAATTCTGTTAAGTGTGTTACTTATTTTAATAATTGATTGTATTTATAACACTATAGAAAATATGAAAAAGATCCCGTTGCCTGAGAATGTGTTTGTCGCAGCTTATTCACGGATGCTTTGGATATTTAATACCTTTCCACGTGTCTGCCTCTCTTTTTCCGGGGGGAAGGATTCGACGGTGTTGCTGCATATCGCCGCCGAGGTGGCGCGGCAGAAAAAACGTCGTTTCTTCGTGCTCTTTATCGACTGGGAGGTGCAGTTTAATTACACCATTCAACATGTGGCGCAGATGCGCGACCGTTACCGCGATGTGGTCGAGCATTTCTTTTGGGTGGCGCTGCCGCTGACCACGGCCAGCGGCGTCTCGCAACATGAGACGGAGTGGGTCTGTTGGCAACCGGATGTCGAATGGGTGCGTCAGCCACCGGCCGATGCGATTAGTGATCCGGCCTATTTTCCCTTTTATTATCCGGGGATCACCTTCGAAAGTTTTGTCGTCGATTTCTCCCTCTGGCTGTCGCAGCGTAAGAGCATGGTGACGCTGGTGGGGATCCGTGCCGATGAATCGCTGAACCGTTTTATGGCGGTCGCCTCGCGCAGTAAGTTGCGTTACGCTGAGGATAAACCCTGGACCACCGCCTCACCCGATGGTTTCTATTATACCGCCTACCCGTTGTATGACTGGAAGGTCAGCGATATCTGGCGTTTCAATGCACAGCAGCGTCTACCTTATAACCCCTTGTATGATCTGATGTATCGCGCCGGAGTACCGCTGCGCCAGATGCGTATCTGCGAGCCGTTCGGCCCGGAGCAGCGCAAGGGGTTATGGCTGTATCATGTGCTGGAGCCGGAGACATGGAGCCGCGCCTGCTCGCGGGTGGCCGGGGCCAACAGCGGTGCCCTCTATGCGAATCAGAGCGGTGAGTTTTACGCCTTGAATCGCCAGATCAGCAAACCCGCACACCATAGCTGGAAGAGTTATGCGCACTACCTGCTGGCCAGCATGCCGCAGAAGACGGCGGAGCACTACCGCAATAAGATCGCCATCTATCTGCGCTGGTATCAGGCGCACGGTTATCCGCAGGATATTCCCGATAGCCAGGAGAAGGATCTGGGAGCCAAAGATATTCCCTCTTGGCGTCGTATCTGCAAGACGATGATCAAGAATGATTTTTGGTGTCGATCGCTCTCCTTTAGTCCCAACCGGCCGCAATCCTATGAGCGTTATGTCAAGCGTATTCAGGCCAAGCGTCATCAATGGGAGATTATCTGAGATGGACCTAGACGCGTTAGAGCAGGCTATCGATACCCTGCTGGAGTCCCAGCCGGATCTGGCACAGCGCACCGCGCTGATCAATCGTTTACGGTTACGGCTACATCGTCACAGTCCCTTCGCCGCCGAGCCGGTGGATTGTGTGTTATGGGTGGCGGCGGAACAGGTTGAGGCCAATGACTATAACCCCAACGTGATGGCGCCGGTGGAGAAGCGCCTATTGCTGCGCTCGCTAACGTCGGATGGCTATACCCAGCCGATCGTGGTGGTGCAGCAGGGGAGCGCGGCGAGCTATGTGGTAGTGGATGGCTTTCACCGCTACCTGCTGGGGAGCAAGAAGGCGGCGCTGCGTCAGCGGTTGCAGGGTTATCTGCCGGTGGCGCAATTGCCGATGGAGCGTGCCGACGAGGCGGCGCGCATCGCGGCCACCATTCGTCACAATCGTGCCCGGGGTAAGCATCAGATCGCCTCGATGTCGGACATCGTGCGTGATTTGCATCGTTTGGGGTGGAGTGAGGCGCGCATCGGCGAGGAGTTGGGCATGGATGCCGACGAGGTGTTACGCCTCAAACAGATCAGTGGGTTGAGTGAATTGTTCAGTGAGGGCGACTACAGCCAGGCGTGGACCGTGCTATAGTCGCTCTGTGCTTTAGTGCGTGTCGGGTTGCAAGGCGGCCTGAACCACGGCGGGCATCTTGGCCATCTGTGCCAGTTCGTCGGGGGTGAGGCCATGGCGGGCGTAGCTACGGCTATCGGGGTAGCTGACTCGGACGCGGCCATCCTCCTGGCGGGCGATCAGGACTCGATAAGGCAGATCCAGCGCCAGGGAGGGGTGCGCTAACATCAGGGGTGTGCCCCCCTTGGGATTGCCGAACACCAATACCGTGGTCGGCGGCATGGTGAGTCCATTTTGTTGGGCGGCGGTGGCGTGATCCAGTTCGGCGAAGAGGGTGAGCTGGCGAGCCTGGAGGGCGGTCAATAGGCGTTGGCGGGTTTGCGCGAAGTCATAGGGACTGATCTGGCTCAGGGTCATCTCATCTCCTTGCGGGGCGGCGGCGCGGGCGATAAACGGCAGGCATAGCGCCAGTAAGAACAGGGTACGTGCGATCATCATAGTCTCCTCTGACGATAGAAACAGGATCGTTAGCATAAAACGCCGCGCCAATCCGGCGATTGCCTCGGCGTCTCACCCCCTTGTCTGCGCGTCTTTATCGTCACCTCTCGCTGGCCGCTCGCACGGCGAATTACGCCGTGTATCGAGCGTCGCGGTTGTTGGTGGTGTGGCATAGTGAGATGCGCAGGGGCGCGCCCCGCCGTCGGATGGCGGGTGCGTGTGGCCGGTCCGAAATTATCTTGCGGCTGGCGCCGAGGAGGAGGCCTGCGGCACCAGAGGCTTAGAAGCCGAACTCTTTGAACATGTCATGACTTCCCATGCCGTTGTCCTGTGGGTGGTTCATCGACTCCATCTGCTTGATCAATCCCAGGCTGGCGCCGATAGGGCCGCCGACGCTGAAGCCAACGCTGCTGGAGCGCGTTTTCGTGGTGCTGCTGCTGTGGGTTTGGCTATGGGTATTACAGTTGCTCTGGCGTGTACGCGTGAAGCCATTATCATGGTATTGGCTATCCTCGCTCTGAGTACAATTTCCTTGTGACTGAGTCTGGCTGTCTCCGGTGGTGTGGCTGCGGCTATCCGTGTGCCACTCGCTATAGCGTCCCGCCGGTGCGATGACGTCGACCGGTGTCCCGTAGGCGGCATAGGGATGCATGCTCATGTCGCTACAAGCCGCCAGCAGCAATGTGGCGCTAATGCTAAAGAGGATCTTACCCCGCGTGGTATTTTTCATTGTGTCTACCTATTTCTCGTTAGTTATTTATTATGCCCTGTCCTAGCAGGTCGGCTATTATTCATTCTTCAATTTTGAGATCAAGCGATTTTAAATAGTTTGGTATTATTCTTAATGTCGCTATTTAGAGTAAAGATTCATTTGCAATACAAATAAAGTTATGTCGAGCTATTCCTTCGGCAAAATCGATGTGAGCTTTCGGTCTATTCCTAATTAGGCTGAGAACGTCGCTGAAGGTACGCTTTCGTTTAGCCTGGGTATATTTTTCTGGAGCTATGGTAGCGGCATTACGGCGGCAGAGCGTGTGCGTAGTACGCTGGCTCTGGGCGATCGTCCCGGCACGGCCTCTGTGCCGCCAGTAATGATTAACAGGCTGTATCTAATATGTTTTTTAGCACGGGGTTGACGCTCCGCGCTCATCCTATTTTGACTCGTTACTCTGTTTCAGGAATAACCATAATGAAAACACGCTGGCGTGCATTATCTCTGTTGATCACCATGGGTATCACAGCACCGGCCATGGCCGATGCGCAGACTGTTTCCTTGGGCTATGCCCAGGCGAAGGTCGCCGACTTTAAAAATATTGCCGGGGTCAATCTGAAGTACCGTTATGAGTGGGACTCTCCCTTGAGTCTGATGACCTCGTTTACCTATATGAGTGGCAGTAAGTCATTCGAAGATAAGGCGGGGCTGGATTATTCCCGTGGTAATGGCGATGTAAAATATTATTCTCTGGCCGCGGGCCCGGCCTGGCGCATCAGTGACACCGTTAGCCTCTATGGTTTGGTCGGCGTTAACGTCAATAAGACCACGGTATCGAGTACGTGGCGCGAGGTCTCGTTCGGCAGCTATCAAGAAGGCAGCCTCCAGGAATCGCGTAGCAAGGGAGCGGTGATGTACGGCGCCGGCGTGCAGATCAATCCGTTGGCTAATTGGAGCGTAGATATCGGCTATGAAGGCTCCCGGGTCGATCTGGGTGGCAGTAAGCACAGCATCAACGGCTTCAACCTGGGCGTTGGCTACCGTTTCTAAGCGACCGTGACGGCGGGCGGCGTCACGCCACCCGCCAGGGGCCGGTCAGGCATCGGGCAATAGCCGGACTTTGATATCGGCCGGCGCGGCATGATAGGGCGCCGAGGTGACCAATAAGCCGATACCACATTGCGCCATGCTCTCGACACTCTTGAGGTTGATTCCTCCCGCCAGTGATAGGCGGCAAGCGGGGGCCAGATCGTCGGCCAAGCGGCGGATCGCCAGCGCTTGCTCGGGGGTGAACTTATCCAGTTGCAGAATATCGGGTTGGGCATACAGTGCCGCCCGGGCCTCATCGGGCGTGTCCGCCTCGACGATGATGCATTTCTCGGGCGCCTGACGACGTAGGCGCGACACCATGCCTTGCCAGTCGTCGGGATCGGGCCAGAAACGGCGATGGTTGGCGAACAGTAGCACGGTCTCCCCGCAGCCTGCTCGATGCAGGATGGCACCGCCATCGAGTACGGCTTGCATCACGGCCAGCCGAGTCCCCGGCACCGACTTACGGGTGCAGGCGATCTGACCATCGGGCTGATAGCGCCGCAGGATGGCGACCATGCGTGCGGTGTAATCGCTCACCCCACAACTCCACTCCAAGAGATTTTGGCACGCCTTCCAGCCTTGATGTAATGCGCCGGCAGAACCTCGCGCCTGTAACAGCAGGGCGCCAGGCTCGACGGTGTCCCCGTCGTTGACGGCGGGAGTCGCCGCTAGACCGAGACGGGCGAGCAGGCGGCAAGCCAGGGTGATGGCGCTGACGCAGCCCCCCTGGCGGTGATAGAAGCGTATCTCTCCACGCCGATCGCCGATGCCCAGCGCACGGGTGGTGATGTCGCCTCCCTGAATATCTTCTTGTAGCCAGCCATCCAGCTGGCTATCGCTGATAAAGATCATACGCCCTCCTCGGCGAGAGGCTGCCAGGCGATCAATGCCCAGTCGCGTAGCGCGCCGGCCGGGGTGCGTCCGTGTAGGCGGCAGTGACGGTAGTAGGCTTCCAGTGCCTGGCGCTCGTCGGCGCTGACGTCACCAAGCGCGATACTCAAGGCATCGGCGAACTGGGCGGCCGACTCGGTGAATTGCTGGCAGGCGGGCGCTCGGATAAAGCTGACCGTGGCATGGATCCCCATTTGGTAGAGGATGTTGACGGCGTAGATGTAGTTGGGTAGCTCGCGCACCGGGCGGCCGATGGCGCGCAAGATCTCGCCGTCGACGAAGCTGCCGCTGACCGGGTGGGTAGTATAGACCGCTAAGCGGGCATACTGATTGAGTTTGGCCAGCGCCGGACGCAGATCGTCTACCAAGGTTGAGCGTGAGGCGACGGCGATGTCGCAGCGTGGAATATCGTCCCAGGGATCTTCCCAGGCGCGTCGTAGCAGGGTGGCATTCTCGATCCCTTGATGGCTGGCGCGCTGGGCGGCCACCGCCAGCATCCCTTGGCTGTAGTCCAAGCCATACACCTGGCGTAGGCGAGGGGCGAGCGCCAGGCAGACACTGCCGGGGCCGCAGCCGACGTCCAAGAGTGTCTCTGCCTGATGCAGATCGATCGCCGCCGTCAGTTGTTGTAGGTAGGGATCGTTGGGGGCGGCGCAGGTGACCGACATGGCCTGGGCGCGGCGATCCCAATGTTCCGGCGACTTCGGAGTACGCTGCGCCAGCGCCAACTGTTGGCGATAGAGTGCGGCGAAGTCAATCTCATCGATTAGCATTACCCTTCTCCTTGTGGGGCCGCGGCGTTGTCTGTGGCACGGCATACGCGTCGGCATACGTTATATATTGTTTTATATATTGGAAAGATGTCGCTACGGCGTCAAGCGTTATACCGGTAAATAGCGTGGATCGAATCGCCACGGGAGAAAAGACTCGGCGCTCACGCCTGTGAAAACGGTGGCTTTTTAGAGAAGAAAAGGGGCCATTGGGGTGTACTTTGCCCTGTTATGGTCGCTGTCGTCGAGCAGAAAACGGTACGGAGAGGGGGATGTATCGGCGGCGTGACGCAGGCCGGTTTATCGCCATTAGATGGAGAAGAAAACGGATAATTACAAATAAAATAAATATACCGTGCGACCGCTAATATATTGTATAACGGTACTAACAGGAGTGGTTGACGGCACGCTACGCGGCGTTACCGATTATTATTCCCACGCCGCCGAGAGGCGCTTTATCCTGTCGGATGATTACCCGTCCGTACCCATGCGCGCGGCTACCTTCTGGGCGTCGGTAGCGGGGTAGAGAGTACGGATGGGTAAACTCATTCGACTCGCGGTTATTTACGCTGGGCCTTGGAAAGCATCCACTGCCATTTCTGTTCGCGGTTTAATTCATCGGGAGGAACACGGATCGCCATGCGAGCTACCGCTTCCGCATCGGCCTGAGCCTCCTGGCGTGCCATTGCTTCACTGACGCTGGGACTCTCCTCATTCTCCATATTGATTGCATTACGAATACGCGTGGCGATCAGCTCATCGATATGCGTGACCTGAATCAAGCGTTGACACTGGCAGCCGCGCCCTTCGAGTTGATTAGGGACGGTCTTGGTCTGGCAGGTGATCTCTTCCACGCCGGAAAGAATATAGGAGACGGTGTTGATGGCCTTACAGGTAGAAAGGTCGAACTGCTGGGCGATTTCGCGGGCACTGACCCAACGTTGCTGTTGCATCACCCAACGGGCAACCGACAGATATAAAGGTTCCTGAGCATACTCTGTACACATATTTTCACCCATTTAACCAGAATGGTTAATCCATTTAACAATATTCTGTGGCTTAAGGTAGAATATGATTAGCCGCCCTTATCGATATATTCATGGTTGGCTTACCCTCGGCCATGGATATTTCGAATATACCTAAGCTCTCCTACTATTAACAATGAAATTTTTATTATTTTTGGGGAAAGTGTCGTCTATGACGCATTGTTAATTTAATGTTTTATCTAGGTTTGATTTACGTAATTTAGCATGTGGCGGTGTTGCCGATATCGTTGCCGTTAGCCGAGTAATTTTGAGATTGAATATTATTGCTGCGCACATCAGCGATGGTGATGATTAGTGTCTTCCTCTTGTCGCTTCTGTTGCTATGCTATTATTTATTATGAATTTTTATGCTTATGTCATGGCTCACAGAACCTATTTTATTATGCCATAAAATAATCCCTATCTTATCTGGAGGGTATAATGAAGGCGAACAATAAAGTGAATGTTCTCCAGCGGGTTTCCGCGGAGATGCAACGTGTTTTGCAGTTTCAACAGGATAATGCAACGCAAGAGCCAGCTTGCTCGGATTATTCTTCGATGCGTCAGGCCTATATTCAAGAGCGACAATATTGGAATCAGGGTGGGGCCGAAATGGCGCGCTGTGAATCGCTCTCGGTGGCGACGCCTTATGGTTCCGTTGCCACGCGAATCTATTATCCGCATCACCCGGCGCGGGCAGTGATCTTTTACCTGCATGGCGGCGGTTTTATTTTGGGTAATCTTGATACCCATGATCGGATTATGCGTCTATTAGCGGATTATAGTCACTGCGCCGTGGTGGGCATCGATTATACCCTCTCACCTGAGGCACGTTTCCCACAGGCGATCGAGGAGAGTGTCGCGGTATGTCGTTTCTTTCATCAGCATGCCGCCGACTACGATCTGCCGATGACCCATATCGGTTTTGCCGGGGACTCGGCCGGTGCCATGCTGGCCATAGCGACGGTTTTGTGGTTGCGCGATCATGGCATCGACTGCGGCGACATCCGTGGCGTGTTGCTCTATTACGGATTGTACGGCTTGCAGGATTCCGCCACGCGTCGCCTGTATGGTGGCGTTTGGGATGGCTTGACTCAGGCGGATCTGCTGAGCTATGAGCAGGCTTACCTACCGAATGAAGCGGCGCGGGAGTCTCCCTATTACTGCATTTTTAACAATGACTTAACTCACGATATTCCACCTTGCTTTATCGCTGGGGCGGAGTTCGATCCGCTGCTGGATGACAGTGCGGCGTTGTATCAGACCTTGCGTGAGCATCAGCAACCGTGCAGCTATCACATCTATCCTGGGGTGCTGCATGCCTTCCTGCACTATTCGCGCATGATGGCGTCCGCCGATCAGGCGCTGCGTGATGGTGCCGACTATTTTTACCGCCAGTTGCCGATCGCCTAACGGCAGAACGGGTTGCCCAAGGGCAACCCGTTTGTCGCGCCGGGGTTAACCTCGGCTGCGGCGCAAGCTCATCTGGCTGGTCTCTTCCAGCGTCAGACCGCGCGTTTCTGGCGCCATCATCACCGACACTAACAGGCCGACCAGCGAGATCCCCGCGCCGACCAGCATGGTGGCGGAGATGCCGTGTTGCTGCATGAACAGTGGCAGGGCATAGGTCGAGACGACGGTGCCGATGCGGCTCAGTGACATGGCGGCACCGACCGCCGAGGCGCGAATGGCGGTGGGGAACAGTTCGTTAGGATAGAGCCATTGTAGAATACCCGGGCCGCCAGAGAAGAAGGCATACAGGGCGAAGGCGCTGACGATCAAGAGAATACCCGGCTGATCGATCAGGCCTAACATCAGTAACGCCAGGGTCATGACGGCGAAACTGCCGATCAACAGCGGGCGGCGCCCGATACTGTTCAGCCAATACATGGCCGGTAGGCAGCCCAACATGAAGAACAGGCTGATCACCACGTTGCCCAGTACCGCCTCGCGCCCCTGCTCGAGTCCCAGGAGGGTGACGATCTGCGGGCCAAAGGTGTAGATGGCGAACATGGGGATCACCTGACAGGTCCAGATCAGGGCGACGAACAGGATCGAGGAGAGGTGACGCCGGCTGAAGATGTCGCGGTAGCGTGTCTCTTGCTGCGTCTCGTCGTCGAAGGAGACCGGTTGGCCGAACAGTTTAATCATCAGCGCCTGGCATTCGGCATGGCGTCCCTTGCGGATCAACCAGCGTGGCGACTCCGGCAACTCGACCCGCCCCAGTAAGATGACGATACAGGGGATGATGGCGCTGCCCAGCATCCAACGCCAGCCGTTTTCCACGTCATACAGCAGGTAGCCGACCAGATCGGCGGCGGTGGCGCCGATGTACCACATCGCGGCGATGAATCCCATGGTGAAGGCGCGCTGCTTGGTGGAAGAGAATTCGGCGATCATCGAGGTGGCGATGGGGTAGTCGGCGCCGATGACGATGCCGATCAGGAAACGCAGGATCACCAACTCCAGTGGTGAACTGACGAACATGGTGGCGGCGGAGATCACCCCGATGGCGATGATGTCGATCAGAAACATCAGGCGGCGGCCGACGCGGTCGGCAATATAGCCGAATAGCGAGGTACCGATGAACAGGCCGACCAGGGTGGCGGCGCCGACTAAGCCTATCCAGTTGGCATCCAGTTGCAGCAGCGGTGTCAGCTGCTCTAAGGCGATGCCGATGATCACCAGTACGTAGCCATCGAGGAACGGGCCGCCGCTCCCCCACAGCATGATCTTGCGGTGCACCGGCGTAAAACTGATGTCATCGAATCTTTTATGCTGTTCCATAATCCTGGTATCTATAAAGGTTGCGATGCAATCCCCGCCGTGGCGGGGGGGCCGGCAGGTGCGTTATTGTGATTAGGCGACGGAGACGGGGGGACCCGTCTCCGTCGAGAGGTTAGCCGTAGCGGTATTCGACACCGAAGGTGCCGCGTGGGTAGTTCCATTGTTCCAGCACGTCATCGACACCCAGGATGCGGCAGGTGCCGCACTCCAGACAGCCGGCATAGTCGAACTGGACGCTGCCATCGTCCTGCAGCTTATATAACCCCGCCGGGCAGGCCAGGGTCAGGGTGCGTAAGGCGGCCATGTTGGGGTGCTCGCGGATGACGATATGCGGATGCCCCTCATCGACATGGAACTTATTGATGCCCAGTTTGACATCGACGTTAACGGGTTCACTCATAGTGCTGTCACTCCTTTAATGCCGTCTTTCAGCAGATTCAGGTAGCCGACCTGTTTGCAGTGTTGCAGCAGGGTCTTACGCAGCGGCTGCGGGGGGCGGCCATCGACGGTAAACAGCGCGGACATAATGTCGGCGGCCAGCTGCGGGTACTGCGTGAACATGCGCGGGTTATCCATCATCTCCGGCACCTTGCGGTAGTGGCGCAGCTCCTTCATCACCGGCAGGCTCTCCAGCAGACGGGGGTAATCGGCCAGTCCGGCGGCGCTAAAGTCTTGCTTCTCGCGTGCCGCCAGGACGGCCTGCGCCGCCGCTTCACCGGAGGCGATCGCCAGATCCATGCCGCGGATGGTAAAGCCGAGGTTGAGGCACATTCCCGCCGCGTCGCCCGCCAGCAGCACCCCATCGGCCACCAGTTTCGGTTGCATGTTGATACCAGCCTCGGGAACCACATGGGCGGCGTACTCGACGGTCTTACCGCCTTCGATCAGCGGGCGCACCGTCGGGTGTTGTTTGAAGTCTTCCAACATCTGCGGGATCGATTTGCCCGCCTGCTCAATGTGGTGCAGGCCACAGACGATGCCGAGCGAGAGCGAGTCGCCGTTGGTGTAGAGGAAGCCGCCGCCCATCAGGCCGTCGGAGGGGGTGCCGGCGAACAGCCAGGCGGTACCGTCGTTCCCCTGGAGGGCGAAGCGGGCCTCTAGGAGCTCACGCGGCAGCTCAATCAGCTCTTTCACCCCCACGGCGACGTTCTTGGCCGCTACGCGCGGTTGTACCATGCCGATCTGCTCGGCCAGTAGGGCGTTGACCCCTTCGGCCAGGATCACCACGTTCGCCTCCAGCTCGTCGCCATCGGCCTCGACGCCGACGACGCGGCCATCGCGTTGGATCAGCCGATCGACGCGGATGCCGGGGATGAACTGGGCGCCGGCCGCTTCGGCCTGCTCCATCAGCCAGGTATCGAATTTACCGCGCAATACCGAATAGGAGGCGGCGTTGGCTTCGCCCTCTCGGCCATTGTGATAATCCAGGGTGACGGCGCTATCGGCGGTGAGGAATGAGATCTTCTCGTGAGTAATGCGGCGTTCTACGGGGGCCTGTTCGGCGAAGCCCGGGATGATGCGCTCCAGGGAGTGGGCGTACAGACGACCGCCGGTGACGTTTTTCGCGCCGGCGTAGTTGCCGCGCTCGATCACCAGGACGTTGGCGCCGGCGCGCGCCAGCACCAGGGCGGCGACGCAGCCGGCCAGACCTGCGCCGACGATAATGGCGTCAAATGCATCTTCAGACATGGTGTCTCCAGTAGCAGGTAAAGCGACCGGCGCGCCATCAGGGGCGCCGGTCAGAGGGCTAGCGTTTCAGGGCCTCGGTCAGGGCGGGGACGATCTTGGTCAGATCCCCGACGATGCCATAGTCGGCATACTGGAAGATCGGGGCGTTCTTATCCTTGTTGATCGCCATGATGGTCTGGGCGCCATTGGCACCGACCATGTGTTGGATCTGGCCGGAGATGCCCAGCGCCAGATACAGTTCCGGCTTGATCATGATGCCGGAGATGCCGACGTAGCGTTCGCGCTCCATCCACTTCTCGTTCTCGGCAACCGGGCGTGAACAACCCAGTTCGGCGCCGATGGCGTCGCTGAAGGCTTGCGCCAGTGCGATATTCTGCTGGCTGCCGATGCCGCGTCCGACGCTGACGACCCAACGGGCTTTGCCCAGATCGACGCTTTCTCCCTGTTTCGCGCGGCGGGAGACGCAGGCGATCTCCTTGGCCGGGGCGACGAAGGCTAGCGCACTGGCGCTGCCGCTACGGGTGGCATCTTCTTCGGCGGCGGCGAAGGCGCCGCTGGCCAGGGTGATCACGGCATAGGGGGTATCGATACGCTCTTTACCTAGCGCCAGGCCGCCGTACACCATGTGCGTGGCGACCGGTTGGCCGTCGTCCAGGGCGACATCGCTGGCGTCATTGACGACACCGGCTTGCAGGCGAGCACCGAGACGGGCTGCCAGCGCCTTGCCGCGACGGGTGGCGGGCAGTAGGACCAGGGCGCGATCGCCGTGACTACGAATGGCGTGCGCCAAGGTATCGGCATAGGACTCGACGATGCGCTCGGCGGGGAGCGAACCGAGATCGTGGACGGCGTCGGCACCGAGGCGGAAGGCCTGCGCGGCCTGCGCTTCGCCCTGGACAACGGCTTGCACGTTCTCGCCCAATGCGCGGGCGCCGCCGATCACTTCAGCCAGGCGTGATTGGTTGTCACTGAATACCCATACGGTTGCATATTTGCTCATGTTATTCCCCATTAACGCACGATTTTGCGCAACTGTTCTGCAAACTCGGCGATCTGTTCTTCGCCGTCCCCTTCGATGATCACCCGCGCACGCGCCTTCTGCTGCGGCGCCTGGACGCTGAGCAGGGTGGTGTAGGATTGCACATCGCCCGCGTCGAGATCGGCGCATGCCCAGGTCTGCGCTGGCTTCTTGGCGGCGCCGAGGATGGCTTTCATCGACGGGATCTGCGGCGCGTTGATGTCGGTCGAGACGGCGATGACGGCCGGCAACGGCAGGGTGAGGGTTTCGATCTCATCTTCCAGGGTGCGCTCTACCTCGATGTGATCGGTGCCGAGCGCCAGAATCCGGCTGACGCCATTGATCGCCGGTACGCCGAGTGCGTCGCCTAACAGCAGACCGACCTGCTGGGCGTAGAGGTCGGCGGAACCGTCGCCGCACAGGATCAGGTCGAAGCCGCTCTTACGTGCCGCCGCGGCCAGCAGGCTGGCGGTCTGATGCGGTAGGCTTTTCTCTAGGCCGGCTTCCGTCACGGCAATCAGCTCGTCCGGGCCGCGTGACAGCACATCTTTACGTGCCTTGGCGTTGTTCAGGGCGTCGCCGCCGACGCTCATGGCGACGATATGAATATCGCTATTCTGCTGTTTTAAGGCGTTGGCCGCTTCAATCGCATTAAGATCGAACTGACTGATTTTGGCATCCGCCTTACTGAGGTTCAGGGAGCCATCACTGTTTACCGTGATATCCTGCTCTTCGGGGATGAGTTTATAACATGCGATAATTTTCATCACTTCTCCGCTAGGCAATATAAATTGGGGTACGACGCTACTGTCCAGAATCAGGCAGCAGACCGGGAAGAAAAATTAAATTATATTTTGGTAATAGGCTTGTTAAATACCTTTAACCTGTTCTATAAATAAATCGGCGGCAAATAGAGTCGGTGTAATTTAATATTCCTTCATCGCGTATCCTGGTGCTGAAATCATTCTGACGCCAATAGAAATACCATGATTCAAAATGCCAAAATAATACCTAGATCACCAATATTGAAGGTGTTACATTGCGTTTGCATTACGTTCATCACCTCCGATTTTCACGTAACTAGTTATTTTTAATTAAGTTATTTCAATCATCGCCTCGCTCTATTCTGTGGTGAACATCAGGCGTGGCGAGCAACCAGAGAAATAATTTGATTAAGATCACAGATTATTGAACGGTCCAATTTCATTATAATCACACATTAATCATTCGCTCTCGCTTACCGCGCAGGATAAGCTGCGTTGAGAAATGTAATATTGGTAATTTGGTAATCAATTGCTTTTTTATCTCAAATAATAGAGAGACTCATGTCGCGCTACGCCGAGTTATATCTGCGCTAACGTGGCTTATTCAGAACCTTTACACTTAACGTGGTCATGGCGGGCCAGGCCTTGCTATGAGGGGAAGAAACGCAAATGCAGACAGAAAATAGCAAACGGAAAACAGGGATAGAGCCGAAAGTCTTTTTCCCTTCACTGATTATTGTCGCGTTACTTTGTTATCTCACTATTCGTGACCTGGATGCCTCCAATGCGGTGATTAACTCGGTATTTAATTACATCACCTACACATGGGGTTGGGCATTCGAATGGTACATGGTGGTGATGTTGGGGGGATGGTTTTGGCTGATCTTTGGGCCCTTTGCCCAGCGTCGCCTGGGGGATGAGGCGCCGGAGTTCAGCACTGTCAGCTGGATCTTCATGATGTTCGCCTCCTGTACATCGGCGGCGGTATTGTTCTGGGGCTCCATCGAGATCTATTACTACGTCGCCACGCCGCCCTTCGGCCTGACGCCGTTCTCCAACGCCGCTAAAGAGATGGGCTTGGCCTATAGTCTGTTCCACTGGGGACCGTTGCCATGGGCGACCTACAGCTTCCTGGCGGTGGCCTTCGGTTACTTCTTGTTTGTCCGTAAGATCAGTGTGGTACGCCCCAGCGGCACCCTGGTCGCCCTGATGGGAGAGAAGCGTTGTAACGGCCTGTTCGGCGTCGTAGTGGATAACCTGTACCTGGTGGCGCTGATCCTGGCGATGGGGACCAGCCTGGGTCTGGCGACGCCGTTGGTGACCGAGTGTATCCAGTATCTGTTCGGTGTGCCGCATACGCTGGAACTGGATGCGTTGATCATCTGCTGCTGGATCGTGTTTAACGCCGTGTGCGTCGCCTTCGGTCTGCAGAAGGGGGTCAAGGTCGCCAGTGATGTGCGTAACTACCTGAGCATCATCATCCTGGCATGGGTGTTGATCATCGGTGCGACCAGCTTCACCGTGAACTACTTCACCGATTCTATCGGGGTGCTGCTGATGAACGTCGGCCGCATGCTGTTCTACACCGACGCCGTCGGTAAGAGCGGCTTCCCACAGGCCTGGACCGTGTTCTACTGGGCATGGTGGATCGTCTACGGCATTCAGATGTGTATCTTCCTGGCCCGTATCTCCAAGGGACGTACCGTGCGCCAGCTGTGCCTGGGGATGGTGGGTGGCCTGACCGCCTCCACCTGGTTGCTGTGGACCATCCTGGGGAGTAACACCCTGTCGCTGATGAACAACAGCGTGATCGATCTGCCGAAGACCATCGAGTCGCACGGGGTAGCGCGCGCCATCATCGAGACCTGGGCCGCGCTGCCGATGAGTACGGCGACGATGTGGGCGTTCTTCATCCTCTGCTTCATCGCCACCGTAACGCTGATCAACGCCTGCTCCTACACCCTGGCTATGTCGACCTGTAAAGAGGCCAGTGGCTATCAAGAACCCCCGATTTGGGTACGTGTGGGCTGGTCGGTGCTGGTCGGCATCATCGGCATCATCCTGCTGGCACTGGGCGGACTGAAGCCGATTCAGACGGCGATTATCGCCGGCGGTTGCCCGCTGTTCTTTGTCAACATATTGATAACAATATCTTTCTTGAAAGATGCCAAGTCCACGTACTGGAAATATTAAACCGTTAACTGCCAACCAAGAGGTCTGACACATGGATTTTACACTGACTGACGAACAGGAACTGTTCGTTGCCGGGATTCGCGATTTGATGGCGCAGGAAAACTGGGAAGCCTACTTCGCCGAGTGCGATCGCAACAGCGAGTATCCCGAACGTTTCGTCAAGGCTTTGGCGGATATGGGCATCGACTCACTGCTGCTGCCGGAAGATCAGGGCGGCTTGGACGCCGGCTTCGTGACCCTGGCCGCGGTCTGGATGGAACTGGGGCGTCTGGGCGCGCCGACCTATGTGCTGTATCAACTGCCGGGCGGCTTCAACACCGTACTGCGTGAAGGGACTCCGGAGCAGATCGACCGCATCATGGCCTTCCGCGGTACCGGTAAGCAGATGTGGAACTCGGCGATCACCGAGCCGGGTGCGGGGTCCGACGTGGGTAGCCTGCAAACTACCTACACCCGTAAGAACGGCAAGGTCTACCTCAACGGTAGCAAGTGCTTCATCACCAGTAGCGCCTACACTCCCTACCTGGTGGTGATGGCGCGCGATGGCGCGTCACCGGATAAGGCCATCTATTCCGAGTGGTTTGTCGACATGAGCCTGCCGGGCATCAAGGTCAACAAGCTGGAGAAGCTGGGTCTGCGTATGGACAGCTGCTGCGAAGTGGTGTTCGACAACGTCGAGCTGGAAGAGAAGGATCTGTTCGGCCGCGAAGGCAACGGTTTTAACCGCGTGAAGGAGGAGTTTGACCACGAGCGCTTCCTGGTTGCCCTGACGAACTACGGCACCGCGATGTGCGCCTTCGAAGATGCGGCCCGCTACGCCAACCAGCGTGTGCAGTTCGGTGAAACCATCGGCCGCTTCCAGCTGATCCAAGAGAAGTTCGCCCACATGGCCATCAAGTTGAACTCGATGAAAAACATGCTGTTGGAAGCGGCATGGAAGAGCGACAACGGCCTGATGACGTCCGGCGATGCGGCGATGTGTAAGTACTTCTGCGCCAATGCGTCCTTCGAAGTCGTGGATAGCGCGATGCAAGTCCTGGGTGGGGTAGGGATCGCCGGCGATCACCGCATCACCCGCTTCTGGCGCGATCTGCGTGTGGACCGCGTCTCTGGCGGCTCCGATGAGATGCAGATCCTGACTCTGGGGCGCGCGGTACTGAAACAGTATCGCTAAACGCCAACGACGGCCGCCACGGCGGCCGTCTCTCCGCCATGATGCCCGGAGCGGAGGCTCCGCCCTCGGGCCCGCTGATTTTGCAAAAGAAGGATCATGCTATGTCTGACTGTCTGTCCATGCCCAAATTTGGTCCGCTTTCTGGCCTACGCGTCGTATTTTCCGGCATCGAGATCGCCGGTCCCTTTGCCGGGCAAATGTTTGCCGAGTGGGGGGCGGAAGTCATTTGGATCGAGAATGTCGCCTACGCCGACACCATCCGAGTACAACCCAACTATCCGCAGCTGTCGCGCCGCAACCTGCATGCGCTATCGCTGAACATTTTCAAGGACGAGGGGCGTGAAGCCTTCCTGCGCCTGATGGAGAGCACCGATATCTTCATCGAAGCCAGCAAGGGCCCGGCCTTCGCCCGCCGCGGCATCACCGACGAGGTGCTGTGGGAACGTAACAAGAAACTGGTGATCGCTCATCTGTCCGGCTTTGGCCAGTATGGCTCGCCGGAGTACACCAACCTGGCCGCCTATAACACCATCGCCCAGGCCTTCAGCGGTTATCTGATCCAGAACGGCGATAAGGATCAGCCGATGCCCGCCTTCCCGTATACCGCCGACTATTTCTCCGGTATGACGGTGACCACCGCCGCCCTGGCCGCCCTGTACAAGGCACAGCAGACCGGCGTCGGCGAAAGCATCGACGTGGCGATGTATGAAGTGATGCTGCGCATGGGCCAGTACTTCATGATGGACTACTTCAACGGTGGCGAGATGTGCCCGCGGATGACCAAGGGCAAAGATCCCTACTACGCCGGTTGCGGTCTCTATCGTTGTAGCGATGGCTACATCGTGATGGAGCTGGTGGGTATCAACCAGATCCGCGAGCTGTTTGGCGACATCGGCCTGGCTCATCTGCTGGATACCCCTGAGATCCCGGAGGGTACCCAGTTGATCCACCGCATCGAATGCCCGCATGGCGAGCTGGTGGAAGAGAAGCTGGACGCCTGGCTGGCGCAGCACACCATCGCCGAGGTGCAAGCACGCTTCGCCGAGTTGAAGATCGCCTGCGCTAAGGTGCTGAACGTGGATGAGTTGGAGAGTAACCCGCAGTACGTAGCGCGCGAATCCATCACCACCTGGCAGGCCATCGACGGTCATACCTGCAAGGGGCCGAACGTGATGCCGAAGTTCAAGAACAACCCCGGCCAGATCTGGCGCGGCATGCCGAATCACGGCATGGATACCGCGGCGATCCTGAACAGCATCGGCTATGACCAGGCGGCGATCGACGCGCTGGTCGAGAAGGGACTGGCCAAGACCAGCAAGTAAGATAAGCCGTGAGCGTCGTCGCCTGCGGTAAGCGGGCGGCGGCGGGTGACGGGCAAGGGCGGTAGTGTATGGACATGATAGGGGAACGAAATCTGCGTCAGGCGTGGGATGATCTGGCGCAGATGCATGGGCAGAAGATCGCGCTGATCGTCGAAGATCTACGCGGCGAGGCGCGCAGTTACAGCTATGCGCGGCTGAACGATGAGATCAACCGCACGGCCAACCTGTTTCTCACCCTGGGCGTCGAGCCGGGTCAGCGGGTGGCGTTACATCTGAATAACTGCGCCGAGTTTATCTTCTGCTGGTTTGGCCTGGCGAAGATCGGCGCGGTGGCGGTACCGATCAACGCCAATCTGCTACATGATGAGTGCGCCTTTATCATCGCCCAGTGTGATGCCCGGCTGGTGGTGACCAGCCAGGCCGCCTATCCCGTCTATGCGCGCTTGCGTCAGGAGGCAGACTCCCCCTTGCAGACGATCCTGCTGATCGACGGCGACCGCGCGACTCTGCCCGCCGATGGGCGCTGGGATTTCCCGAGGCTGTTAGCGCAACAGCCGCCCCAGCTGCTGCATGCCCCGGCGCTCAACGCGCTGGATACCGCGGAGATCCTGTTTACCTCCGGTACCACGTCGGCACCGAAAGGGGTGGTGATCACCCACTACAATCTGCTGTTCGCCGGTTACTACACCGCCTGGCAGTGCGCGTTACGCGCCGATGACGTTTACCTGACAGCGATGCCTGCCTACCACATCGATTGCCAATGTACCGTGGCGATGGCGACCTTCAGCGCCGGGGCAACGTTGGTGTTGCTGGAGAAGTACAGTGCGCGCGCCTTCTGGGGGCAGGTCTGTAAGTATCGTGCGACGTTGACCGAATGTATTCCGCTGATGATCAAGACATTGATGATGCAGCCCGTGATGCCCTGGGAGCGTAATCACTGCCTGCGAGAGGTGCTGTTCTACCTCAACCTCTCTAACCAGGAGATGGAGGCCTTCGTGCAACGCTTTGGCGTGCGGCTGTTGACCTCCTATGGCATGACGGAAACGATCGTCGGCCTGATCGGTGATCGCCCCGGCGACAAGCGGCGCTGGCCCTCCATCGGACGGGTCGGAATGGGCTACGAGGCGGCGATCCGCGCGCCGGAAGGCCAGGCGTTAGGCGTCGGCGAGACCGGCGAGCTATGGGTCCGGGGTATTCCTGGCAAGACCTTGTTTAAGGAGTACTACGGCCTGCCGCAGGAGACGGCGCGGGTGTTGCACGCCGATGGCTGGCTACGCACCGGCGACTACGCCTACTGCGACGACGAGGGTTTTTTCTACTTCGTGGATCGCAGCTGCAACATGATCAAACGCTGTGGCGAGAACGTGTCCTGTGTGGAGATCGAGAACATCCTGGCGACCCATCCCAAGATCATGGATGTGGCGGTGGTCGGGTTGAAAGACTCACTGCGCGACGAGGCGATCAAGGCGGTGGTCGTACTCAACCCTGGCGAGACGCTGAGCGAAGAGGCGTTCTTCGCCTTCTGCGAGACGCGCATGGCCAAGTTTAAGGTGCCCTCCTTCTTGGAGATCCGCGACAGCCTACCGCGCAGCTGTTCGGGCAAGGTGATTAAGAAAAGTTTATGTTAGGCCGCATCGGAGTCGCGTGTCGCGGGAGACGATCTCCCGCCTCGACTCCAGGGCAGAGAGCCGGTGCGATAACCCTGTTAAAATCGGAATGGAGAATGAGGATGAGCGAGTCATTACAGATAGAACGCAACGGCGCAATTCTGGAAATTACGCTAAACCGCCCCAAGGCCAACGCCATCGACGCCAAGACCAGCCTGGCGATGGGCGAGGCGTTTATCGCCTTTCGTGACGATCCGACGCTGCGGGTCGCTATCATCACCGGGGCTGGCGAGCGTTTCTTCTCCGCCGGTTGGGATTTGAAGGCGGCAGCCGAGGGTGAGGCGCCAGACGCCGACTTTGGCCCGGGCGGTTTCGCCGGCCTGACGGAGCTGTTCGATCTGGATAAGCCGGTGATCGCGGCGGTGAACGGCTATGCCTTCGGCGGCGGTTTTGAGCTGGCGTTGGCGGCCGATATGATCGTCTGCGCCGAAAACGCCTGTTTCGCCCTGCCGGAAGCCAAGCTGGGCATCGTACCGGATAGCGGCGGCATGCTACGCCTGCCGAAGTGTCTCCCGCCGGCGATCGCCTGTGAGCTGATGATGACCGGGCGCCGTATGGAGGCCGAAGAGGCGCTGCGTTGGGGGATCGTGAATCAGGTGGTGCCTAGCGATCAACTGTTGGCGACGGCGCGCGAGTTGGCGCAGCAGGTGGCTGAGAGCGCACCGTTGGCATTGGCGGCGTTGAAGGAGATCTTCCGTGCCACCGCCGAGCTGTCGGTGGAAGAGGGCTACCGTCTGACGCGTAGCGGCGTGTTGAAGCATTACCCGGCGGTATTGCACTCCGAGGATGCGCTGGAAGGGCCGCAGGCCTTCGCCGAAAAACGCGCACCGGTCTGGAAGGGGCGTTAATCCCGGCCACATCCCGCCGCCCAGTGCGGCGGGATAGCCTAGCGCGGCGGGGCGTCGCATAGCGGCGCCCGACATGGGCGTGATACGTCGCCAGGCGGCGAGTGAGGCATCCGTAACATCGCCGTCTCCATGCCTTAATTAAAAAAATATTTAACGATTAATAAATTTTTTACGATCCGCCGAACTTCCCCTTCTTATTTCGCCTTATCCACGTGTCACGTGGGAAATATCGCTGGCCAGCGATTCCCCGCGGCGCTGTTATCCGTCGGAAAGGCTAGAGATGCTACGCTAACGGCGAGGCTTGCATGCGCCACACCCCTTGATGTTGATGCTATCCATTTGATCTCCTTGCCCCTAGTCGGGTAGCTCGAGGCATGATCGATAAAGGGTGTTATTTTCTGGTTTCTGGTTTGTTTAATTATTTTGAGCATCTGTTGTATTTATTCGCGCGCCACCGACCATCGCTCGGCTATTTATTTTGCGAGTGTGATTAACGCCAAAGTTTATAATTTTATCGGTAGGAAAAATCATTAATGTCAGAAATAAATAAACCATATGGCATTATATTCGCTAGCAGGATCTGGTGCGTGGATTGCAGGGGATAGCCTGTCGGCGATGACGGTAGCGAGAGGGACTATGGATATGATCGGGAACGCCACCCTGCGGGATGTGTGGCAGGCGCGCGCGCGCGAACAGGGAGAGGCATGCGCCTTGGTGTATGAGGATCGCGACGGGGCGACGCAAGAGTACAGTTACCGCCAGATGCAGGTGGAGATTGTCAAGACGGCCAACCTATTCTTGGCGCGGGGCGTCGAGAAGGGCGATCGGGTGGGGCTGCAGATGCGCAACTGCCCGGAGTTTCTGTTCTGTTGGTTCGGGCTGGCCTACATCGGGGCCATCGCCGTGCCGATCAATACCGGTTATACCGCCGAGGAGTGCGAGTATCTGGTGCGGCGTTGTGGCGTCTCCCTGCTGGTCTGCCAGGCGGAGTTTTTACCGCTGTATCATCGTCTTCGCCCTATGCTGCGCCATATATTGAGTTGGGGAGCCGAGCAGAACGTGGCGGAGTCGTTTAACGCCGCGCGCGATGCCCAGCCGGACACGTTGCGTCAAACGGTGACGATCGGCGGCGATGATGTGGCCGAGATCCTGTTTACCTCGGGAACCACCTCGGCGCCGAAGGGGGTCGAACTGACCCACGCCAACCTGCTGTTCGGCGGCCACTACACCGCCTGGCAGGGGCAGATGACGGCGCGCGATCGTTATCTGAGCTGCATGCCCAATTTCCACATCGATTTTCAATGCAGCGCGGCGATGCCGATGCTGATGACCGGCGGCACTTTAATCCTGTTGGAGAAGTACAGCGCCCGTCGCTTCTGGCGGCAGATCTGCCTACATCGCGCCACCGTCAGTCACGCCATTCCGTTGATCGTTCGTACCTTAATGTTGCAGCCGGTACGCGCCTGGGAGCGTCACCACTGCCTGCGCGATCTGTTCTTCTACCTCAACATCAGCTTGACGGAGAAGCGCGACTTTGAGCGGCGTTTCGGGGTGCAATTATTTAACTCGTACGGCATGACTGAGACGGTGGTCGGGGCCATCGGCGATACGCCGGGCCGTGAGCGGCGCTACCCATCGATCGGGCGGCCAGGCATGGGGTATCAGGCGCGTATCGTCGATGCGCGGGGAGAGCCGTTGCCGCCGAATCAGATCGGCGAGATCTGCCTGCGTGGCGTCCCTGGCCGTACCCTGTTCAAGGGCTATTATGATGATCCGCAGGCGACTGCCCGTCTGTTGCGCGAGGATGGGTGGTTGCACACCGGGGATACCGGTTACTACGATGAGGAGGGCTGGTTCTACTTCGTCGATCGGGCGGTGAATCTGATCAAGCGCTCGGGCGAGAATGTCGCCTCCAGCGAGGTAGAGCGGGTACTGGAGCGTCATCCGGCGGTGTGCGAGGCGGCGGTGATCGGCGTCGAGGATGCGCTACGCGATCAGGCGGTGAAGGCCATCGTCCAGCTCACACCGGGCACCGAGGTGGCGGCGCAGACGCTGATCGAGCACTGCGCGGCCCATCTGGCCGCCTTCAAGGTGCCGACCCTATTGGAGTTTGTCAGCGAGTTTCCGCGCACCTGCTCCGGTAAGGTGGATAAGAAGCGTCTGCGTCTGTGTCGCGGCTAACCGTCGTCGAGCGAGCTATGCAGGGTACAGCGGAGGTTATCCCCCGATCTGGCGCCAGCGGTGAGCGGCGCGGGAGCCGCGGGGCCGATGAGGTTGAGAGTGCGGTGCACGGGCTGCTGGCATTGCGTTATACCGCCTGCGCCCGTTGTGGGCGCCGCATCCGCGTCCGGCTGCATAGCGTGTTAAGCCGTTGTCATACCTGGTGCCCCTATTGCCGCGAAAACGTGCCGCTGTGCCGCGTCGAGCCCGACGGGGCGGAGTAGGCGCGCGCGGGTCGGCAAAGACGCCATTGAGTCGCCATGCATAGGATGAGGCGTTATCTCGTCGGGCTCCGACGCGTCTTTTGCGCGTCAGCGCCGGGGATTAGAGATTGCGGTACGCCGTTTCCACCTTCTGCATGTAACGCGGCGCCTGGGCGGCCGGATGATGCTGGCGTACGTGCCAGTGAAAGGCGGCCGGGCTGAGGCGGTTAATCATGGCGATGGCCGTTTGACGGTTCGCGGAGAAGGTCCGCAGCAATGCGCCGGCACCGTTGGCATAGGCGACCTCGGTGGCGTAGCGGCGAGTGAGGGGATCGTTGATCCAGTACAGCTGTTGATTTTGCAGGGCCCCGAGATAGGCGGCGCCGAGCCGAATATTGGTGGCGGGATCGAACAGGTCATCGCTGTCGGGACAGCCGCGCTTACCCTGGTAGCGGTAGGCATCGCAACCGGCTCCATCGGCCTTCAGTTGCATCAATCCGATGGCGTTGGAGGGGCTGACGGCGTTGGGATTATAGGAGGACTCCACCTGAATGATCGCCTTGATTAGCTTGGGATCGAGGTGGTATTGAGTCGCCGCCGTCTGGATCAAGCCATCATAGGCGTTAGGGTTGTAGCTGGCCGCCGGGCGGTGATGACGGCTGGAGCAGCCCGCTACCATCAGCAGCAGCAGGCCGATGCCGATAACATAGATACGTTGCGTGGTGTGTGTCATGAGGCTGTGTCTCGCACGGGTCGCCGGGGCGACCGTTTCTCCTTGTGTCCGGCCACCGGCGCTAAGGCGCGGCGGTTCGGCGCAGGATCATAGCGTTAATAGCGAGGCAGATCACGACAGCAATTGTAACTTTACTCGACGCTCGCGGTTGCGATGCGGTCGTAGCCGCGCCAGCGGTAGTTGAGTAACGACAGCAGCCAGAACAGAACGAAGCCGCCGATGACCCAGAAACCGACGTTCCCCATCTGATCGTTGAGTCGGCCGATCCACTGCCAGAATCCCCCCTGAAGTTGCAGGCTGTCGGCGAGCAGCCCCAACGCCTCCAAGCCGCCGATCACCAGCGCTACGCCTACCGAGGCGGCGGTGATGGTCATGTTGTAGTACAGCTTACGGATGGGGTGGGAGAAGGCCCAGCCATAGGCGCCGACCATGACGAAGTTATCCAGTGAGTCAATCAGCGCCATGCCCGCAGTGAACAGCGCCGGAAAGACCATCAGCGACCAGAGTGAGAGGCCGTGCGTGGCGGCGGAGGCGGAGATCCCCAGTAGGCCGACTTCGGTGGCGGTATCGAAGCCCAGCCCGAAGAGAAAACCGACCAGGTACATCTGCCAACTCTGGGTTACCAGGCGAAAGGTGCGTTGAAACAGGCGCGTCATCACTCCGCCGGGCAGCGCCTGGTCAGCCACGAACTCGCCGCCTTGCCCATTGGCGCGAGTGAGGCGGCGGAATTGGCGCCAGACGCCGAAGAGGATTTGCAGATTCAGCAGCGCCATCGCCAACAGGAATAGGGCCGAGACGGCGGTACCGATCAACCCACCGTACTGGTGTAGGCTGTCGATACGGTCACGGAAGGCGAGCGAGGTGAGTACGATGGCCAGACAGGCGAGCACCACGATGGTGGAGTGGCCGAGTGAGAAGAAGGCACCGACGCCCAACGGGCGCTTTCCCTGCTGCATCAGCTTGCGCGTCACCGCATCGATGGCGGCGATGTGGTCGGCATCGACCGCGTGGCGGAGGCCGAAGCCATAGGCCAGTAGCGCCGCACTCATCATCACCGCGTGGTGGCGAAAGGCGATGAAGGCCCATAACCAGGCGGCGAGATTGAGGGTGATGAGGAGTGCCAGCAGTGCCAGCCCGCGTTGTTTATCTGAGATCCCGTACATGATGGGGTGATCCTCCCGTGGCGGCCGGCAGGTTGTTCGGCCGATGATGACACGCCAGCATCATGCTGACGTCTGCCCAGATCGCCACGCCGCACTCTGCCGCGTGACGACGGGATAAAAATGTATGATCTTTTTTGTAAATTGTCATAAAGGTAAACGTATATATCTGTTACAGATTGCGCGATAAATGTTACCTCCCCATCGGCAGACTTTCCGTCACTGTGGCATAGTGGTCACTTATTGCGCGTTGCATCGCGTTCCCCAGCCATCGGGCGTTGCCCCGCAGAGACAGGAGTGAATGATGAAACAACTGACATTGGGTGCCGCCGGCCCTCAGGTATCCGCCATTGCATTGGGTTGCATGCGTTTGGCGGAGTTGGATGACGGCCAGGCCGCTAACCTGATCGATCATGCGTTGGCGCTGGGGATTACTGCCTTCGACCATGCGGATATTTATGGGGCGGGGGAGTGTGAACGCCGCTTTGCCCAAGCCGCCCGCCCACAAGGCGCGCGCCGTGAGGCGATGTTTATCCAATCCAAATGCGGCATCCGTAGCGGATTTTATGACTCCTCCTATCGCCATATCTTGGCGTCGGTCGATGGTATCCTCCAGCGTTTGCAGTGTGGCTATCTGGATATGCTGTTGTTGCATCGTCCCGACACCCTGATCGAGCCGCAAGAGGTGGCCGAGGCGTTTTCCCGGCTGGTGGAACAGGGGAAGGTGCGCGCCTTTGGCGTCTCCAACTATGGGCCGCTACAGATCGCGTTATTGCAGAAGTTTCTGCCGCAGCCATTACGGGTTAATCAGATGCAGTTCGGCATCGCGCACGCTGGCATGGTGCGCAGCGGCATCAATGTGAATGTCGAGAGCGAGGCGGCCATCGATCGTAGTGGCGATGTGCTGCACTACTGCCGTCTACACGACATCACCCTCCAGGTTTGGTCTCCGTTCCAGTTCGGCATGTTCAGCGGGGTATTCCTCGACCATCCCGACTTTGCCGATCTCAACCAGACCCTGGCGACCCTCGCCGCCGAACTCAATGTTAGTAAGACGACGTTGGCGACGGCGTGGATCCTACGCCACCCGGCGCAGATGCAGGTCATCGCCGGGAGCATGAATCCGACGCGTCTGGCGCAGATCAGTCAGGCATGCGCGCTGAACTTAAGCCGGGAAAGCTGGTATCAGATTTATCGGGCGGCGGGCCATCCGCTCCCCTAATACATCGCGAGAGAATTCGGATTTTCGCTGAATTCCCGCAGGATCTTCCGGCAAAGGGTCGCATTTATTCACCAAGCTCACTATGATGGCGGACGTAGGCGAGAAGCGTATTGGCGTGGTGAGGTGACGGTGCGCGCCGTCCGGGGGAAGGTGTCATGTCTGACTTGGAAGTACAACTGCGGAATTCATTGGCGGCGCTGGATGATCTGAAGGTGAGTTTTGAGCAGCAGCGCCAGGTTTGGCAACAGGAGTGTGAGGGCATGCGCATGCAGTTGGCGCAGGCACGTCAGCGCGAGGCGGCGTTGTTGCAACAGAATGAACTGCTTACCCGTAAGTTAGTCGACCTCGGTTCGTTGCCGGAGAATAATAGCTTGCTGCGTCAGTTTAAAATCGTCGGCTGCCATATTGAGGCGCTGGCACAGGATGCGGCGGCCTTTAACGCCTATCTGGCGAGCCTGCATTACCAGGATAGCAACCACTCTTGATCCTCTCTACCCACCGAGGCGCATCCGCGCTCGGTGTCCTTCGCGTCGCGCCACTCTGGCGTGGCGTATTCTTAGCGACCTAGGCCGTTTAACTCTGTTACATCTTGGCTTTGCGCCGTTAGCCATTTTTACGGTTAATAACTCAGGTTTACTGTGGTGATGTTTCTTCAGCCGCCTGAGCGGTGCTGTATACAACATAAGAAGGTATTTATGGAAGGTATTAGTATTACCAAGCTTCTGGTTATTGCCGTGCTGATCGTCTTACTGTTTGGGACCAACAAGCTGCGCACGCTAGGCTCCGATCTTGGCGCGGCACTGAAGGGATTTAAGAAGGCGATGAACGACGAGACGCCGGCGGCCAAGAAAAACAATAACGACGAGGCGACGCCGCGGGTCGAGCACAAAGAGTAATCCGCAGGGCCGGCGTCGGAGCGACGGGCGCGGGGAAGAAGGAACATCCCAAAGTTGTAACCAGTTTTGTCTAGGCGATAACCTAGACAAGACAAAGGGCTGACGGCGTCAGCCCTTTGTCATTATTGATGCAGTCGTTGAGCGGGTGGCTTGCGTACCGTCTCAATCATGGCGTATTTGAGCGCGGCGAGGTAAGGGCGGAGACACCCTGCGCGCCAGCGCTGGCGACACGACGCCCCAGGCAGAGCGATCCGCCTGGGGCGTTTTTTGTGCCTTGCCGCCGCCAGCGGGCCGGATACGCTTACTTAACCTCAATGCCCTGCGCCTGAAGATCGGCGTGGTAGGAGGAGCGTACGAAGGGCCCACAGGCGGCGTGGGTGAAGCCCATCGCCAACGCGGCCTCTTTCATCTCGGCGAACTCATCCGGACTGACGTAACGCTGCACCGGCAGGTGATGGCGGCTGGGTTGCAGGTATTGCCCCAGGGTTAACATGGTCACCCCGTGCGCGCGCAGATCGCGCATCACCGCGATGATCTCCTGGTTGGTTTCACCCAGGCCCACCATCAGGCCGGACTTGGTCGGGATGTCGGGATGCTGCTGCTTAAACTGTTGCAGCAGACGCAGCGACCACTCGTAGTTGGCGCCGGGACGTACCTGACGATAGAGGCGTGGAATATTTTCCAGGTTGTGGTTAAACACGTCCGGTGGATTATCGCTGAGGATCTCCAGGGCGCGATCCATTCGGCCACGGAAGTCCGGCACCAAGGTTTCGATGCGGATCTGCGGGCTCTTGGCGCGGATCGCACGGATGCAATCGGCGAAGTGCTGCGCACCGCCGTCACGCAGATCGTCGCGGTCGACGGAGGTGATCACCACGTAGCGTAGCCCCATGTCGGCGATGGTCTGGGCCAGTTTCTCCGGCTCGTTCGCATCCGGTGCCAGCGGGCGGCCATGCGCCACGTCGCAGAATGGGCAACGGCGAGTGCAGATGGCGCCGAGGATCATGAAGGTGGCGGTACCGTGGTTAAAACACTCGGCCAGGTTGGGGCAAGAGGCCTCCTCACACACCGAGTGCAGGCCATTCTTACGCATCGCCGCCTTAATGCCCTGGATACGGCTGGAATCGGCCGGTAACTTGATCTTCATCCATTCCGGTTTACGCAGGAGTTGCTCGCGCTCAACGGCGACGGATTTCACCGGGATCAGCGCCATCTTGTCGGCGTCGCGGTATTTGATGCCGCGTTCCATCTGAATTGGTTTACTCATAATCTTGCGGATTCCACTGGCTGTGCTCGAGCCGATGATAGCCGAGCAGTTGGGTAAAATGGTGTACCAGGCGGGGTTGGATCTGCGCCAGGGTGGCGCCGGCCTTCAGGTCACTGACCTGGGTCATCTGCAAGCCAGCATAACCACAGGGGTTGATACGTTGGAAGGGCGCGAGATCCATGGCGATGTTCAGCGCTAAGCCATGGAAGGAACACCCCTTACGAATGCGCAGGCCGAGGGAGCAGATCTTCTTACCATCGACATAGACGCCGGGCGCATCGGGACGTGGGTAGGCGTGAATCGCTAACTCGTCCAGGGTACGCACCACGCTCTCCTCCAGTGCCGTGACCAGTTCACGCACGCCGCAATGATGACGGCGTAGATCGAGCAGGACATACATCACCTGCTGGCCGGGCCCATGGTAGGTGACCTGGCCACCGCGATCGCTTTGGATCACCGGGATATCGCCGGGATTGAGCAGGTGTTCGGCCTTACCGGCCTGCCCTTGGGTAAACACGGCAGGATGCTCGACCAACCACAGCTCATCCGGGGTCTCGGTGCTACGGCGATCGGTGAAGGTATGCATCGCCTGGGATACCGGCGCATAGGGCTGCAACCCCAGTTGACGCAGTATGAGAGTCTCTTGTTGCAATGGCGTCATCTTCAGGTTAAAAAATTGGTAAGGCCATTATACCGAGTGTCGCCCTGACTCACCAGTGCCATAGGGGAAAAAAGCACGGCCCGGTAAGGCGATGATGCCGTACCGGGCCGCGACAAATGCTGTATTTTGGTTAAATAACTGTAATTACAGAACCATGCGGACGATTTCGATATTACCCAGCTCTTCGTACAGCGTCTCGACCTGTTCGACGTGGGTCGCATTGATGGTAATGGAGACCGAGTGGTAGTTGCCCTTGCTGCTCGGCTTCACCTGCGGGGTGTAGTCGCCCGGTGCATGGCGCTGTACCACTTCAACAACCTGATCGACCAGCTCAGGCTGTGCCAGCCCCATGACTTTATAGGTAAACTCGCACGGGAATTCGAGCAGTTCATTCAGTTTGGTTTTCATCTAAGCTCCAGCGTATTGCACTTTCTACCAATGATAACTCCCGCCGTAGCGGGAGTCTGACTTATACAGTATGTGGGGATGTGGGCGCCATTTTCAAGCCTGGCGCACAGAAATCAACCAAACCAGCGATGGAACAGCAGCTTGATATGATCGATCATGCGGCTGAAGAAACCGCCCTCTTGCACCTCGTTCAGTACCACCAGGGGGCGCTGTTCGATGGTCTTGCCATCCAGCTGGAAGTTGATGGTGCCGACCACCTGATCTTTAGCCAGCGGGGCGTCCAGTTCATTGCTGTTCAGCACATAACTGGCCTTGAGATCTTTCATCCGGCCACGCGGGATGGTCAGGTAGACGTCTTTATCCACCCCCAACTGGGCGCGATCGGTATCGCCGAACCAGACCGGCTCGGAGGCGAATTCACGTCCAGCCTTCAGCGGCGAGACGGTTTCGAAGAAGCGGAAGCCCCAGGTGAGCAGCTTCTTGCTTTCGGTCTCGCGGCCCTTAAAGGTCCGTCCACCCATCACCGCCGAGATCAGGCGCATGTTGCCTTCCGTCGCCGAGGCGACCAGGTTGTAGCCCGCCGAGGCGGTATGGCCGGTTTTGATGCCGTCCACATTCATGCTGGTATCCCACAACAGGCCGTTACGGTTCATCTGACGGATATTGTTGTAGGTAAACTCTTTTTCTTTATAGATGGCATATTCGTGCGGCACATCGCGGATCAACGCTTGGCCGATCAGCGCCATGTCACGCGCGGAGCTGAACTGACCCGGCGCGTCCAGGCCGTGCACCGTCTCGAAGTGGGTGTTTTGCAGCCCCAATGCCTTGACGTAGTTGTTCATCAACCCGACGAAGGCGTCTTGGCTACCGGCGACGTAGTCGGCCATGGCGACACAGGCGTCGTTACCGGAGACCAGGTTGATGCCGCGGATCAGATTACCGACGGAGACCTGATCGCCCGGCTTCAGGAACATCAGCGAGGAGCCTTGGAACACCGGGTTGCCCGTCGCCCAGGCATCCTTACCGACGGTGACCACATCGTTTTCACCGAACTTGCCGGCGCGCATCGCCTGGCCGATGACGTAGCTGGTCATCATCTTGGTCAGTGAGGCCGGGTTACGCCGCTCGTCGGCGTTATGTTCGGCCAGGACCTTGCCGGAGTTGTAGTCGATCAGAATATAGGCTTCGGCATCGATCTGCGGCACGCCCGGGATCATGGTCTTCAGATTGACGTCGTCGGCGCGCGCCGCGCCGGTGAGGGCTACGGCCAGCAGGCTGCCGGCGGCAACGTATTTCAGGGTTAAGGAAGCAGCTTTGCGTTTCATGATGGGGACTACAACATCCGTGAATTAAAGAGTGAAAAACGAGCCACACTATAGCAGATGGAACGTTAACGCATAGTGTGGCAATGGTTTTTTACACAAGCAATATGTGTATAAGTATTGCGTGGCTCGACGAGGGGCGAGCCACGCACAGATTAAGGCGCGCTGGTGATAAAGGATTGCTGACCGGCTTCGCGGGATAGGCGTTGTTGCAGCGCGCTGGCCTCGCCGTGGGTGGCGAAGGGCCCCAACTGGACGCGGAAGATCGCACCTTTGGCCTCGACCTTGCCCGGCACCGCGAAGCGTTGGCTGAGCTGCTGCTGCCACTGTTGGGCACGCGTGCTGCTACTGACCGCGCCGACCTGCACCAGGTAATGGCCGTTGGCGGCAGCGTGGCGGGCAACGGGTGCTGCCGCGCTGGCGCCATTCGTCGCCGATGGCGTACTGGCCGCTGCCGGTGTGGCTGGGGCCGCTGGGGCGCTCTCCTCTAACACGCCGCTAGGTAGCGGCTGCGGGGCGCCGAGGAAGCCACCGCTGTGGCTGGCCGGGGCGCTGAGCGGCATGCTGCTGTTTTCGTGACCGGGGGCGAGAGTGGCTGGCGTCGGGTTACCGATGGCACGTACCGCCGGTTGCTCCTGCGCCGGGGAGGCGCTTTGAGCTTGCGAAGGCATGGCCGAGGAGGTCGACAGGCTGGCGGCGGCGGGTTGGGACGCCGTCATGTCGATCTGCGGGCGAGCCGGCAGGGCATAGCTCTGTTTGGCGACACGGGTACCGATGGTGCCCGGGCCAGAGAGGGTGCCGTCCGGCGCCACATCGATAAAGTCGATGCGCACCTTGGTATGCTGGGTCAGATTCAGACGATTCGCGGCGGCAGTCGACAGATCGATGATACGCCCAGGGGTATAGGGACCGCGATCGTTGATGCGTACCACCAAACGGCGGCCGTTGGCCAGGTTGGTGACGCGCACATAGCTGGGGATCGGCAGGGTCGGGTGCGCCGCCGTCATGGCATCGGGATTGAACTGTTCACCACTGGCGGTGACATTACCGCGATTCTCCTCGCCGTAGCTGGCCGCCAGGCCGATCTGCGAGAAGTTGCTCGGATCCTTGACGATGGTATAACGCTGACCGTTACGGCTGTAATCCTGGTTGGCGCTGGGAATGTAGGGTTCATAGCGCGGTTCGACGCCGGGGATCTCGACGACGGGCCCGTTATAGGCCGGCTGCGGCGGCGCCTGGATCACGCCGTCGTCGTTGGTGGTACAACCCGCCAGGATCAGGCAGGCCAGGCTCAGGCTGAGCCAGGATTTGTGCGCCATTCGCATCGCGACCTCTACAGATTTTTGGATAACATTTTGCGATGGGTATGGATCGACATCACGATACCAAACCCGGCCATCAGGACGATCAACGCCGAGCCACCATAGCTGACTAGGGGCAAAGGTACGCCAACCACGGGTAAAATGCCACTGACCATCCCGATATTAACGAAAACATAAACGAATAGAATCAACATTAAACCACCAACCATCACCCGACCGAAGGTGGTCTGCGCTCGGGCGGCGATATACAGCCCGCGCATGATGATCAGCAGATACAGCGCCAACAACAGCAGTACCCCGAATAGCCCCAACTCCTCGGCCAATACGGCGAAGATAAAGTCGGTGTGGCGCTCCGGTAGGAACTCCAGTTGTGACTGGGTGCCGTGCAGCCAGCCTTTGCCGCTCAATCCGCCGGAGCCGATGGCGATCTTGGATTGAATGATGTGGTAGCCCGCGCCCAGCGGGTCGCTCTCTGGATCGAGTAGCATCATCACGCGGTCACGCTGGTAGTCGTGCATCAGGAAGAACCAAAGCACCGGGATGAAGGCGGCAACCAAGAGCACCGCCAAGCCGATCAGGCGCCAGCTCATGCCGGCGAGGAACAGGATAAATAACCCGGAGGCGGCAACCAGGATCGAGGTGCCCAGGTCCGGCTGAGCGGCGACCAGCAGGGTCGGCAGGAAGATCAGGATCAAGGCGATGCCGGTATGCTTGAGCGAGGGGGGGCAGACATCGCGGTTGATGAAGCGGGCCACCATCAATGGCACGGCGATCTTGGCGATCTCCGACGGCTGGAAGCGCACGAAGCCAAGATCCAGCCAGCGTTGCGCCCCCTTACTGATCTGGCCGAAGGCATCCACCAGGATCAACAGGATGACGCAGAAGATATACAGGTAGGGCGCCCAGTGCTCATAGACGCGCGGCGGGATCTGCGCCATGACCAGCATGACCACCAACCCCATCACGATTTGGCCGATCTTGCGCTCCATCATGCCCATGTCTTGGCCGCTGGCGCTCCACATCACGATGGCGCTATAGACCAGCACCGCCAGGATGCAGAGCAGGAAGGGCAGATCGATGTGCATCTTGGCCCAGATCGAGCGCTTTTGTTGATTCTCTGTCATGGTGAATCCGTATGCCTATCAGTCACCCTCCACGCCGGGGGGCGCGGGGGTAGCATTGGGAAGCTGGGTATTGTCATCGCCCAGCATGATGTGGTCCAGGATCTGGCGCATGATGGTACCGACCGCCGGACCGGCACCGCCGTTCTCCAGGATGATCGCCACCGAGACCTGCGGATTATCGTAGGGGGCGAAGGCGGTCATCAGCTTATGGTCACGCAGGTGTTCGGCGATGGTGTGCGCGTTATAGGTCTCGTAGCCGAATACCTGGGCGGTACCTGACTTGGCGGCAATCTTATAGGGCGCGCCGTTGAAGTATTTGTAACCGGTACCGTTGGGGCGGTTAGCCACGCCGAACATGCCATCCTTCGCGATCTCCCAGAAACCGGAGTGAATGTCGCCGATCTGCTGGCTCTCCTGCTGGCGGAATGGTACCAGCTGGCCGTCGATGCGAGTGCTCAACAGCAGGTGCGGCACTTTGACGTTGCCGTCGTTGATCAGGATATTCAGCGCCTTCGCCATCTGGATCGGGGTGGCGGTCCAATAGCCCTGGCCGATACCGACCGGGATGGTATCACCCTGATACCAGGGTTTCTTGTAACGTTTAAGTTTCCATTCACGGGTCGGCATCAGTCCGGAACGCTCCTCGGAGAGGTCAATGCCGGTATACTGGCCATAGCCGAACTTGCTGAGCCACTCGCTCAGGCGGTCGATCCCCATGTCATAGGCCACCTGATAGAAGAAGGTATCCGCCGACTCCTCCAGTGCCTTGGTGATGTTCAGCCGCCCGTGCCCCCACTTCTTCCAGTCGCGGAAGCGTTTCTCGGAGCCCGGTAGCTGCCACCAACCGGGATCGAAGAGGGTGGTGTTGCGTGAGATCACCCCGGCGCTCATCGCCGAGACCGCCACATACGGCTTCACCGTCGAGGCGGGTGGGTAGACCCCTTGGGTCGCGCGATTGATCAGCGGCCGATTGGCGTCGTTGAGCAGGGCGCGGTAGTCCTTGCTTGAGATGCCATCGACAAACAGGTTGGGATCATAGCTGGGGGTAGAGACCAGCGCCAGGATGCCGCCGGTGCGTGGATCGCTGACCACGACCGCGGCGCGGCTGCCAACCAGCAGCTGCTCGATGTAGCGCTGGAGGTTGAGATCCAGCGTGAGGTAGATGTCTTTCCCCGCCTGCGGGGGCTGTTCGTGTAGTTGGCGGATCACGCGGCCACGGTTATTGACCTCGACTTCTTCGTAACCGGTCTTGCCGTGCAGCACATCCTCATAGTAGCGCTCGATGCCCAGCTTGCCGATGTCATGGGTGGCGGCGTAGTTGGCCAGTTTGCCCTCTTTATCCAGTCGCTCGACGTCTTTATCGTTGATCTTGGAGACGTAGCCGATGACGTGGGTCAGGGCGGAGCCATAGGGGTAGTAGCGGCGCTGATAGCCTTTGACCTCGAAACCGGGGAAACGGAACTGGTTGACGGCGAAGCGCGCCACCTGCACCTCGTTGAGGGCGGTTTTCAGCGGAATAGAGGTGAAGCGCCGCGAGCGCTTACGCTCCTTCTGGAAGTTATCGAGATCGTCCGCGCTGAGATCGACGATGGGGCCCAGCGCCGCGATCTGTTCTTGCAGCCCCTCGACCTTCTCCGGGATCACTTCCAACTGATAGATGGTGCGGTTAAAGGCCAGCGGGGTCCCGTTGCGATCGTAGATCATGCCGCGGCTGGGCGCGATGGGCACCAGCTTGATACGGTTCTCGTTAGAGCGCGTCTTGTAATCTTCGAAGCGCAGGATCTGCAGGTGATAGAGGTTGGCGATCAGAACCCCGGTCAGCAGCAGGACGCCAGCGAAGGCGACCAGCGCGCGCCGGATGAACAGGGCGGACTCTGCCGAATAGTCACGAAAGGGGTTACGATCTGGTTTCATTCCGTTCCGTCATGCTCTAGCGTACTGCCGGGATTAACGTCATTGCCGGCGTAGGCCGGCAGGCGATTACTCACGATGATAAGGATGATTGGTCGTAATGCTCCACGCGCGGTAGAGGCTCTCGGCGACCAACACGCGCACCAGCGGGTGCGGCAGCGTCAGCGGTGACAACGACCAGCTTTGCTCGGCCGCCGCCTTGCAGGCCGGCGCCAACCCTTCGGGGCCACCGATCAGCAGGCTCACGTCGCGGCCATCCTGTTTCCAGCGTTCCAACTGCCCGGCCAATGCCGGGGTATCCCACGGTTTACCGGGAATATCCAGGGTGACTATGCGGTTACCTTTCCCCACCGCCGCCAGCATCAGCTCGCCCTCTCGTTCCAGGATGCGGCGAATGTCGGCGTTTTTACCGCGTTTACCGGCTGGCACCTCGGTCAGCTCAAACGGCATATCCTTGGGAAAGCGTTTGATATAGTCGAGAAAGCCGGTTTGTACCCAGTCGGGCATCTTGGTGCCGACCGCCACCAGTTGCAGTTTCACCGCATCAACCCCACAGCTTTTCCAGCTCGTACAGGCGGCGGCTCTCTTCCTGCATCACGTGTACGATGACATCGCCGAGATCGACCACCACCCATTCGGCGCCGTTTTGCCCTTCGACGCCCAACGGCATCAGCCCGGCGGCACGGGACGCCTGGACCACATGGTCGGCGATGGACATCACGTGGCGGTTAGAGGTGCCGGTGCAGATGATCATGCAGTCGGTGATACTGGATTTGCCACACACATCGATGGCGACGATCTCTTGCCCCTTCAGATCATCAATCTTATCAATAACGAAATCTTGGAGTGCTTTACCTTGCAAAGGTTCCCCCTCATCAAAAGGTGATAAATGTATCCGGCATGAGCCGGGATGACGCGGGGTCTCCCGGCGTGAGGCACGCGTGAATGGCGTGCCTGTCATGCGTAGCTGCGGAGAATAGCAGCCTGCAAATCCCTGTCAATCACCGAACGGGCGAAAGCGACCGACCGATGAGGCATGCTTAGCGATAGAGGCCCTGTAGCTCGATGTAACGTTGTACCGACCGCGGCAGGAGATCGTCACAGCTGATGCCCAGGTGGCGACGCTGACGAATATCGGTGGCGGAGACGGAGTAGAGCGGTGTGTCGGCCAGGTAGATAAAGCCGTGAGGGTGTTGGTGCAGACGGTCACTATCTTGGGTGCGGTGTCGCTCCAGCCAGGCTTGCAGCTCCGGCGTCGCCAGACGATCGGGATAGCCGGGGCGGGCACAGACTAGCAGGTGACAACAGCGCAGGATATCCTGCCAGCGCTGCCACTGGTGCAGGCTGAGCAGCGAGTCTTGCCCGATGATGAAAGCCAGCGGTTGGTTGACACCCAGTTCGGCGCGCAATCCCTCTAGGGTATCGATGGTATAGGAGGGGCTGTCGCGGCGGAGCTCGCGGTCATCGACGGAGAATAGCGGATCGTCTTCGATCGCCAGCTGCGCCATCGCCAGGCGTTGGGCGGCGCTGGCTTCCGGTTGGGGACGGTGCGGCGGCACATGGTTGGGCAGCAGGGTGATGTGGCTGAGGCCGACTTCCTGGGCCAGGGCCGTTACCGGTTTGAGGTGACCATAGTGAATGGGATCGAAAGTGCCTCCAAACAGCGCCAGCAGGGCTGGCGCCGCCGGGCAGGATTTACTCGGCATGCAGCATACTCTCCGGCAGCGTCTTGCCGCACAGTAGTAGGGTCAAGGATTCCAGCTGTGGCCAGACAGACTGGCCGAAATCCTGTTTGATGATCTGTTCGCATTGGCTAAGCAGCGCCACCGCCTGATACAACTGGGGTAACGCCAGGTTTTGTAACGCCTGGGTCAACAGCGGGCGGCGGTTTTGCCACACCTTATGCCGGTCGAACAGCGTGCGCAGCGGCGTCTGTTGGCTCGCTCGCTTCAACTGTAACAGCAGCAGCACTTCGCGCTGGACGGTGCGCAGCAGCACCACCGGCTCGCAGCCCTCCTGGCGTAACTGGCTCAGAATATGCCAGGCGCGTTTGGCGCGCGCCGCTAAGCAGGCATCCACCCAGTGGAAGGGGGAGAAGTGCGCGGCGTCGTTGACCGCCTGTTCGACGCGCGGCAGGGTGAGCCGCCCATCGGGGTAGAGCAGGGCGAGGCGGCCGAGGGCCTGCGCTAACGCCAACAGGTTGCCCTCGTAGCAGTAGCACAGCAGTTGCAGTGCCGCCTCGTCGAGCTGGAGTTGCATCTGGCGGGCGCGGTTGGCGACCCAGCGCGGCAGTTGCGCCTGCTCCGGTGTCTGGCAACTGATCAGGGTAGCCTGTGCGCTCAGTTGTTTGTACCAGGCGGCGTTTTCCTGGGCGCGTGTCGGACGGGGACCGCGCAGTAGCAGTAGCAGATCGGGGTGTAACAGCCCGGCCAGTTGAGTCAGCCGCTCGCCCATCGCCGCATTGACACCATTATCCGGCAGGGTCAGGGTGAGGATCTGGCGGCTGGCGAACAGGCTCAGCGATTGGGATTGGCTGAAGAGCGCCTCCCAGTCGGTGTGCGGATCGAGGGTGACGCTATAGTGCTCGTCGAATCCCAGCGTGCGCGCCCGTTGTTGGATCAGATCCAGGCTCTCCTGGATCAGTAGGGGTTCGTTGCCCAGAATGAAGTAGCAGGCGCGCAGTTCATCCTGCAACTGCGCGCCGAGCTGTTCGGGGTAGATCCGGTTCATTGCGCCGTCTGTCCGGCCGTAGAGGCCGGCGCGGCGATGACGCCGGTGTTGACCCGATCAAAGTCGTCGCTGCCTTGGACCTTTGGGGCGCTGGCATCGACGCGCATCCGCTGATCATTGCTCTGCAATTCGGCTGCCTGGACGCTCATCAGCTTACGAACCAGTTGCCGCGCCGCCTGTTGGTACATCTCCTGGACCAGCATTGCCTGTTCGGCATCCTTGGCCAAGGCGGCCAGCGGGTTGTCGAAGAAGCTGCGATAGACGCGTACCGTGATCGGATAGATGTCGTGGCCGCGCACCAGCACCTGGGCGTTGGCGGTCATCACCATCTGGTATTCCGCCGTCACCCCATCCTTAAAGATGGAGACGGTGTCCTGACTCCGGCTGACGCCTAACAGACGCAGTGAGGGCAGCACGTTGGCCTGGTCACCCTCCGTCTTGGCGCGCGTTTGCGTCGGCTGGCTCGCGGCATCGACGATGATGACGTCGTTCAGGCGTAGCTGTTCGCGCACCGCGCGAGTAAAGGGACCATACGGGTCGCTACTGTCTAAGATGAGCTTATGGAACTCGGAGGGAACCTGCGCGTCGCCGCGCAGGTGGAATCCGCATCCGGCGGTGAGTAACACCGCCAATCCTAGCAACAGCGTAGTGATACGATGTCGCACACGTCCTCCTCGGCTTAGCCGACAACCAGGTTAAGCAGTTTGCCCGCTACAAAGATCACCTTACGCACGGTGACGCCGTCGAGGTACTTGGCGACCAGCGGCTCTTGAGCCGCCAGGGCGCGTACCTGCTCCTCGCTGGCGTCGGCGGCAACGGTGATCTTGGCGCGAACCTTACCGTTGACCTGGACCACGATCAGCTTGTTCTCTTCGACCATCGCCGCTTCATCGGCGACCGGCCACGGTGCGACGTCGATATCGCCGGCGCCACCCAGGGCATGCCACAGAGTGAAGCAGACGTGCGGGGTGAACGGATACAGCATGCGTACCACTGCCAGCAGGGCCTCCTGCATCAGGGCGCGATCCTGTTCGCTCTCCTGCGGGGCGCGCGTCAACTTGTTCATCAGCTCCATCACGGCGGCGATGGCGGTGTTGAAGGTCTGACGGCGACCGATGTCGTCGCTCACCTTGGCGATGGTCTTGTGCAGATCGCGGCGCAAGGCTTTCTGATCGTCGTTCAGCGCACTCAGGTCGAGCGCGGCGGTTGGGCCCTTCTGTACGTGGTCATAGGCCAGTTTCCAGACACGCTTCAGGAAGCGGTTGGCCCCCTCGACGCCAGACTCCTGCCACTCCAGGGTCATCTCCGCCGGCGAGGCGAACATCATGAACAGACGCACGGTATCGGCGCCGTAGCGCTCGACCATCACCTGCGGGTCGATGCCGTTGTTCTTCGACTTGGACATCTTGCTCATGCCGGCGTAGATCAGCTCGCGCCCATCGCGGTCGGTGGCCTTGGTGATACGCCCCTTATCATCGCGTTCGACAGTGACATCGACCGGAGAGACCCAGTTGCGCTCGCCGTTGACGCCGGTGTAGTAGAAGGCGTCGGCCAGTACCATCCCCTGACACAGTAGGCGCTTGGCCGGCTCGTCGGAATCCACCAGGCCGGCATCACGCATCAGCTTGTGGAAGAAGCGGAAGTACATCAGGTGCATGATGGCGTGTTCGATACCGCCGACATATTGATCGACCGGCAGCCAGTAGTTGGCGGCCTCCGGATCGAGCATGCCTTGGTCGAACTGCGGGCAGGTGTAACGGGCGTAGTACCAGGAGGACTCCATAAAGGTGTCGAAGGTATCGGTTTCACGCAGCGCCGGTTGGCCATTGACGGTGGTCTTGGCCCATTCGGCATCGGCCTTGATCGGGCTGGTGATGCCATCCATCACCACGTCTTCCGGCAGGATCACCGGTAATTGATCTTCCGGGGTCGGGATCACGCTGCCATCTTCCAGGGTGATCATCGGGATCGGCGCACCCCAGTAGCGTTGACGGGAGACACCCCAGTCACGCAGGCGGTAGTTGACCTTACGCTCGCCGACGCCGAGGGCGGCTAAGCGGGCGGCTACCGCGTCGAAGGCGGCCGCGAAGTCCAGCCCGTCAAACTCGCCGGAGTTGAACAGCACGCCCTTTTCGGTCATCGCCGCGGCGGCGATATCCGGGACCTGGCCATCGGCGGTCAGGATCACCGCCTTCATCGGCAGGTCATACTTGCTGGCGAACTCCCAGTCACGCTGGTCATGGGCCGGGACGGACATCACCGCGCCGGTGCCGTAGTCCATCAGCACGAAGTTGGCGACCCAGATGGGGAGGCGCTCACCGCTCAGCGGGTGCACGGCGTACAGGCCGGTGGCCATGCCCTTCTTCTCCATGGTCGCCATGTCGGCTTCGGCGACCTTGGTGTTCTTGCATTCGTCGATAAACTGCGCCAACGCCGGGTTGTTGGCCGCGGCCGCTTGGGCCAACGGGTGCGCGGCGGCGATCGCCAGATAGCTGACCCCCATGAAGGTGTCCGGGCGCGTGGTATAGACGGCGAAGGTCTCGTCGCGATCGGCGACGCGGAAGGTGATCTCGACCCCTTCGGAACGGCCGATCCAGTTACGCTGCATGGTCTTGACCTGTTCCGGCCAATCCTCCAGCTTATCCAGATCGTTGAGCAGCTGATCGGCATAGTCGGTGATCTTGATGAACCACTGCGGGATCTCCTTGCGCTCCACTTTGGAGTCGCAGCGCCAGCAGCAGCCGTCGATCACCTGCTCGTTCGCCAGCACGGTCTGGTCGTTAGGGCACCAGTTGACCGCCGAGGTCTTCTTGTAGACCAGGCCTTTTTCATACAGCTTGGTGAAGAACCACTGCTCCCAGCGATAGTAGTCCGGCTTGCAGGTGGCGATTTCGCGGCTCCAGTCATAACCGAATCCCAGCAGCTTCAGCTGGTTCTTCATGTAATCGATGTTGGCATAGGTCCAGGGGGCCGGTGCGGTGTTGTTCTTGACCGCGGCGCCTTCCGCCGGCAGACCGAAGGCGTCCCAGCCGATGGGCTGCAGCACATTCTTGCCCAGCATGCGTTGATAGCGGGAGATCACATCACCGATGGTGTAGTTACGGACGTGGCCCATATGCAGACGGCCGGACGGGTACGGCAGCATGGAGAGGCAGTAGTATTTCTCCTTGCTGGCATCCTCGGTGACCTGGAAGGTTTTCTGTTCATCCCAATGGCGCTGGACGTGGGATTCGATGTCCTCTGGACGATATTGCTCTTGCATGGCAGCTGGAAGTCCTGTTAGTGAAACAGCTACACCTGTAGCCTGATGTGTGATAGTGATCGGCATAGAATAGCCGATAAGCGCCGCAGGCAACAACCGCCGAGCGTGGCTGTGTGGCGAATTCTTTCCCCGGCGGTGAGCTTGTCACCTTTTGTTACTCCGTGACGATGAAGATGATAGTCTGACAATTAATCATGGCTAAACTATAACTAACAGACTGGAGTTTGGGGATTTTCGTGCAGGCCGATGCAGAGGGGCCGGCGCGTTCGCTTTTCTGACCGCTGTGAGATGGAGGTAGGACGATGAGTAAGGTGACGCACTATTATCAGCAATGGCTGGCGGCGTTGACCGAACGCCTGAAGAAGGGGGAGCGCGACATCGACGCGCTGCTGGAGAGCGCGGAGCAGCAACTGCGCCATGCCAGTGACCTGAGCGAGGCCGACATCGAGCAGATCCGTCTGGCGATGCGCCGCGATCTGGAGGAGTTTGCCCGTGCCTATCAGGAGAGCCGCGATGAGATGGAGGACAGCGTCTTCATGCGGGTGATCAAGGAGAGCCTGTGGCAGGAGCTGGCCGACATCACCGACAAGACACAGCTCGAGTGGCGCGAGGTGTTACAGGATGTCAGCCATCACGGGGTCTACCACAGCGGCGAGGTGGTCGGCCTGGGACACTTGGTGTGCGAGAAGTGCCACTTCAACCTGGATGTCTACACCCCGGAGATCCTCCCGCGCTGCCCGCGTTGTGGTCATGACCAGTTCCAGCGCCGCCCCTTCCGCCCCTGAGGGCGATGGCATCGTGGCTCACCCTCCCACGCTACACCGCATAACGCCGTAGCGTGGCGATCAGTAATTCGACAAAGGCCGGGCGGTCGATGGTCAACAACACCTCGCAGTTGGCATCACGCCCCGTCAGCCGATCGCGATCGACCAGCGTCATCCCGGTCGTATAGCGCCCACGCGTCTCCACCCCCACCCAATAGCGCTCGCTGCTGAACAGCTGTGGCGCCAGCAGCCAGGCGATGGTGCAAGGATCGTGCATCGCCGCACCGGGCAAGCGGTTCGGCCCGTTGAGGTAGATGGGCAGGTAGAAATCGAGCATCTCGGCTACCGCGCACGCCACCGGGTTGGCGAGGGCGCGGATACGCTCGACCTCCTCTGGCAACACCAAGGCCTGGTGTGTCATATGCAATCCCGCCATCACCAGCGGGACGCCGGACTGCATGACGATCTCCGCTGCGTGGGGATCGACCAGGATGTTGAATTCGGCGCAGGGGGTGGCGTTACCCGCGCCCATTCCCCCGCCCATGAAGACGATCTGCGCCAGGCGTGAGGCCAGCTGTGGGTAGCTACGCAGCAGCAGGGCGGCATTGGTCATCGGACCGGTGACCACTAAGGTGACGGGCTCGGGACTGGCCTGCAGCACCTCGGCCATCAGCGCCAGCGCACCGCGCGCATCGGCATGCCGAGGGGCGTCGGGTAATTGCGTATGCCCCATCCCGGTGCTGCCATGCACCTCCTCGGCGATACGCAGCGGGGAGAGCAGTGGCTGGGCGGCGCCGCCGGCCAGCGGAATGTCGTCGCGCCCCATCAGGGTCAGCAGGCGCAGGGCATTGTTGAGGGTTTTATCCGGGGTCTGGTTACCGGCGCTGGTGGTCACGGCCAACACCTCCAGTTGCGGTGCACGCAGCGCCATCGCCAGGGCGATAGCATCATCCAGGCCAGGATCGCAGTCGATGATCAGCGGTAGTTTCATCGTGTTTCCTCCGTGAAGTCGCCATACGCCGTGGCGATCCGCTCGGCCAGCAGATCGACGAAGGCCTGGCGATCGATATCGGTCAGTAAGGTGGTGTTGGCGGGCAGGCCGTTCAGGCCGAGGCGATCCACCACCGTCATACCGTCGCTGTATTGCCCCGCGGTCTCTACGCCAACCCAACACTCATGCTGGGTGAACATCTGCGGGCGTAACAGCCAGGCGATGGTGCAGGGGTCGTGCAGCGGAGCCCCCTGGAAGCCCCACTTCTCTTGGCGATGATAGCGCATAAAGAAGTCGAGTAGCTCGGCGACGGTACGCGCCACCCTGTTGCCTAGGCCGCGTAAGCGTTCGATATCGGCGTCGAGGATCTGGGCCCGGTGGGTCACATCCAGGCCGGCCATCACGATGGGCACCCCGCTCTGGAATACCATCTCGGCGGCTTCGGGATCGACGTAGATATTGAACTCCGCCGCCGGCGTCCAGTTCCCCGCCCCGGCGCTGCCGCCCATGATGACGATGCGCTCAATGCGCGGCTTCAGCTCCGGGTGGGCGGCCAGCAGCAGTGCCACGTTAGTCAGCGGGCCGGTGGCCACCAGGGTGAGCGGCTGCGTCGTGGTGCGCAGTGTCTGCGCCATCAGCGCCAGTGCGCCTTCGGGGCGTGGTGCGAAGCCCGGCTCGGGGAGGTCTGGGCCGTCCAGCCCGCTCTCGCCGTGCACGTTATCGGCGATGATCAGCTCGCGCAGCAACGGTTTGGCGGCGCCCGCGGCGACCGGGATGTCGCTGCGGCGCAGCAGGGTGAGGATGCGCAGGGCGTTGCGCAGGGTCTTGTCCGGGGTTTGATTGCCGGCGCTGGTGGTCACGGCCCGCACATCCAGTTCTGGGCTGGCCAGCGCCAGGATCAGGGCGATGGCATCATCGTGGCCGGGGTCGCAATCGATAATCAGGGGTAGTGTCATGGGGAACCCTCCGGTTCGCGTCACGGGATGGTTGGCTTACACCATACTCCCGTGACGCGAGCGCGGACAGTCGTTGCGCGGCAAAGCGTGAGTCAGGGCGCACTCCGGATATGCCGAGCCGTCGCGAGGTTAGTGGATGATTTTGGCCAGGAAATCGCGCGCCCGCGGCGAATGGGGCTGGGTGAAGAAGTCATCCTTGGCCCGATCCTCGATGATCCGCCCCTCATCCATAAAGATCACGCGGTTGGCCACCTTGCGCGCGAAGCCCATCTCATGGGTAACCACCATCATGGTCATTCCGTCGCGTGCCAGGGAGACCATCACATCCAAGACCTCGTTGATCATCTCCGGATCGAGGGCCGAGGTCGGCTCGTCGAACAGCATCGCCACCGGATCCATGCACAGGGCGCGGGCAATGGCCACGCGTTGCTGCTGGCCACCGGAGAGTTGAGCAGGGAACTTGGCGGCGTGCGAGGCCAGACCGACCCGCTCCAGCAGCGCCTGTCCCTTGCTGACGGCTTGGGCGCGCGGCCGTCCCAGCACCTTGATTTGCGCCAGCGTCAGGTTGTCGATGATCGATAGATGGGGAAACAGTTCGAAGTGCTGGAAGACCATGCCGACCTGGGCACGCAGCTGCGCCAGATTGGTGTGGCGGTCGTGCAGCGCCGTACCATTGACGGTGATCTGCCCCTGCTGGATCGGCTCCAGCCCGTTGACGGTCTTGATCAGGGTCGACTTCCCCGAACCGGAGGGGCCGCAGACCACCACCACTTCGCCCTTATCGACATGGGTGCTGCAGTCGTTCAGCACCTGAAACTGTCCATACCATTTGCTGACGTGTTGCAGGGCGATCATACTGCGCTCCTTTTCTTAAGATGGTTGACCAGCAGCGAGGCGCTGAGGCTGATAATAAAGTAGATGAAGCCGGCGAACAGGATCATCTCCAGTTGGGTGCCGTCGCGTTCGCCGATGGTCGAGGCGGTGCGGAAGAAGTCGGCCAGACTCAGGACATACACCAACGAGGTGTCTTGAAATAGCACGATCCCTTGGGTCAGCAGCAGCGGTACCATGGCGCGGAACGCCTGCGGCAGGATCACCAGATACATGGATTGCCACGGTGTCATGCCGAGCGCCAGCGCGGCGGCGTTCTGCCCGCGTGCGACGCTCTTGATCCCGGCGCGGATGATCTCGGAATAGTAGGCGGCCTCGAACAGGGCGAAGGCGACCATCGCCGAAATCAGCCGGATATCCTGTTTGGGGGAGAGACCGAGCACCTGTTGCAACAGGCTCGGCACCACCAGATAGAACCACAGCAGTACCATCACCAACGGAACCGAGCGGAAGAGGTTGACGTACAGGGCGGCGAACCAGGCCAGGGGTTTCCAGCGCGACAGGCGCATCACCGCCAGACAGGTGCCCCACAGGATACCGACGATGACCGCCGTGACGGTGATCTGTAGGGTAATCACCATGCCATCCAACAGATAGGGCAGGCTGGGGACGATAGAACTCCAGTCAAATTGATACATTAGCGGCTCCCCATATTGCCCGGTAGCTGGAGGCGGCGCTCCAGTAGATGCATGCCCAGCATCAACAGCGCATTGATAGCGATATACGCCAGAGTGATGGCCGTGAAGGATTCATAGGCGTGTGCCGAGTAGTCTAGTAGCTTGCCCGCCTGGGCGGCCATGTCGAGCAAACCGATGGTCGAGGCGATGGCCGAATTCTTCACCAGGTTCAGCATCTCGGAGGTGAGCGGCGGCACGATGACGCGGTAGGCGTTGGGCAGCAGCACATAGCGGTAGGTTTGTGCCAGGGTGAAACCGAGCGCCAGCCCCGCATTCTTCTGCCCTCGCGGCAGGGCGTTGATCGCGGCGCGCACCTGTTCGCAGACGCGCGCGGCGGTAAAGAGCCCCAGACACAACAGCGAAGAGACGAAGAACTGAATCGGCGGATCCAGCTCGCCCTTAAACCAGTTGCCCCAGTCCGTCGGCAATAACTCCGGCACCACCAGATACCAGGTAAAGAATTGCACGATCAGCGGGACGTTGCGAAATAACTCCACGTAGAGGGCACCGAGGGTAGCCAATGGGCGGCTGGGCAGGGTACGCAGGATGCCCAACAACGAACCTAACAGCAGGGCGATCAACCAGGCTGCCGCGGAGAGGGCGAGGGTCACCTGCATCCCGGAGCCGATCCAGCCCAGGTAGGTGGTACCGCCGAAGGGTGCCGGCTCGAGGAAGATGCCCCAGTTCCAATCGATAGACATAGATGACTCCGGTTAACCCGCGCGCCGCCAGCGGGCGCGCGAGGAGAGCGATGCCGTGTCCCGTAGGGGGCTACGGGACGACGCGGCGTGGTTATGTTTATTCGGCGATGCGATCGTTGGGTGAGGCGAATAACTTACGCATCTCCTCGGAGAGGGCGAAGTGCAGGTTCATATTCTTCGGCGGGATCGGTTGCTCGAACCAGCGCTGATATCCGCTGGCGGCCTGACCGGAGGTTTGTGCCTGAGCGATGGTGTCATCGACCAGTTTCTTGAAGGCGGGGTCGTCCTTACGCAGCATGCAGCCGTAGGCCTCATAGGATTGCGGCGTACCGACGATGACCCAGCGCTCGGGTTGCTTGGCCTTGGCGCGCTCGCCCGCCAAGAGGGCATCATCCATCATGAAGGCCACGGCGCGGCCGCTCTCCAGCGTACGGAAGGCATCGCCATGATCCTTGGCGCTGATGATGCGCATCTTCATGCCCTCTTTCTCGTTCATCCGATTGAGCAGGATCTCCGAGGTGGTTCCGGAGGTGACCACCACCGGTTTACCGGCCAGATCGCGGAAGTCATGTACCCCGCTGTCTTTGGCGGTTAACAAGCGGGTACCGACGATGAACAGGGTATTGGAGAAGGCGACCTGTTGCTGGCGTTCGGCGTTATGGGTGGTCGAGCCGCATTCGAAATCATAGGTACCGTTTTGCAGCAACGGGATACGGTTCTGCGAGGTGATCGGTAGGAGCTTTACCTGCAGGTTGGGGAGACCGAGTTGCTTCTTTACCGCCGCCACGATGGCGTTGCTGTAGTCCTGCGAGTAGCCGACTACCTGCTGCTTATTGTCGTAATAAGAGAAGGGGACCGACGACTCACGGTGGCCGACCACGATGACCCCATTCTGCTTGATCTTCGCTAACGTGGCCGAGTCGGCGGCACCGTTATCCGCTACGGCATACAGCGGGAGAGATAATGCTAAAAGTGCCATTGTTAACACAGACTTATGCATGCCTAACTCCTTCCTGTCGAGGGTGTTGTGTCTATCTATTTGTTTTATAATGCTTATTCACATCCGTCTCACGCCGAACGTTAGCGTGAGTAGCGTTGCTGAAAACATAACGCAATGTAAATAAATTGATATCAATATGTTTATAAAATGAGATGTAACGCGCACCATTTTATGGCGTTGGCGTAGAGATGCACGCCGTTGGGGCGGCCGGTTGCGCCAGTGTGGTGCAAGCGAGGCCGTATGCCACCGTTAGGCGACACGTTTGCCCCACTACGGGGAGATATTGCAAGGGATATGCCAAAGGTGGGGGAGGCGGGCGATCTTCGCGATCGCCCGTGAGCGAGATTAACGGCGGCGCAGTGTGTAGAGCAGCGCCAAGGCGCCCATCAGCGCACTGAGGATCCAGAGGGGTGTGCTGCCTAGGCGGGCGTAAGGCGTTTCGCCCCGCGTCGGGGTGACGTTCACCTCGAGGACCAAGCGTTTGAACTGCGGCAGGCTGGCGATGACGTTACCGGAGGCGTCGACGGCGGCGGTGATGCCGTTATTGGTAGCACGCAGCAGTGGGCGGCCTAACTCCAGCGCGCGCATACGCGCCATCTGGAAGTGTTGCCACGGGCCGATGGAGTTGCCGAACCAAGCATCGTTAGAGACGGTGAGCAAGAAGTCGGTATTGGGCCGGAAGTTGGCGCGCACCTGCTCGCCCAGCACGATCTCATAGCAGATCGCGGTGGTCAGATTGTAGCCCTGCACCTGGAGCGCCGGTTGCACATAGTCGCCACGGCTGAAGGCCGACATCGGCAGATTGAAGAAGGGCGCCAGCGGGCGCAGCAGATCCTCCATCGGGACGAACTCGCCGAACGGCACCAGGTGATGCTTGCTGTAGCGTTGGCGCGCCGGATAGTGGTAAGGCGTCTCGCCACCTAGCACGATCACCGAGTTGTAGAAGCGCATGCCGTTCGGCCCGGGGCGTTCGTCCACCAAACCGGTGATCAGGCTGCTGTGGTGGGCACGCAGCAGGCGATCCATCATGGTCAGGAAGGGCTGTTCGTTGGCTTCGGTGTCGGCGATGGCTGACTCGGGCCAGATGATGATCGGCGCCTTGCCCAGATAGGGACGGGTGGTGTCGAGATAGGCTTGCAGCGAGGTGATCAGCGCATTCGGGTCCCACTTTAGCGATTGGGCGATGTCGCCTTGCACCATGGCGACATTGACCGACTTCTGCGGCAGGCTTTGATACCAGTGCAGTTGGCGGAGTGGCCAGGGGGCGAGTAAGAGCACCAGCGCCAGCAGTGCCGGTAGGAGGCGGCGTTGCACGGCGGCCAAGACCAGCAGGCCGCTGATGGCGACTAACAGGTAGGTGATGGCGTCGACGCCAGCCAGCGGTGCGATCCCTTTCAGCGGGCCGTTGAGCTGGCTATAGCCAAACTGTAGCCAGGGGAAGCCGGTCAGTACCCAACCACGCAGAAACTCGCTGACCTGCCACAGCGCAGGCGCCGCGATGACCAGACGCCAGACGGTGGCACGTGGCCATAGGCGGTTGAGTACGGCGCAGAACAGCAGCGGGTAGAGCGCCAGGTAGGCGGCCAGTAATACCACCAGGGAGACGCTGATCGCCGTCGGCATGCCGCCAAACTGTTCTATGCTGACATAGACCCAGTTGACGCCGCTGCCGAACAGCCCTAGCCCCCAGAGGAAGCCCAGTAGCATCGCCTGGCGAGTGGTGCGGTTTAGGGTGACGGCGAGTAGGCCGCATAGGGAGATCAGTGCCGCAGGCCAGATATCGTAGGGCGAGAAGGCGAGGGTGCCGCAGGCCCCGCAGGCCAAGGCCAATAACGCACGAATGCGTTGGCGTTGCAGTAAAGCAGCGATAGTCATTAATTCTACTCTTTTCACTTCAGAATGGAGATGTAGCCCAATCGTTGTTAAAAAATGGTGACAAATTCTATCCCACAGTGCCTATACTGGTGAAAAATAAAGCAATGATTCGGCTGTTTTTTATGGTGCGGTAACCAGCAGATAACGTGAGGGTAACATGATTATTGGCATACCAAGAGAAATAAAAAACCACGAATATCGTGTCGGTATGACGCCGAGCAGTGTACGTGAAGTTACGTTGCGAGGCCATAGAGTTATGGTGGAAAGCACGGCAGGGGCGGGGATCGGCTATAGCGACGAGCTGTACCGTCAGGCTGGCGCCGAGGTCGTTGCCGATGCCGCCACGCTATTCGCCAGCGCCGAGCTGATCGTCAAAGTGAAAGAGCCGCAGGCGGCGGAATGTGCCCGCCTGCGGCCGGGGCAGATCCTGTTTACCTACCTGCACCTGGCACCCGATCTGGCTCAGACCCAGGCGTTGCTGGCCAGCGGCGCGACCTGCATCGCCTATGAGACGGTGACCCAGCGTGAGGGGGGCCTGCCCCTATTGGCACCGATGTCGGCGGTGGCCGGGCGGATGTCGATCCAGGCTGGGGCCCAGGCGCTGGAGAAGACACAGGGCGGGCGCGGCATCCTATTAGGGGGCGTACCCGGCGTCGAGCCGGCTAAGGTGGTGATCCTCGGCGGCGGGGTGGTCGGCGCCAATGCGGCGCGTATGGCGCTGGGGATGCGCGCCGATGTGACGCTGCTGGATTGTAACCTGGCGGTGTTGCAACGCTTGGACAGTGAGTTTCAGGGGCGGGTGAAGCTGGTTTACTCTAGCCACGAGGCGATTGGGCGTCTGTTGCCGACGACCGATCTGCTGATCGGCGGAGTGTTAGTGCCCGGTGCCGCCGCGCCGAAGTTGGTATCGCGTGCGCAGGTGGCGATGATGCGTCCGGGGTCGGCGATCGTCGACGTGGCGATCGATCAGGGGGGATGTGTGGAAACCTCGCATCCAACCACCCATCAGGCGCCGACCTATGTCGAGGAGGGCGTGGTGCACTACTGCGTCGCGAATATGCCGGGGGCGGTGGCCTACACCGCGACCCAGGCGTTGAACAACGCGACGCTACCCTACATTCTGGCCTTGGCCGATCACGGCTTGGCGGCGTTGCGTCAGGATGCGGGATTATTGGCTGGATTGAATGTGATGGCGGGGCAGCTGACCTGCCAGGCGGTGGCGCAGGCACATGGCCTGAGTTACACCGATCCACACCGCCTACTGGCGTAAGCGCGCTAAACGGGGGGCGAGCCGCCCCCTCGTTTTAGATCTCGACGTCCAGTTTAGGCAGGGGGGCGTTATCCGGGATCTTGACGTGTACCTGGATGATGCGCCGGCTGTCCGCCATGGCGACCTTAAACAGGTAGCCATCGATCTCAATACTCTCGCCGCGTGACGGTAGATGGCCAAAGGCCTGCATCACTAAGCCGCCGATCGTGTCGACCTCCTCGTCGCTGAAGCGCGTCGCGAAGGCCTCGTTGAAGTCCTCGATCTGGGTCAGCGCCCGCACGGTGTATAGGTGGCGGCTGATCTGGCGCACGTCGCGGTCCTCGACCTCATCGTACTCGTCGTCGATCTCGCCGACGATCAATTCCAGAATATCCTCGATGGTCACCAGCCCGGAGACACCGCCGAACTCGTCGATGACGATGGCCATATGGTAACGCTGGGAGCGAAACTCCTTCAGCATCCGGTCGACGCGTTTGCTTTCTGGCACCACGACTGCCTGGCGTAGCACCTTGTCGATGCTGAACGGTTCGGCATCGCTGCGCATAAAGGGCAGCAGATCCTTGGCCATCAGCAATCCTTCGATGTGATCTTTATCCTCGCTGATCACCGGGAAGCGGGAGTGGGCGGAGTCGATGATGACGTCCAGGCACTCATCCAGGGTCTGATTACGCTTCAGGGTGACCATCTGGCTGCGTGGGATCATGATGTCGCGGACGCGTTGTTCGGCGATATCCATCACCCCCTCCAGCATGTCGCGGGTATCGGGGTCGATCAGATCGTTCTGCTCGGAGTCACGGATCAGCTCAACCAGATCGTTGCGGTTTTTCGGTTCGCCGTGGAACAGTTGGTTGAGCAAAAGGGAAAAGAAGCCTTTCTTATGGGGACTGGGGCTGTCGCTATTCTGAGAATGGTCGTCGCTCATAGCGTATGTGTGTGGTTACTCTTTGTCTGGTCAATCTTAACGCCGGCCGCCTGGCGGCCAGCGCAAACATGAACCCGGGGGTTCGTTCAGTCGGACTCTTTTTCGGCCGCGTAGGGATCGGGATAACCCAATGCCTGCATGATGTCGGCCTCCAGAGACTCCATCTCTTCAGCCTCTTCGTCGCTGATGTGGTCATACCCTAGCAGATGAAGCGCGCCATGCACAACCATATGCGCCCAATGTGAGAGCGGGGTTATGTTCTGTTGCTGCGCCTCTAACTCCACCACCTGACGGCAGATCACCATGTCACCGAGTAGCGGCAGCTCAATTTCCGGCGGGGCCTCAAACGGGAAGGAGAGCACGTTGGTCGGGCGATCTTTACCGCGGTAGGTGAGGTTAAGTTCGTGGCTCTCCGCCTCATCCACCAGGCGAATGGTGACCTCCGCCTCGTCACGAAAGCGCGGCAGTACCGCCTCGAGCCAGCGGAGAAAGTCGCCCTCGGCGGGGAGGCCGGGGGCGTCGTCGCAGGCGATCTGTAGGTCGAGAATAATATTACTCATGCTTGTTCCTGTTGCTGAGAGGCTTGAGCCTCGCGTTTACGCTCGGCGGCCAGCGCTGCCTTACGTTGCTGATCGGCGGCTTCCCACGCCTCGTAGGCCATGACGACGCGGGCGACGACGGGGTGGCGAACCACATCTTCGCTGTGGAAGAAGTTGAAGCTGATCTCGTCGACCGGAGAGAGCACCTCGATGGCGTGGCGCAGGCCGGATTTTTGGTTGCGTGGCAGGTCGACCTGGGTGATGTCGCCGGTGATCACCGCCTTGGAGTTAAAACCGATGCGCGTCAGGAACATCTTCATCTGTTCGATGGTGGTGTTCTGGCTTTCGTCCAGGATGATAAAGGCGTCGTTCAGGGTGCGTCCGCGCATGTAGGCCAGCGGCGCGACCTCGATGATGTTGCGCTCCATCAGTTTCTCGACCCGCTCGAAGCCGAGCATCTCAAACAGGGCGTCATACAGCGGGCGCAGATAGGGGTCAACCTTCTGGCTGAGATCCCCGGGGAGAAAGCCCAGCTTTTCCCCCGCCTCGACCGCCGGACGGGTCAGCAGGATGCGGCGGATCTCCTGGCGTTCCAGGGCGTCGACCGCGGCGGCCACCGCCAGATAGGTCTTACCGGTCCCGGCGGGGCCGATGCCGAAGGTGATGTCGTGATCGAGAATGTTGGCGATGTACTGCGCCTGATTCGGGGTACGCGGCTTGATCAGCCCACGCTTGGTCTTGATGTGGATCGCCTTGCCGTAGTCCGGCACGTGTTCGGCGGCCTGCTCCAGCACATGGCTCTCCTTGAGTGCCAGGTGGATCTGCTCGGGATCGATGTCGCCGACCTGGCCGCGTAGCGGGGCGGTCTCCACATACAGATTTTTGAGAATATCGATGGCGGCGCGGACACAGGGGGTGCGGCCGACCAGTTTAAAGTGATTGTCACGGTGACTGATTTCGATCCCCAGGCGGCGCTCTAGCAGCTTGATATTGTCATCAAACGGGCCGCATAGGCTGTTCAGTCGCTGATTATCAGCGGGTTCAAGCAGAAGCTCTTCGGTAGTGACGTTCAAATCGATCCTCGAATGTATTGGTTCGTTGCTGCGCTCAAGCGCCGTCAGGGCTGACGGTGTCGGGCGCGCCTCAATGCGTGCCGCCTGGCGGTCACGCGCAAGAAAACGCTCTCCATCATACATGCCAGGAGGGAACAATTACCAATCCCGGCTGGCCGCATGGCCCGATATGCGTTGCTGTTCGGCGCCGTTTCCGGCACGGAGAGCAGGCTGGAGGCGTTGGTTTAATCCGATGTAATCATTGCCTTTTAGGCGGGATATTCTACCACTTCCTCCACCGTTTTCCGCCCCTGGTGTATGAAAAACGCCCGGTCCAGAACCGGGCGTTGACGGGGGGAGGGTGAACGGGATGGCTTACGGCTGGTAGCGGCCGACGCCCAGATCGTCCTCTTTACGGGTACGGGCGATCACCGACTGCGGTGATTCGCTGATGCGTAGTCCCATCTCCTCTTCGCTGCGTACCACCACGCCGCGCAGGGAGTTCGGCAGCACCTCGGTGATCTCCACATCGACGAAGCGGCCGATCATCTCCGGTTGGCCGGCGAAGTTGACCACGCGGTTGTTTTCGGTACGACCAGAGAGCTCCATCACGTTCTTGCGTGAGGTGCCCTCGACCAGGATGCGCTGCACGGTGCCCTGCATCCGGCGGCTGTAACGCATCGCCTGTTGGCTGATACGCTCTTGCAGGATATACAGGCGCTGTTTCTTCTCCTCCTCCGGGACATCGTCCACCATGTCGGCGGCCGGGGTCCCCGGACGGGCGGAGAAGATGAAGCTGTAGCTCATGTCGAAGTCGACGTCGGCGATCAGCTGCATGGTCTGTTCGAAGTCCTGCTGGGTCTCCCCAGGGAAGCCGACGATAAAGTCGGAGCTGATCTGAATGTCCGGGCGCGCCTTGCGCAGCTTACGGATGATCGCCTTGTACTCCAGTGCGGTGTGGGTGCGCTTCATCAGGTTGAGGATGCGGTCGGAGCCGCTCTGCACCGGCAGGTGCAGGAAGCTGACCAACTCCGGCGTGTCCTCATACACGGCGATGATATCGTCGCTGAATTCGATCGGATGGCTGGTGGTGAAGCGAATACGGTCGATGCCGTCGATGGCGGCCACCAGGCGCAGCAGTTCGGCGAAGGTGCAGATACCGCCGTCGAAGGTGGCACCACGGTAGGCGTTCACATTCTGCCCCAGTAGGTTGACTTCGCGTACCCCTTGGGCGGCCAGCTGGGCGATTTCGAACAGGACGTCGTCGCACGGGCGGCTGACTTCGGCGCCACGGGTATAGGGCACGACGCAGTAGGTGCAGTACTTGTTACAGCCTTCCATGATGGAGACGAAGGCGGTGGCACCCTCGGCGCGTGGCTCCGGTAGACGGTCGAACTTCTCGATCTCTGGGAAGCTGACATCGACTACCGGGCTGTGGCTGCCGCGTGCGCGCTCGATCATCTCCGGTAGGCGATGTAGGGTCTGTGGCCCGAAGATGATGTCGACGAAGCTGGCGCGCTCGCGGATGTGCTCACCCTCTTGTGAGGCGACGCAACCGCCGACGCCAATGATCAGATCCGGTTTGGCCTCTTTGAGCATCTTCCAGCGGCCAAGCTGATGGAACACTTTTTCCTGCGCCTTTTCACGGATCGAACAGGTATTCAGCAGCAGGACATCGGCGTCCTCGGCATTATCCGTCAGCTCAAGGCCATGCGTGCTGCCCAGCAGATCGGCCATCTTGGATGAGTCATACTCATTCATCTGACAGCCCCAGGTTTTAATATGCAGTTTTTTTGTCATCGACTTGCCATTGCTCAGTGCAGGTGGATCAGGGACGCGCGAACGCCGATGAGGCGCCCACCGGCGGTGACCGTTGCGTCCGCGGCAGGGCGGCTATTGTAATCGCTTGGCGCTGTCGTGACCAGTCAGATAGCAGGGGGCAAGGCGGGGGAAATCCGTTACACTAGCGCAAAATGTGCGGTGCCGCAGCGGCGGCGTTGAGAGCGAGGAGAGCACAGCGAGATGGCGGAACGAGCGGATAACATCGTCGTGGTCGGGGCCGGGATGGTTGGCGCGGCGGCGGCATTGGGGTTGGCGCAGGCTGGCCTGGCGGTCACGGTACTGGAGCCGCAGCCTCCGGCTTCCTTCATCCCCGGTAGCGATCCCGATCTGCGTATCTCGGCCATCAGCATGGCCAGCGTGCGTCTGTTGGAGCGCCTCGGGGTGTGGGCGTCGGTGTGTGCCATGCGTGCCGTGCCGTATCGCGGTCTGGAGACGTGGGAATGGCAGGATGCTCGGGTGGCCTTTCGGGCCGAGAGTCTCGGCTTGCCTTGCCTGGGGTATATGCTGGAAAACCGGGTGTTGCAGTGGGCGTTATGGCAGGCGCTGGCGGCGGACGAGCGCGTTACGCTGCGGACCGGCACGGCCCTGCGCCAGCTGCGACGCGAGGGCGAGGGGTGGCAGTTGCAGTTGGCGGATGGTTCGACCCTGCGTACCGGGCTGGTGATCGCCGCCGACGGCGCCGAGTCGCGGGTGCGCAGCCAGGCCGGTATCGGCATTCAGGGCTGGCAGTATCGCCAAGATTGTATGCTGATCAGCGTCAAGACGCCGGCAACGCCACAGGATGTGACCTGGCAGCAGTTTACCCCGGCGGGGCCGCGGGCCTTCTTGCCGTTGTGGCCCGGCTGGGCCTCGTTGGTGTGGTACGACAGCCCGGCCCGCATCCGCCAGTTGTTAGCGATGCCGCTGCCGCAGTTAACTGAGGCGATCCAGGCGACTTTCCCCGCCCGCCTGGGGCCGGTGCAGGCGGTGGCCGCCGCGGCCTTTCCCTTGACCCGCCGTCATGCTCAGCACTATGTGCAGGCGGGGTTGGCACTGTTGGGCGATGCGGCGCACACCATCAATCCCCTCGCCGGGCAGGGGGTGAATCTGGGTTATCGCGATGTCGAGGCGTTGTTGTCAGCGTTGCTGACGGCGCGCGCGCGTGGCGAGGATTGGCAGAGCTTGGCGGTATTACAACGCTATCAGCGTCGGCGTCGTCCCGATAATCTGTTGATGCAGAGTGGGATGGATCTCTTCTATGTCGCCTTCAGCAACCGTCTTCCCCCGCTGGTCTTACTACGAAACCTGGGGTTGATGGCGGCGGAGCGTGCCGGGGGACTCAAGACGCGAGCATTGCGTTATGCCATCGGACTGTGATGTGCGACCCGAGGACCCGGCGCGCGTCGCCGGGTAGGGCGGCCGGATGTCGGCGTGCTTGCGATGAAAAAAAAGCCCACCCGAGGGTGAGCTTCTTTAATGGCTGGGGTACGAGGATTCGAACCTCGGGATGGCGGAATCAGAATCCGCTGCCTTACCGCTTGGCGATACCCCAAGAGTGAGTGACATCTCGCGATGCGCGGCCCGCCTAGGCGAACCGAATAAATTTGGCTGGGGTACGAGGATTCGAACCTCGGGATGGCGGAATCAGAATCCGCTGCCTTACCGCTTGGCGATACCCCAAGAGTGGTGGCTACGACGGGATTCGAACCTGTGACCCCATCATTATGAGTGATGTGCTCTAACCAGCTGAGCTACGTAGCCATCAATGTAGTACTGAGTAAATCATATAATGCATTGAATTTCAATGCATTATTTTTCTGTGGCTGGGGTACCAGGATTCGAACCTGGGGATGGCGGGATCAAAACCCGCTGCCTTACCGCTTGGCGATACCCCAATCGGGACTGTAACCAGTCTCTACCGAGACAGAAAAATATGGCTGGGGTACCAGGATTCGAACCTGGGGATGGCGGGATCAAAACCCGCTGCCTTACCGCTTGGCGATACCCCATCCGACGCAAGCCGGGTTGAAATGGTGCGGGAGACGAGACTTGAACTCGTACACCTTGCGGCGCCAGAACCTAAATCTGGTGCGTCTACCAATTTCGCCACTCCCGCCCAACAATACGATAAAGAGTGGTGGCTACGACGGGATTCGAACCTGTGACCCCATCATTATGAGTGATGTGCTCTAACCAACTGAGCTACGTAGCCGTTCTTTATTCGCTTGCCTTAATCGGCGTTGCGGGGCGCATTATGCGGATATGGGGGGGAAGCGTCAACCCCTTTTTTACGCCAAATTCCCTTTGACGCACCGTTTGCCTGTGGATTATACAGGTCGCTGTGAAAAGCAACAAAAATCGGTAAAAAGTCGGCGTTGCGCGCCGACTTTACGTCATCCTGGCGAAGTGTGTGGACGGCCCCACATCGCCAGTCGTCGCTTAATAGGCCGATTGATGGACGCCGACGGCGCGGCCTGAGGGGTCGTCCATCCGGCGGAACGAGGCATCCCACTCGATCGCCTTGGCAGAGGAGCAGGCGACGGAGGGGCCACCAGGGACACACTCGGCCGCGCTAGGCAGCGGGAATAGCTGGGCGAAGATCTCGCGGTAGAGGTAGGCCTCCTTCGAGGTCGGGGTGTTGTAGGGGAAGCGGAAATGGGCGTTCGCCAGCGCCTGATCGCTGATCTGCGCCTCGGCTGCCGCCTTCAGTGAGTCGATCCAACTGTAGCCCACGCCGTCGGAGAACTGCTCTTTTTGGCGCCAGGCGACGCTGGCGGGCAGGTAGGATTCGAAGCACTTGCGCAGTAGCTGTTTCTCGATGCGGCCATTGCCACACATCTTGTCGTGCGGGTTGAGGCGCATCGCCACGTCGAGGAACGCCTTGTCGAGGAAGGGAACCCGTGCCTCGACGCCCCAGGCGGCCATCGCCTTGTTGGCGCGGGCGCAGTCATACATGTGCAACGCCAGCAGCTTGCGCACCGTCTCGTCATGGAACTCTTTGGCGTTGGGCGCCTTGTGAAAGTAGAGATAGCCGCCGAATACCTCATCAGCCCCTTCGCCGGAGAGCACCATCTTGATCCCCATCGCCTTGATCTTGCGCGCCATCAGGTACATCGGCGTCGAGGCGCGGATGGTGGTGACGTCGTAGGTCTCGATGTGATAAATCACGTCGCGAATGGCATCCATCCCCTCCTGCACGGTGAAGTGGATCTCATGGTGTACCGTGCCTAAATGGTTGGCCACCTCCTGCGCTGCCTTGAGATCCGGCGCCCCTTGCAGGCCGACGGCGAAGGAGTGTAGCTGGGGCCACCAGGCGGCACTGCGTTCGTCGTCCTCGACACGGCGTGCCGCGAACTTCTTGGTGATGGCGGAGATGATGGAGGAGTCCAGACCGCCGGAGAGCAGCACGCCATAGGGCACGTCGGACATCAGATGGCTCTTCACCGACTCCTCCAGGGCGCAGCGTAGGGCGGCGCTGTCGGTGGGATTCTGCTCGACGGCGGCATAGTCGAACCAGTCGCGTTGATAGTAGCGGCGGATCTCCCCGTCGCGGCTCCATAGGGCGCTGCCGGCGGGGAATTCACGCAGTGTCTGGCAGATGGGAACCAGCGCCTTCATCTCGGAGGCGACGAATAGGTTGCCGTGCTCGTCATGCCCCATATAGAGCGGGATGATCCCCAGGTGGTCGCGGCCAATCAGGTAGGCGTCGCGTTTGGCGTCATACAGGATGAAGGCGAACATGCCACGCAACTGGTCGAGGAAGTCGGGGCCGTACTCTTGGTACAGCGCCAGGATCACCTCGCAGTCGGAGCCGGTCTGGAAGGCGTAACGATCGGCGAGGCGTTCACGCAGCGCCTGATGGTTGTAAATTTCGCCGTTTACCGCCAGCACATGGGTGCGCTGCTGGTTGTACAGCGGCTGGGCGCCGGTATTGACGTCGACAATGGAGAGGCGCTCATGGGCCAGGATGGCGTTATTACCGGCATAGATACCGGACCAGTCCGGGCCACGGTGACGCATCAGGCGGGACATTTCCAGCGCGGTTTTGCGCAGTTCCTGCGGGTCGGTTTTGAGATCGAGCACTCCAAAGATCGAACACATAGCGTTTCCTCTACGACATGACGGATGGTAATGACGACGGGGCGGCCCCGGTATGACATTCAACATGCGACATTCGCTGAATGGAAATCAAGCATTTTGCCTTATTTGGCGAAAAAAGATTTTTTTATGGTTCTAGCTTTAGAAGATATATAAAAAAATGACGATTTTATTAGTGGATATATAAAAAAGGCGGCGAGCGCCGCCCGTTATCGGCATCACAGGATATCGATGTCGGCCACCGAGGGGTAGATATAGCTGGGGCGGAAGGGCATGGTATCCACATCCTCCAGGGTCGAGACGCCGGAGAGCACCAGGATGGTCTCCAGTCCCGCCTGGAAGCCGGCCAGAATGTCGGTCTTCAGGTTATCACCGATGATCACCGTGCTTTCTGAGTGGGCCTGCATCTTGTTCAGGGCGGCGCGAATGATCCAGGGGCTGGGCTTGCCGACGTAGAAGGGGGAGCGTCCGGCGATCAATTCGATCGGCGCGCACAGGGCGCCACAGGCGGGGAAAAAGCCACGGCCATGGGAGTCGGGGTTGGTGGCGATGAAGCGGGCGCCATGGGCGACGAAATAGGCCGCCTTGTGGATCATCTCCCAATTATAGGAGCGTGTCTCGCCGACGATGACGAAGTCCGGATTGATATCGGTGATGGTGAAGCCGGCCTTGTACAGTTCATGGATCAACGCGCCCTCGCCGATGACATAGGCCTTCTTGCCCTCCTGGCGCTTGAGGAAGTCGGCGGTGGCCATGGCCGAGGTGTAGAACACCTGCTCCGGCACCTCGATGCCGGCGGCGGCGAAACGGTTGGCCAGATCCTGCCCGGTCTGTGACGGGTAGTTGGTCAGGATCACCAACGGCATCTCTTGTTGCTGTAGACGCTGTAAAAACTCGCGGGCACCGGGAATCGGCGTGTTGTCGTGCATCAATACGCCATCAATATCGCAAATCACGCTTTTTATTGTCATAGGTTCGAGCTTCTCGTTGATAATGCAGAGACTTACTATAACACGTGTCACGGATCGCGTATCCGCTTCGCGCTGGCGGCGTGTGTCGCCGCAGCGGAGGCTGCTATGGGTAAGGGGACACCCTACGCGCGCGTCGCGGTTCGTCAGGGAGTGGGGAGCGCGTGGCGCCGTTGAGCGCCCCGCACGATATCAGTCGTGGTGCTCCAGCAGGCGCTGAAGTAGCACGCCGTTCAGCATGGCGCGTTTGACCAGGGCGAAGGCGCCGATGGCCGAGCGGTGGTCGAGTTCCGAGGTGACGACCGGAAGATTGTGGCGGAAATCCTTCAATGTCTGCGTCTGGATACAGCGCTCGATGGCGGGCAGGAGTGTCTTGCGCGCCTCGATAATATCGCCGGCGATGACGATTTTTTGCGGATTGAACAGGTTGATGGTGATGGCGATGGCGCGCCCCAGGTTGCGTCCGACGCGCTCGATGACCTCGACGGCCAGCGCGTCGCCGCGATTGGCTGCACGGCAGATGGCGTTGATGGAGCACTCCTCGCGCGTCAGGCTGCTGGGATAGCCCTGCTCCAGCAGCCGTCGGGTATGCTGTTCGATAGCGGCATTGGCCGCCACGGTCTCCAGGCAGCCGAAGTTACCGCAATGGCAACGCTCGCCGAGCGGATCGATCTGAATGTGGCCGATTTCGCCGACGTTGCCGTTACTGCCGAGAAAGATATTTTCATCGATGATGATCCCGGCGCCGGTGCCGCGGTGGACGCGCACCAGGATGGAGTCACGGCAGTCACGGCTGGCGCCGAAGTAGTGTTCGGCCAACGCCAGGCTACGGATGTCGTGGCCGATAAAGCAGGCCAGATGGAAGCGATCTTCCAGGCGTTGTACCAGCGGCCAGTCGTTGACGGCGATGTGCGGCATGTAACGTACGATGCCGCGTTCGGGATCGACCAGGCCAGGCAGCATCAGGGCGATGGCGATCAGCTCGCGCGCCTTACGCTGGTGCTCTTGGATGAAGTGGTCAATGGCTTGAAACAGGGCGTCTTCGACGCTTTCCTGTGTACGCTGTGGCAGCGGATAGTGGGCGATGCCCAGCACCTTGCCCGCCAGATCATACAGGGTGATGGTGGCGTCGTGACGGCCGAGGCGGATGGCGATAGCCTGAAAATGGCGTGTCTCGGTGACGATAGAGATGGCGCGTCGTCCGCCGGTGGAGGCTTGCTGATCGACCTCTTTGATCAGCCCGCGCTCCAATAACTGACGGGTGATTTTGGTGACGCTGGCCGGGGCTAGCTGGCTATACTCGGCGATCTGAATGCGCGAGATCGGGCCCTGTTGGTCGATCAGGCGGTATACCGCCGCGCTATTTAACTGTTTTACCAGATCGACGTTACCGATCTGTCCTGGTCCGCCAGTGGCCATCACTCATTCACCCGTCTGTTGTTATTAACCGCCGTGTTGGTAGACGGTTTCGCCGTTAACGATGGTCGTGGTTACCCGGAAATCACGGGTAAACGCGGTCAGGTTCGCCACCTTACCCGCCTCGATGCTGCCGAGGCGGTGTTCGACACCAATGGCGCGTGCCGGGTAGAGGCTGGCCATACGCAGCGCTTCATCCAGGGCAATACCGACGTGCTCGACGCTATTTTGTACGGCTTCGATCATGGTCAGCGCGGATCCGCTCAGGGTTCCATTTTCGTCTACGACCAAGCCATTGCGGTAATATACTGTTTTCCCCGCGAAAATGAAGCTGTCAATGTCGGATCCCGCCGGAGCGGTGGCGTCGGTCACCAACACCAGATGGTCACCCTTGAGCTTTTTCGCCATGCGGATGTTGGGCCAGGCGACATGATGGCCGTCGGCGATGATGCCGGTATAGACCTCCGGCGTATCGAAGATGGCCCCCATCAGCCCCGGAGCCCGCCCGCTGATTGCCGGCATGGCATTATACAGATGAGTGGCGAAGCGCATCCCGGCCGCGAAGCCGCGTCGCGCCTCTTCATAGCTGGCATTGGAGTGCCCGGCAGAGACCACGATCCCGGCGGCGCGTAACTGGCGAATGGCGGCATCGTCGCTCATCTCCGGCGCCATGGTGACTTTGACGACGGCGTCGGCGTGGTCGCAGATAAAGTCGAGCATGGCGTGATCCGGACGGCGGATATAGTGCGGATTGTGGGTCCCTTTCTTCTCCAGGCTAATGTACGGCCCTTCGATATGTAGGCCCAGCGCCTGATTCCGGTGTTTGTGCAGGTAGGCCTGCATCACGGTGATGCCACGCTGCATCATCTGATCGCTACAGGTGATCAACGTCGGCAGATAACTGGTGCAGCCGGAGCGCTCGTTGGCGCGCTGCATGATCTCCAGCGTTTGCTCGCTAACGGCCTGCTCGGAGTCGTTAAACTGCACGCCGCCACAGCCATTGAGCTGGACATCGATAAAGCCGGGGGCCAGGATGGCACCGCCCAGATCGCGCGTGGCGATGTCTGGCGCCAGAGCGGACTCAGGACAGATTTTTTCAATTAAACCATTGGCGATCACAACTGCATGGTCGTCAAGAATATCGTGGCCGGTATAAATCCGACAGTGGGTTAAAGCGTACATCACATTCCCCCGGAGCGTAGTTATCAAAGATCTTTCATATTTTCCGCTTCTAACTCGCGGAAGTAGTTAACAGTTTTGACCTTCAGTTCCATGGTCGCCGGCTGGTCACAGACCACCACGGACTTGGGATGCAGTTGCAGGGCGCTGATGGTCCACATGTGGTTGACGCTGCCCTCGACCGCCGCTTGCAACGCCAGAGCTTTACCATGGCCGGTCACCAGAATCATCACCTCTTCCGCATCCAGCAGGGTACCCACACCAACGGTCAGTGCATACTTCGGTACCAGATTGATGTCGCCGTTGAAGAAACGCGAGTTGGCGATGCGCGTATCTTCGGTCAGGGTCTTGATGCGGGTACGTGAGGCCAGTGAGGAGGCGGGTTCGTTGAAGGCGATATGGCCATCGTTGCCCACGCCACCCATGAACAGGTGGATCTTACCGTAAGATTTAATCTTCTCTTCATAACGACGGCACTCAGCGTCCACATCCGGCACGTTACCATTGAGCAGATTGATATTTTCTTTTTGAATATCAATATGATTGAAGAAATTATTATACATGAAGCTGTGATAACTCTCCGGATGCGCCTCGGGCAGCCCCACGTATTCATCCATGTTAAAGGTTACGACGTGGCGGAAGCTGACCTCACCGGCCTGGTAGAGTTCGATCAGACGCTTGTAGGTTTGCAGCGGTGTGCCGCCGGTCGGCAGGCCCAACACAAACGGGCGCTCGGCAGTCGGTTGGAACGCATTGATGCGCTTGACGATATGACGGGCAGACCACAGACCAACGTCGGTCGCGTTATGCAGCGGAATAAGTCTCATAGGGCACCTTTTACAATACGGGAAACTGGACAGAAAGCCGGTTCGGCGTCAGGCAAGACCTTCCATTTCCTCACTCCGCGCGAGGGGAATGTCAGCCCGCCGATCGATTTTTCGAATGATAAAATAAGTTTTCGCTGATAGCCAGCATGTAGACAACTTTTCACCGATTATTGGTGATAATTATCACAAATCAGGAGGTTTTAATTTGCGGAGAAAAATAATTTTTTTACACTCCTGAACGTTAGTCCATAATTGTTGCGAATATATTGATATATTAAATCAGTGATGATCGGGTCGTCGGTGTTAATGACATTGTAGGCCCAATAGGGGGAAATGTGAGTATTCTCGGTTATTTGCAGAAGGTAGGCCGTGCGCTGATGGTGCCGGTAGCGACGCTACCCGCCGCAGCAATACTGATGGGTGTCGGTTATTGGATCGACCCGGTCGGCTGGGGTGGAGATAACGCACTGGCGGCGTTCTTCATCAAGTCCGGTTCAGCCATCATCGACAATATGTCGGTGCTGTTTGCTATCGGTGTCGCGTATGGTATGTCAAAAGATAAAGACGGCGCCGCTGCGCTGGCCGGCTTTGTCGGGTTCTTAGTGGTTACAACGCTGTGCTCGCCGGCTGCCGTGGCGATGATCCAAAAGATTCCGGTGGATCAGGTCCCGGCCGCGTTCGGTAAGATCAACAACCAGTTTATCGGTATTCTGGTCGGTATTATCTCTGCCGAGCTGTACAACCGTTACAGCAGTGTTGAGCTGCCGAAGGCACTCTCCTTCTTCAGTGGCCGTCGTCTGGTACCGATCCTGACCTCGTTTTTGATGATCATCCTGGCGTTCATCCTGATGTACATCTGGCCGGTGATCTTTAACGGTCTGGTGAACTTCGGTGAGCATATCCAGAAACTGGGTTCCGTCGGTGCGGGTGTCTACGCCTTCTTTAACCGTCTGCTGATTCCGGTCGGTCTGCATCACGCCCTGAACTCCGTATTCTGGTTCGACGTGGCCGGTATTAACGATATCCCGAACTTCCTGGGCGGGGCACAGTCTATCGAGAGCGGCAAGGCCGTGGTCGGTATCACTGGCCGCTATCAGGCGGGCTTCTTCCCGATCATGATGTTCGGTCTGCCGGGTGCCGCGCTGGCTATCTACCACTGCGCGCGTCCGGAGAACAAGGCTAAGGTCGCCGGTATCATGCTGGCCGCCGCATTCGCCGCGTTCTTTACCGGTATCACCGAGCCGCTGGAGTTCTCCTTCATGTTCGTGGCGCCGGTACTGTATGTGCTGCATGCCATCCTGACGGGTATCTCCGTATTTATCGCCGCCAGCATGCACTGGATCTCCGGTTTCGGCTTCAGCGCCGGCCTGGTGGATATGGTGTTGCAGTCACGCAACCCGCTAGCCACACACTGGTACATGCTGATCCTGCAAGGGCTGGTGTTCTTCGTTATCTACTACGTGGTGTTCCGTTTCACCATCACTAAATTCAACCTGATGACGCCGGGGCGTGAGCTGAGCGGCGCCGGTGAAGAGGCCGATGGTAACGATGAAGATCTGGATCTGACCAAAGATGCGGATGTGAGTGAACTGGCTCGTCAGTACATCGCCTGTGTCGGTGGTTCCGCTAACCTGACTGGTATCGATGCCTGCATCACCCGTCTGCGTCTGACGGTGAAGGACTCCTCGCTGGTGAATGAGGCGCTGGCTAAGAAGCTGGGTGCATCCGGCGTGATCCGCCTGAACAAGACCAGCGTCCAGATCATCGTCGGCTTCGTGGCCGAGAAGATCGCCAATGCGATGCGTAACGTCGGCAATGTTCCGGCTGCCGCCGCTAGCAGCGCTGCATCTACCGCCGCGCCAGCCGCCAAGGCACAGGCTACGCCTAATGCTGCCGCCGGTGTGCGCGCTACCCTGGTCTCGCCGATCAGCGGTGAGGTGGTTGCCCTGAGCGAAGTGCCAGATGAGGCATTCGCCAGCAAGGCGGTGGGTGATGGTGTGGCCGTGCGCCCGACCAGCAACATCGTGGTGGCCCCGGCTAACGGGACGGTGGTGAAGATCTTCAATACCAACCACGCCTTCTGCCTGGAGACCGATGAGGGGGCCGAGGTGGTGGTACACATGGGTATCGATACCGTGGCGTTGAACGGTGAAGGGTTCAAGCGTCTGGTGAACGAGGGGGATGTCGTCAAGGTCGGCCAGCCGGTGCTGGAGATGGATCTGGATTACCTGAACGCCCACGCTCGCTCGATGATCAGCCCGGTTGTCGTCAGCAATATCGATGAGTTCGGTGGGATTGGCGCGCAGGCCTCTGGCCAAGTTGTCGCCGGGGAAAGCAAGCTGTATACCCTGCTGAACAAGTAACGCTTGACGCATCAGCGTCGTTGATCGCGGGAGGTGCCGAAAGGGGCCTCCCGCTTTTTTTATGCGCGCTTTACCGCGCCTCGCTTGCGCGGGTGGGGGGATCGTGCTGAGCGAGTAAGCGATGGCACGGGGGGACGGCAAAAAAACGTGGGGATTTTACCGTTACAGTGGTTGTGTCCTGCCGGTGGTTGTTAGATCATGACACGATGAGAACGTATTTTTTGGCAAGAGGAGCCGAAGATGAGTGAGGCTGAAGCCCGCCCAACCAACTTTATCCGTCAGATTATCGATGAAGATCTGGCGTCCGGTAAACACACCAGCGTGCATACCCGTTTCCCGCCGGAGCCGAACGGCTACCTGCATATCGGCCACGCCAAGTCCATTTGCCTGAATTTCGGCATTGCCAGAGATTATCAAGGGCTGTGCAATCTGCGTTTCGATGACACTAACCCGGTTAAAGAAGACATCGAATACGTCGAGTCCATCAAGCGTGACGTGCAGTGGCTAGGTTTTGAGTGGAGTGGGGCGGTGCGTTACTCCTCTGACTATTTTGACCAGCTGCATCAATACGCCATCGAGCTGATCAGCAAAGGGCTGGCCTACGTCGATGAGTTGAGCGCCGAGCAGATCCGCGAATATCGCGGTACCCTGACCTCACCGGGTAAAAATAGCCCCTTCCGCGATCGTAGCGTGGAGGAGAACCTGGCGCTGTTTGAGAGGATGCGTCAGGGCGAGTTCGCCGAAGGTAGTGCCTGCCTGCGCGCTAAAATCGATATGGCGTCGCCGTTTATCGTGATGCGCGATCCGGTGCTGTATCGCATCAAGTTTGCCGAACACCATCAAACCGGTAACAAGTGGTGCATCTATCCGATGTACGATTTCACCCATTGCATCTCCGATGCGCTGGAGGGGATCACCCACTCGCTGTGTACGCTGGAGTTCCAGGATAACCGTCGCCTGTATGATTGGGTGTTGGATAATCTCTCCATTCCGTGCCATCCGCGTCAGTATGAGTTTTCTCGCCTGAACCTGGAATATGCCATCATGTCTAAGCGTAAGCTGAACCTGTTGGTGAGCGAGAAGATCGTCGAGGGGTGGGATGACCCACGGATGCCGACCATCTCTGGTCTGCGTCGTCGCGGCTATAGCGCCGCCGCGGTGCGCGAATTCTGCCGCCGTATCGGGGTCACCAAACAGGATAACAACGTCGAGATGGCCGCGCTGGAATCCTGTATTCGCGACGATCTCAACGAAAACGCGCCGCGCGCCATGGCGGTGCTGGATCCGGTCCGTCTGGTGATCGAGAATCTGCCGGCGGATAGCGTGCAGATGTTGACCATGCCGAATCATCCGAATAAGCCGGAGATGGGCAGCCGCGAGGTGCCGTTCGCGCGCGAGCTGTACATCGATCGCGCCGACTTCCGTGAGGAAGCGAATAAGCAGTACAAGCGTCTGGTGTTGGGTAAGGAAGTGCGTCTGCGTAACGCTTACGTGATCCGTGCCGAGCGGGTCGAGAAGGATGCCGACGGCGAGATCACCGCCATCTATTGCAGCTACGATGCGGATACCTTGAGCAAGGATCCAGCCGATGGGCGCAAGGTGAAGGGGGTGATCCACTGGGTCTCCGCGAGCCATGCCGTTGCGGCCGAATTCCGCCTGTACGATCGTCTGTTCAGTGTGCCGAATCCGGGGGCGGCGGAGGATTTCCTTTCCACCATCAACCCAGAGTCGTTGGTGATCCGTCAGGGCTTCGTCGAGCCGAGCCTGGCCGTTGCGGTGGCTGGCGTGACCTACCAGTTCGAGCGTGAGGGCTATTTCTGCGCCGACAGTCATTACTCCTCGGCCGATCATCTGGTATTTAACCGTACCGTCGGTCTGCGCGATACCTGGGCTAAGAGCGGCGCCTAAGCGTCGTCACGGCTAACTGAGATAAAAACCACGGGCTCAAGGTCCGTGGTTTTTTTTGTCGACGACTTTTTTTACCTCACGCTCTTTCTTTTTTCCCTTCCTCTCTTTCTCGATGTTACACCGTGTAGTATCGAAAATTGATTTCGCGATGCAAATTAATAACATGTTGTAATGTAATAGTTATTCGTACATCGCGTAGTTATACCCAGCCCATTACTGTGATCTAGTCTGCATTTATAAATGGTATTACAAACATATCGCTGTTTTTTAATGCTATTTTTTACTTGATTTCTAAATTATACCGTTGTGTAACTAAATATAAGAATATGTGCACTCGGTCAAAAATTGATACATCTAATTTACTTTTCATTTGATAATTCGCGTCGCGAAAAATAGTCTAGTAGTGCAGTAAGTGAACGAGGCTTTTTTCTCGTCACCCAATAACTTTTACCCCAATGGGGCTATTGGCGACCTGGTCGGGCGCTGTTCCGCCAGCCGCGTTTTTACAGTCAAAGAGGAATTTTTCTATGGTTACGCATCGTGCTAAGCGCAGCGTGCTGGCGCTTGCTGTTGCAGCGGCAACGCTGGGCACCGGCTTCATGGCGCCATCGCAGGCGAAGGCAGAAGGGTTCATTGACGATTCAACCATGACCGGTGGAATCTACTATTGGCAGCGCGAGCGTGATCGCAAGGATGTAGAGACCGGCCAGTATAAGACTAACCTGTCGCATTCGACGTGGAACGCCAGTCTCGATTTCTCCTCCGGCTATGCCGCCGACTTTATCGGTGTGGATGTCGGCGCCTTCACCGCCATCGAGATGGCCGAGTCGGCTGAAAGTGGCCACCCGAACGAAATCGCCTTCTCCTCTATCAACAAAGCCTATGACGAAAACTACAGCGGCGATAAGAGCGGCATCAGCCTGTATAAGGCGGCCGCCAAGTTGAAGATGGGGCCGATGTGGGCGCGTATCGGTTGGATCCAACCGACGGGTCAGACGCTGATCGCCCCGCACTGGAGCTTCATGCCGGGCACCTATCAGGGCTTCGAGACCGGGGCTAACTTCGATTTCGATACCGCCGGCGCGCTGAGCTTCTCCTATATGTGGACCGACCGTTACAAGGCGCCATGGCACCTGGAGATGGACAAGTTCTATCAGGGTGGGCTGGGGGATAATCGCGGCGAAGAGGTGTCCTACCTGCACTCCCTGGGCGGGAAGTATGACTTCAAGAACGGCCTGGTGCTGGAAGCGGCCTTCGGCCAGGCGCAGGGCTTTATGAATCAGTACTTCGCCAAGGGGACCTACAAGTTCGACGTCGCCGGTAGCCCGCTGACCAGTAGCTACCAGTTCTACGGCGCGCACGATCGCATCTCCGATGCCAACAGCGCGGCCAATATCTATGACGGCACCGCCTGGTTGCAAGCCCTGACCTTCGGTTACAAGCTCGGCCAGTTCGATCTGCGTCTGGAAGGGACCTGGGTGAAGGCGGAAGGTAAGCAGGGCTACTTCCTGCAGCGTATGACGCCGGCCTATGCCTCCTCCAACGGCCGCCTGGATATCTGGTGGGATAACCGTTCCGACTTCAACGCCAACGGTGAGAAAGCGGTCTTCGCCGGCGTGATGTATGACCTGAGCAAGTGGGACATGCCCGGGTGGGGCGTTGGTGCCTCCTATGTCTATGCTTGGGATGCCAAGCCGAACAGCACTTGGGCCGATCAGAGCGAGCGGGTGAAAGAGAGCGCCTATAGCCTGGATGCGATGTATGTGGTCCAAGACGGCCGCGCGAAAGGGACGATGTTTAAGCTGCACTACACCCAGTACGACAACCACTCCGACAACCCGAGCTGGGGCGGTGGTTACAACAACATGTTCCAGGATGAGCGTGACGTGAAGTTTATCGTCATCGCACCGTTCACCGTATTCTGAGTTGATCCCCCCTCCGCACGCGCGGAGGGGCGTTAAGCGAATCAAGGGAGAGAGAAGATGAAAGCGATTCTGGGTGTGGCCGTGGCCGCAATCGTATTGGCTGGCTGTGCGCAACCGAGCGCGCCGTCGCAGGATGGACAACTACTGAAGCAAGCCTATAGCAAGTGTATTGAAGATTCGAAGGGCAACCATGACAAGGTCGCCTCCTGCAAGACGATTCTGGAGGTGATGAAACAGAGCCCGGCACAGGCGACATTCGCGCAGAAAGAGAGTGTGAGTGTGTTGAATTACCAACAGTGTATCGAGGCGGCGATGAGCGGCGCTGGCGATAACTACACCGCACGTTGCGGTACATTGTGGCAAGAAATCCGCGCCAGTAACGCGAACTGAGAGAAGGGAAGCGATGATGATGAAAGGCTATAAACTGAGCGTAGTGGCGACGACCCTGGGTCTGTTGGGCATGAGTGGTATGGCGCAGGCGGATCAGCAACTGGTTGACCGCATCAGCAGCCAGGTGAAGGTGAACTATGCCGTTACCGATAACCGTGGCGCGGAGAATGGTGTCAACTGTGCCGCCCTGGGCGCGGACTGGGCCTCCTGTAATCAGGCGGTGATCAGCCTGACCAACGATGGTAACGCCATCGAGGGGAAAGATTGGGCCATCTATTTCCATAATATTCGTCAGATCCTGAAGAGCGGCAACGATCAGTTCAAGATCACCTTCATTACCGGCGATCTGCATAAGATCGAGCCGACGGATAAGTTTAAGGGCTTTGCCGCCGGGGAACGCGTCGAGATCCCCATCGTCGGCGAATATTGGCAGTTATTCGAGAGCGACGTATTGCCGCGTTGGTATGTGACGTCGCCGGATGCGAAGCCGAAGGTGATCGCCAATACCGATACCGAAGATTTGAGCCAGTTCGTCACGCCGTTTACCGGTGACTTGTGGAAGCGTACCAAGGATGACAAGAACATCCTGATGACGCCGGAGAATCGCTTCGCCAAGAATGCCGATGTGAAGACCCTGCCGGCCTCTAGCCTGCGTGGTCAGATCATGCCGACGCCGACGACCTTGAAGGTACATCAGCAGGATGCCGACCTGGCACGTGGTGTGAGTCTGGATCTGACGGTACTGAACACGGCCAGTGCCGACGTCATCAAGGCGCGCCTGACCCAGTTGGGCGTGAAGCAGGTCAAGGGGGGCTATCCGATCAAAGCCCAGATCGCCACCAAAGCGTTTAAGGGCGAGATGGCGGTACCGGGCGCCTATCAGTTGAAGATCGGTACCAAGGGTGCCGAGGTGACCGGTTACGACCAGGCGGGTGTCTTCTACGGTCTGCAATCCATTCTGTCGCTGTTGCCAGCCGATGGCAGCGCTAAGATCGCGACGCTGGACGCCGAGGATGCGCCGCGCTTCCAGTACCGTGGTATCGAGCTGGATGTGGGACGTAACTTCCATTCACTGGCTTCCATCGAGCGTCTGCTGGATCAGATGGCCGCCTATAAGCTGAACAAATTCCACTTCCATCTGACGGATGATGAAGGGT